>NZ_JBFPKO010000013.1:0-203554 GCF_040948765.1 Paraburkholderia sp. BR10923 | reverse complement strand
CCTGCCAGTTCAAACGCCATCCTTCGACACTGCGTGAATAAAAACCGGGTGAGAGACCGATTCCCACCCCCTAAAAGCGGACATTTGAACTTGGCCAGTAAGCGGACATTTCAAAATGGCTTTGACAAATCTGTTTGTGGGGTGCGGCGTGGACTGAGGATTATCGGTTTGCCGAGCTCAAGCAGCGCGTCGAGCGCGCGCGGCAACGCGCCGTGGCCAGCGCAAATCGCGAGCTGGACCCGATTTGCCCGACGCACACGGCCAGTGAGCCACACAGGCGACTGGGCGATTGCCCGATAAATGGCGCCTTCGATGCCGCTGTCACGTTGCCGATAGAAAGACAAAGTTTCGGCAGGCGGGACTACCAGCCAGAAGACCGCGAACGGATTTTGGGTGACTTCCGTGAATTCGTGCCAAGTCGTGAATCGAGCTGCGAGATGTTTGCCATAGAGCGAAGCGCGCAGCAGATGCCGCTTCAGCGCGAAGTGCTGTCGGATTGGGCCGAGGCTCGCGAGGAAAGCTTGTGTACGATCGCGGTCGCGAAAGCCGCGCATGCGTCACTCTCGTTCTCGTGTGGGCTGGTGGCTTTTTTCGGCCCGGTTGTTCACGCGAGCGCTCGCTTTGACGAACACGTGCTTGACGTTCGCCAGTTACGGGATGTCCGCTTTGGCGGCCACGTAGCTACGTAGCTGGTCCGTGACGATCTTACGTGGCACTGCGCTTGAGCGCAGCACGCGCTGGAAGAAGCGTTTGGCCGCTGCCTTGTCACGCCGTTTCTGCAGCAGGATGTCCAGTTCGGCGCCATGTTCATCGACTGCCCGCCACAGCAGATAGGATTCACCGCGCAGCGTCACGAACATCTCGTCGAGATGCCAGTTGCTGCCCGGCTTGCGCCGCACCGCCTTGACACGATGGGTAAAGCTCGCGCCGAATTTGTCGCACCAGCGACGGACGCTCTCGTAGCTCACGACAACACCGCGCTCGAACAGCAACTCCCCGATGTCGCGCAGGCTCAGGTGGAACCGGAAATACCAGCGAACCGCGTTGCTGATGACCGCCGCCGGAAACCGCTGGCCGTGATAAAGCGATTTGGTCTTCTTCATCAACACATCTTACCTGGCCACTTCGTCAACGTGACAGCGCCGTTCGCAGGCAATGATCGACATCCGGATCGAACGGCGCGTTTTTTCGAAGAGACAGTGTCTTCAGTCCGTGGTGCCGAACAGGTTGCCGGCCGCACCTGTACCAGACGTCCCTCCGGGTTACCGGCGACGCCCAGCATCGAAATTACGTTGTTGCCGAGTGGCGGCAGCATGCGCCGGAACGCCCGGGGGATCGCGACGTAACGCATCATCTGTCCAAACGTCATGCCGAGCGATTGGGCAGCTTCGCCGCTGATCAAAAGCCCGTGCACAGGATGGATGAACACCGGCATGACCGCGAAATGCATCAGCAGGCGCAGTCCGTGAACAGCTCGCGCAGTTCGACCGCGGTAGCAAGGGTGAGCGGGCGCCCTGTCTTGTTCCAAAGCGCGGACAATTGCACGGCATAGGTTGACGGCAGCAAGACGGCCATATAGCCGTGCTCGTCTCCGAGCAGCACCGTTTTGGCAACGCGGTCGCCGGGAACGTGCGCCGCCGTTGCACTTTCCATGCTCGAATGACTGCATGGGTAGCGCACGATTTCGTAGCGTGAGCCCTTGTTTTGCAGGGCCTCCTGCAGGGTGGTCGGCATCGACATGGCGCTCCTCCTGTCGGATACGTGAAAGAGAACGGGCCCCAAAGAAATCCTTTCAGAATCGCTTACTGCCGTGCAAACAGCACCCCGGCACCGCCACCGCAAATCCGCCGGACAAACCGGCGCATGAAGCCAATCCTGCCGCTTCGCGCGCCGGACCTTCCCTGCTGTGCCTCCAGGCGTCGCCGCTCTTATTGTGGTGCGTCACCCTCGCGATGCACGGGCTGCGTCTCTTTCAGGCTCTTCGCGAGGCGCGATGCCTGCACATAGCCGGGATTCGCGGGACGCTTCAGATAACGTCCGGCGCCTCGCCGCGCCCGCAGGTCGCCGTCTACCCAAACGAGTTCGCCTTGCGAGACGGTATGGGTCGGCACGCCGCGCACCGTCATGCCCTCGAACACGTTGAAGTCCACGTTCTGATGATGCGTTTTGACCGAGATGGTGCGCGTGGCCTCGGGATCCCATACGACGATATCGGCGTCGGCACCGACGGCCACCGTGCCCTTGCGCGGGTAGAGGTTGAAGATTTGCGCGGCATTGGTGGAGGTAACGCGCACGAATTCGTTCGGCGTGAGCCGGCCGGTGTTCACGCCTTGATCCCACAACACCGCCATGCGATCTTCAACGCCGCCGCAACCGTTCGGGATCCTCGTGAAATCATGGCGGCCCATCGCTTTCTGCGACGCGCAGAACACGCAGTGGTCGGTTGCGGTGGTGTGCAGCAGGCCGCCCTGAAGTCCGCGCCACAGCGCGTCGCGATGCTCCTGCGTACGGAACGGCGGACTCATCACGTGGGCGGCGGCGCGCGTCCAGTCCGGGTCGCGATAAACGGCCTCATCGATCACCAGGTGCCCCGCGAGCACTTCGCCGAATACGCGCTGACCTTCGCTGCGCGCGCGCGTGATCGCCTCGAGCGCGTCTTTCGCCGACACATGCACGATGTACACCGGCACACCCAATACCTGGGCGATGCGGATCGCGCGATTCGCTGCCTCGCCTTCGACTTCGGGCGGCCGCGACAGCGGGTGCGCCTCAGGACCCGTGAAGCCGCGCGCCAGCAACTGGCGTTGCAATTGAAATACGAGCTCGCCGTTTTCCGCATGCACGGTGGGCAGCGCGCCCAGTTCGAGCGAGCGGGCAAAACTGTTCACGAGGATCTCGTCGTCCGCCATGATCGCGTTCTTGTAGGCCATGAAGTGCTTGAAGCTCGACACGCCATGCTCGTTCACGAGCAGCCCCATGTCGCGATGCACGCTTTCATCCCACCACGTCACCGCCACGTGAAAGCCATAGTCAGCAGCGGCTTTTTCGGCCCAGCCGCGCCACTCGCGAAAGGCGTCCATCAGCGCCTGCTTCGGGTTGGGGATCACGAAGTCGATGATCGATGTAGTGCCGCCCGCCAGCCCCGCCGCCGTGCCCGTGTAGAAGTCGTCGCTGGCAGTCGTGCCCATGAAGGGCAGTTCCATATGCGTGTGCGGATCGATGCCGCCGGGCATCACGTATTGGCCACCGGCGTCGACCACGGTCGCGCCCGCAGGCGCGTCGAGGTTTTCACCGACGCTCTGGATCACGCCGCTTTCGCAGAGCACGTCCGCACGCCAGCTCTTGTCTGCATTGACGACAGTGCCGCCTCGAATCAGGATCGCCATGATGCCAAGTCTCCTTCAGTTGAACATTGACGCTTGAAACGCTCACGCGCCCGCCACGCTCGGGCGCCGGCTCCGGCCGACTTTCATCATCACGCCGTACACGAGCGCCGCAATCGCGAGCCCCACGAACCACGCATAGGTATAAATGCTTTTGAACGCGTCGGGCACCGAGGCAAACACATTCGGGAACGCGACATTCAGAAAGCCCGGCAGGTTCGGCAGCACCCCGGCGATCAGCGCGATCACGGCCGCCGGATTCCAGCCGTTCGAGTACGCGTATTCGCCGTTTTCCTCGAAGAGCTGGGTCGTATCGAGGCGTGTGTTGCGAACCAGAAAGTAGTCGACCATCAGGATGCCGGCCACCGGTCCGAGCAGCGCCGAATAACCGACCAGCCAAGTGAAGATGTAGCCCTGCGTGGTCGCGAGGATCTTCCACGGCATCATCGCGATGGCGATGGCCGCGGTGATAAGGCCGCCCGTCTTGTACGAAATGCCCTTGGGCCACAGGCTCGAAAAATCGTAAGCTGGGCCGACGAGGTTCGCGGCGAGATTGCAGCACATCGTGTCGAGCGTGAGGATCACGAGCGCGATGCCCACGCCGACGCCCTCCATGCGACTCGTGAGGTCGATCGGGTCCCAGATCGCCCTTCCGTAAATCACGACCGTCGCCGACGTCACGACCACGGAGACCACCGACAGCAACGCCATCGGAATGGGCAGGCCGATCGCCTGGCCCACGAACTGGTCCTTTTGCGTTTTTGCGAAGCGCGTGAAGTCGGGAATGTTGAGCGCGAGCGTCGCCCAGAAACCCACCATGGCCGTGAGGCTCGGCCAGAACGTCGCCCAGAACAGGCCCGCCTTCTTGCCGCCGGCAACGAACTGCGACGATTGCGACAGCATCGAGCCCACTCCGCCTGCCCTCGAACAGGCCCACCACACGAGCACTGCGCACATCACCACCTTGATGGGCGCGGACCAGCTTTCGAGCCAGCGGATCGAATCGGTGCCGTGCAGGATGAAGTACAGCTGCAACACCCAGAAGATGAGAAAGCAACTGGCCTGCCCGATCGAAATGCCGAGAAACGGCATTGCGTTGCCCACCAGCGCGTTGTGCGTGAGGATGTTGGCGAGCGTATAGATGGCGCTGCCGCCCAGCCATGATTGAATGCCGTACCAGCCGCACGCCACGATGGCGCGCAGCATGGCGGGCAGCTTCGCGCCCTGGGTGCCGAACGACGCTCGCACCAGCACCGCATAAGGAATGCCGTACTTGGTACCCGCATGACCGATCAGCAGCATCGGCACGAGCACGATCAGATTGCCGAGCAGCACGGTGAGCACCGCCTGCCAGGGCGACATGCCCTGCTCGGTGAGGCCGGCGGCGAGCATGTAGGAGGCGATGTTCATCACCATGCCCACCCATAGTGCCGCGAAGTGATACCAGCGCCATGTGCGCTGCGCGACGCCGGTGGGCGCGAGGTCATCGTTGTATAGATCGCTTTCGGCGCGGCGCGCAGTGGCGTCGACGGCTAAGGGTTGGCTCATGAAGTGGGTTCTCCGTCGCTTGTCGTGGGTTCGGCTCGGTCCGGCTTCAACGTGTCAGGCGGCCTTCGGGTCGGCGACACGCGCCGGGTTGTTCGGGTGCGTGGTCCAGTTCTCGTAGCGCTCGCCCGAATCGACGCGCTCCATCGTGATGCATTGATCGACCGGGCAAACATGCATGCATAGATTGCACCCGACGCAGTTCGCATCGACCACCTCGAAGTGGCGCTTGCCATCGCGGATGGCGGTGATCGCCTGATGCGAGGTGTCTTCGCAGGCGATGTGGCAGAGCCCGCACTGGATGCAGCGGTCCTGATCGATGCGTGCCTTGATGTCGTAGTTGAGGTTCAGGTATTGCCAGTCGGTGACGTTCGGCACGGCGCGGCCGCAAATCGCGTCGAGGCTGGCGTAGCCTTTTTCGTCCATCCAGTTCGACAGGCCGTCGATCATGTCGCCGACGATGCGGAAGCCGTAGTGCATCGCGGCCGTGCAAACCTGCACGCTGCCCGCTCCCAGCACGATGAATTCCGCGGCGTCGCGCCAGTCGGAAATGCCTCCGATGCCGGAGATCGGCAAGCCATGCGTTTGCGGGTCGCGCGCAATCTCTGCGACCATGTGCAGCGCGATCGGCTTCGCGGCGGGACCGCAATAGCCGCCATGCGTGCCCTTGCCGTCCACAGTGGGCAGCGGCGCCATCACGTCGAGATCGACACCTACGATCGAGTTGATCGTGTTGATCAGCGAGACGCCGTCCGCCCCGCCCTTCATCGCCGCGCGCGCGCCGTGACGAATGTCGGTGACGTTCGGCGTGAGTTTCACGAGGCAAGGCAGGCGCGTGCCTTCTTTCACCCAGCGGGTGACCATTTCGATGTACTCGGGCACCTGCCCGACCGCTGCGCCCATGCCGCGCTCGCTCATGCCGTGCGGACAGCCGAAGTTGAGTTCCACCGCGTCCGCGCCGGTCGCTTCCACCTGCGGCAGGATCCACTTCCAGTCATGCTCGTTGCAAGGCACCATCAGCGAGACGATCAGCGCGCGGTCGGGCCAGTCCCGCTTCACCTGCGCGATTTCCTTGAGGTTCACGTCGAGCGGCCGGTCGGTGATCAGCTCGATGTTGTTCAGGCCTGCGATCCGCTGGCCGCGCCAGGTGGTCGCACCGTAGCGCGAACTCACGTTCACCACGTGCGGGTCGAGCCCGAGCGTCTTCCAGACCACGCCGCCCCACCCTGCCTCGAACGCGCGGTTGACGTTGTAGGCCTTGTCGGTGGGCGGTGCGGAAGCGAGCCAGAACGGGTTCGGCGATTGAATGCCGGCAATCGTGCAGCGCAAGTCGGCCATGATGCGACTCCTTCGTTTTAGCTGGATTCGATGTAGCTTTCGCGCGGCTCAGGCGGCTCTCGCAGACAGGTTCGCAAGGAAGCGGTCGATCGCGTGCGCGGCGAGCTTGCCGTCCTGCACGGCCTGAACGGTCAGATCGGTTCCGGCGTGGCCGGCACAGTCGCCGCCTGCGAAAACGCCCGTGAGCGAGGTGGCGCCGTTCGCGTCCACTGCGATGCGCCCGGCTCCGTCGGTCAGTTGCAGCCCATCAAGGCCTGCGGGTAAGAGCTTCTGGCCAATGGCCTTCAGCACCATGTCGGCCTCCACGCGCACGATCTGCCCAGTGCCGCGCAACGCGCCGGCCATATCGAGCTCGGTGCGCTCGAATTCCACGGCCCGCACCTGCGTGTCGCCGACGATTCGCAGCGGCTTCATCCATTCGGCCACGGCCACACCCTGGCTACGCGCGAATTCCAGTTCGGCCCAGGTGGCGCTCATCTGCGCTGCGCCGCGACGATAGGCGAGCGTCACCTGCTCCGCGCCCAGCTTCCGGCTTTGCACGGCGGCGTCGATTGCCGTGTTGCCGCCTCCGAGCACCACCACCTTGCGGCCGACGGGCACGCTGGCCAGATCGTCGGCCGCGCGAACGCCTGCGATGAAATCCACCGCATCGAGCACGCCGTCGAGCATTTCGCCTTCGACGGACAGCGTGTGCGTGCCGCCGAGTCCCACGCCGATGAACACCGCGTCGTACGCTGCGCGTAGTTCCTCTAGCGTGATGTCATGCCCCAGCCGTTGGCCCTGGCGCAGTTCTATCCCGCCGATTGAAAGCAGCCACCGCACCTCGCGCTGTGCGTAATCATCGACGGTCTTGTACGCCGCGATGCCATACTCGTTCAGACCGCCCGGATGTTTGCCCGCATCGAAGACGCTCACGCGATGCCCGGCCAGCGCGAGCGTGTGCGCGCAGGCAAGACCCGCGGGACCCGCGCCGACCACCGCTACCTGACGGCATGTGTCGCTCGCGCGCTTGAAGAGCGCAGGCGCACCGGCGGCTTCGCGCGCCATCTGGAAGTCGGTGGCATGACGTTGCAGCGCGCCGATCCGAACCGGCTCGCCATCCTGATGATTTCTCACGCAGGCGCCTTCGCAGAGAATTTCGGTGGGGCACACTCGCGCGCACATGCCGCCCAGCGGGTTCGCGCTCAGAATGTCGCGCGCCGCCCCCTTCAGATTGCCGTTGCCGATCTTGCGGATGAAGCCGGGAATGTCGATGCCCGTGGGGCACGCGTGTACGCAGGGTGCGTCGTAACAGTAATGACAGCGGTCGGCCGCGATCACGGCCGCGTTCGCGGAAAGCGGCGGCGCGACGTCGGCAAAATTGCAGCCGAGCTGCTCGGCGTTGAGACGGCCTGGGGCGATGCCGTCGGCGGCATTCGAGGTGGTCTGGGACATCCGGGTGCTCCTTGCGAGGCAAAACACGGGTCCGCCGGCCGTGTGCGTGATGCGCGCGGCCGGTACAGGGGAATCGTGGGAAAGACAGCGCGGCGCTGAGACCGCTCGTGTTCAATCGTTGGGTGTCAGCCGGGTTCGCTCGCGCGTTCGAGCATCGCGTGCAGCAACACGTTCGCGCCGGCTTCGATCCATTCGATCGTCGCGTCCTCGACTTCGTTGTGGCTGATTCCGTCGATGCACGGCACGAACACCATCGAGGTCGGCGCGACCGTTGCGAGATAGCACGCGTCGTGACCTGCACCCGACACGATGTCGCGGTTCGAATAGCCGAAGCGCTCGGCCGCCGCGCGCACGGACTTCACACAAGCCGCGTCGAACGGCACGGGCGCGTAGTAGAAAATCTGCTCGACGTCGGCTTCGAGCTTGCCCAGTTGCGCGATCTTCGCGATGCCTTCGCGCAGCTCTGCGTCCATCTGCGCCAGCACCTCGTCCTGCGGATGGCGAAAGTCGATGGTGAAGAACACGCGGCCGGGAATCACGTTGCGCGAATTCGGATGCACCTGCATCATGCCGACCGTCGCGCACGCGAGCGGCGCGTGACGCAGGCCGATTTCATTGACGAGCTGCACCACACGCGAGGCGCCTAGCAGCGCGTCGCGGCGGCGCGGCATCGGCGTAGGCCCCGCGTGCGCCTCCTGCCCCGTGAGCACGACTTCGTACCAGCGCTGGCCTTGCGCGTCGGTGACCACGCCTATCGTTTTGTTTTCGGCCTCGAGTATTGGCCCTTGTTCGATGTGCAGCTCGAACGCAGCGTGAATCTTCCGACCGCCGCACGGCACTGCGCCCGCATAGCCGATCCGCTGCAATTCCTCGCCGATGGTCTTGCCGTCGACGTCCTTGCGCGAAAGGCCGTACTCGAGCGTGAACACGCCGGCAAATACGCCGGAGGCGACCATCGCCGGCGCGAAGCGCGAGCCCTCTTCGTTGGTCCAGATCACCGTTTCAACAGGCCGCTCGGTTTCGATGCCGTAATCGTTCAGCGAGCGAATCACCTCCAGCCCGCCGAGCACACCATAGATACCGTCGAAGCGGCCGCCCGTCGGCTGCGAGTCGGCGTGCGAGCCGGTCATCACGGGCGGCAGGTCGTTGTCACGCCCCGCGCGGCGCATGAACACGTTGCCCATCTGGTCGACACTCACCGTGCAGTTCGCCTCTTTCGCCCATTGCACGATGAGATCGCGGCCCTGCTTGTCGAGGTCGGTCAGCGCGAGACGGCACACGCCGCCCTTGGGGGTGGCGCCAATCTTCGCCATCTCCGTCAAGCTGTCCCACAAGCGCTGGCCGTTCACGTGGATCGCGGTCGTCAGCGCGGCTTCGCTTACTGCGTTCATACGTGTCCTCCTGTCCGTGTTCGTCAAACGTGCGTGCATGCCACCGCGTGGGGCGCGAAGAGCCATCGCGGTGCACGCCCGGGTAGCACTGTGCGGCTCCTGAAATCCCGCCCTTCGAATCCTGTCCGATTGGACAGGTTTTAGACGATAAACTTCGCTAATTCAATGCGGAATTACGAGCGAGAACCGTGCCATTGATGCTGCAGTGCGCGAAAAGCACGCGGACGTCCGACTTGCGCGTTTCTGCCGATGCGGGTGAATACGCGACGCACTTGCATCGTGGCTACAATGAAGCCGGCAGGAGCGGCCGACGCGCTTCTCATTTCTTTCGAATGGACCGAACACTATGCGCAACGACGAACCCACCGCGCGAGCCGTGCCCTTCGGGACGCGCGGCACGGCGCTGGCGCAGCCAGCCGCTGACGCAACGCATAAGCCCGGTCGGCGCAAAGCCGCGATTCGCGCGTCGAATGAATCCCACCTGCTCGCCTGTGCCGAAGCCGTGTTCGCCGAACGCGGTTTCGAAGGCGCGAGCACGGCGCTGATCGCCGAGCGCGCGGGCTTGCCGAAGGCCAATCTGCACTACTACTTCCCGACCAAACTCGCGCTCTACTGGCGCGTACTCGACGATGTTTTCGAGGAATGGAACGCGGCCGCCAACCTGTTCGATGCAAGCGACGATCCGGTCGAGGCGATAGGCGGCTACGTACGCGCCAAGATGGCCCTGTCACGGCGCCGCCCGCTCGGCTCGAAGGTGTGGGCCAACGAAATCATCAGCGGTGCGGCGCATATGCAGGAGATCCTGCTCGAACGCGTGAAGCCGTGGATGGACACACGTGTGAAGCTGATCGAGCGATGGATTGCCAAAGGCTTGCTCGCGCCCGTCGATCCGACGACCCTACTGTTCATGATCTGGGCGACCACTCAGCACTATGCCGATTTCGAGGCACAGATATGCGCGCTCTCGGGCAAGCGCGCGCTAGCGACGAAGCGCTTCGAGACGACTACGGAAGAAGTGGTGAGCATGATCCTGCGAGCGAGCGGAGCGCGATCGCCGGCCGAATGACGACGACAGCGGTCTTCCACAAGGAAGGGTTGCGCACGCGCATATCCTCGATCATGCGTCGACGTAGCGGTGTCATGGGGGACTCCGCTCTGAACGGTCAGGATAGCAAACTGCACTGCCATCGTCCCACTCGAAAGGATGCACCCGACTGATGATCCCCGGAGCAAAAGTCGCTGGCCAACCGCCTCCTCCCGCGTCAGCGGGTTGGTTCAACGGGTGTTATCAGCTCTGTGTCTTCGCAGATTCCGCTGCACATGGACGTTGACCCGGGAACGTCAAAACTTCGCCCCCAATAACTATGTAAAGATTCACGTCTGGCAACCGGCAGCGCTTTCGCTCTACGGTGAAGCCATTAAGCGCATTGATCACATCGGCAGCTACGTTTGCCGCAACGTTAATCACGCGGCGGATGGGCGCTTGAGCGAACACGCCTACGCCAAATGAACGCGCTTTCATGGAGGCGTGCAAACCGGTGCTAACCGATTGCATCTCGCCGCGACGGGCCCTTTTGTCAGCTGGTTTTGGCGCGAAGCCCGAGCATGGTGGTATGGCGAACTTCGCGACATTGAATGGCTAAAAGTTCCGCTCTGCATTTGCGGAGTCGCCTTGTTCAGGGCAGCGGCAACGCTCGACGGAAACCTTATGAAAAACTGAAGCAAATCACGTTTGATACCTGGTGAATACGATACGGACGACTACTTAATGGAAAGCGTATGCTGTAGCGGCGGATTCCACTGTTGCAGACGCATTGACGAAGCTCGACATATTTCAACGATCAGAGGAGGTGGGCGATGCGAAGGTACATTTGGGCAAATGCAATGGCGGTTGCGTCGGTGGCGGTCGTTATTGCGGGCTGTGGCGGCGGGGACAACCTTACAAGCGGGCCGCATTATGTATCGGACATTGCCGTGCCGAACATCAAGGCCGGCGTCAACTTTTCCTTTGATATCGGCGTCGTTTCCGGTAGCCATTACTTTTTTACCGACAGAAATAACGCTTCGCTGGATCAGATCGACATTCCATCGAAGTCGTTCGTCAAGGCAATCCAGGGGAGCGGTCCGCTCGCGTTTACGGGACTTGGACCCGGTCCAAATTCGCAGGCCGGCCCGGACGGCGCGACGCCTGTCGGCAGCCTCATCTATGCGGGGGACGTGAATTCTGTGAAGATCGTCGACCCTGCAGCAGGGGCAGTGATAAGCAAGATAGTGGTCAGCACAACCGGCGTGCGCGCAGATGAAGGTTGTCTCGATTCGACCCATGGCATCTTCATGATCTCGAGTCCGGAAGAGAGCCCGCCCTTCGCGACATTCATCAACACGGCAACTCAGACCGTCGTGGCAAAGGTCACATTCACTGACAACGCGGGTAAACCCACTGCCGGACTCGAAGCCTGCCGGTACGACGCCACGAGCGACAACTTCTACGTGAACGTAGACGGCAGCACGACGAATCCTCATGGTGAACTCGTAAAACTGCCGGGAGTATCTGTTCGGGCAATACCAAACGGCGGCACGCAGAACTATACGACCCTTGCGGGCGTCGCGATGTATGGGGAAGGTAACTGCGATCCTACTGGGTTGGCGCTCGGGCCTGGGAACGATATTGCGGTCGGTTGCCGAGAAGGGACGACTGGCGCGCCGTTGCTCATGCAGATTATCGATCGTTCAAACGGCGCGCTTCTGGCGTCCCTCAACGCGGGTGGAGGTGATCAGCTTGAATACGATGTGTCCACCAATCGCTACTACAACGCGGCAAGCCGTTGGACTTCTTCCGGCAATGCCTCGACGAATGGCGCCTGCTCGGCCGCATCGCCGTGTACGCCGGTACTAACCATTGTCGACGCCGGTTCCCGCAGCGTTGTTACTCGCCTGAACACTGGTAACAATGCGCATTCGGTTGCAGTCGACCCGGCGACAGGGCTGATTTTCGTTCCCTACTCTTCGGCGACATCGCCAGCAGGATGCCCGAGTTGCGCCGCAAATGGATTCGTCAATGGCGGGGTCTCGGTATTCGCCGCAAGGTAGCGTCGATCCACACCCGCTTCCGCTTTGCGGGAACTGTCGACCCGTGTGCTCTAGCGTAACCATTGATTGGAAGGCGTCGCCGCTTCTCCGATGTACAGAGCGACGTTAAATCACTCCTGCTAGCGTGCGATCTATCACGCGGGGCTGTGCTCAACGACAGCCCCATCAGGACTGCATCCTGGTCATCGGGGGCTGCCCTGCGCGCGCAAGGTGGACTGCGTCCTCCAGGAACTGCTTACGATGGGGCCTTCCGTCGTTAATGACGGAGGGAGGAAGCGGCGAGAAACATTCGCCGCTTCATTATTGCAAATTGCCCCAGCGTGCGACCGCCGGCTCGGCCGTCGCCCACTTCCAGCCCTTGTCCTGCTGGCACGCGCTCGCCGTGAACCACCTCTCGGGCGCGTTCGGGCCGTCGCCGTCCTGCACCGAGAACACGAAGTCTTTGCACAGCGCGAGCGCCGAGTTGACCGCCCGCGTCACGCGCACCTGGCCGTGACCGTTTTCGATCGGCAACGTGTGCTTGACCGACCACGGTTTCGTTTCGCCGACCGCCATCGTCCCGACCAGCGCCGCCATCAGATCCTGCTGATCCTTGTGCATGCCGCGCATGTAGCGCGCGACCGCTTCGTCGGTGGCGGCCTGCACCGCCACGCCGACGCCGAGCGCGACGGCCGGATTGCTGGTCACGATGCCCGAAGCGACACCCGCCGCCGCGCCGCTCGCGGCGCCGATCGACGCGCAGCCGCTCGCCAGCAGGCTCGCGCCGACGCATAGCGCGCCGGCCGCGATGAGCCGCAGCCGATCACCCCTCGGAACGCCAGGCGAACGCAATATCATTGCAGCGCACCCCAGCGCTCGGTGGCGGGTTCGGCCGATGCCCAACGCCAGTCCTTACCGTCGCGGCAAACCGATGCGATGTAAAACGCGCTGCTCGCGGGCTTGTCGCGTGTTGCGTTCTGATCGACGGAAAAGACGATTTCCTTGCAGTCGAGCGCGCCGGTGCTGATCAGGCGGCTGACGGTCACGCGGCCGTGCTCGTCGTCTTCGATCGGGAAAGAGTGGGTGATGCTCCAGGGAGCGACCGCGCCGACATCGAGCGGACCGGCCGCCTGCGCGATGCTGTTCTGCGTATTCGTGTGGACCACGCGCTCCGAGTACTGCACGCCGGCGCGCGCGGCGGCGACAGCGCCAAGACCGATACCGGTCGCGACCGCCGCATTGCTGGTGACCTTGCCCGCGACCGCGGCACCCGCGATACCGGCGCCCGCGACCGCGCCTTCCGAGTACAACGAGCTACAGCCGCTCAATGCGGACGACACCGCCAGCGCCAGCGCGAGCAGCGCTGCTACGTGGGGGCGTTTGCCTGCGACAACGGACTTCGCGTTGTCGGCCCACACCATGTTCTTGTGCATTTCTACCGTCTCTGCTCTACCGGTGCCGTCGATCACGCGCTTCGCGCGTAACAGTCTGCGGTGCAACGGTGCTCATCAACGATCGGGTCCACGACAGAACATTGATCCATGCACTTGAGGCTTTCGAAGCGCAAGCGCAGTGTGCAACCGCCGACGGAGACATCTGAGCAAACGACGTTCCAAATCTCAGAGTGATCTGCGCCCTACTGCCGCCAGTCGCCGAGACTGAACTATCGAGTACCGACCACGGAAACGATAATGCGAACGGAGTCCGGCTTTTCGTCAGCTTCCGTGCGCGCCCCACCGCTCTTGCACAGGGCATTTAACGGCGTCGCTAAAGTTGCCTCTCGCCATCCTCGGCTGCTGCCACTTCGGCATTCAACACCGATCTTCATCATGCACAGCTGCTCGATCGCGACTACCGGCTCGCGCGTCAACGGCGAACTGAGAGCCTCG
The DNA here is from genome assembly GCF_040948765.1 of Paraburkholderia sp. BR10923. Classification (NCBI taxonomy): domain Bacteria; kingdom Pseudomonadati; phylum Pseudomonadota; class Betaproteobacteria; order Burkholderiales; family Burkholderiaceae; genus Paraburkholderia; species Paraburkholderia sp. BR10923. The sequence continues at coordinate 189,505 of NZ_JBFPKO010000013.1, read as the reverse complement.
TACGACGACTGTAAGACGGTGGTCTCGCCTGTCTGCGTTCGGCAGGCTTCGGGCGTGCACTAGCAGGTAGAGATCGGCAGTTATCCGGTGATGGTGAAGCAGAGAGCGATGCCGCACTCGATGCTGCAGTGCGTAACGACAATCACGGCCGCGGCGAATGACGCCGCGTGCAACCGGCTGGCTACTGGCCGTCCTGCCTTGGGCCGTTCCGTGGTCTGTTGACGTCGCTGTTCGCGCCGTCACGGGTACCCATATTCAGACCATTGGCCTTGCGCTTGGAAGATCGCGTCGAAGGGATACTGCCCGCCGCACCGACGCCACTACCCGTGACATCCGGCGAATCGTATCCTCTTCCACTCGGGTTTTTCATCCGCCCCGCGCCGGCACGGGATGTTGCCGTCCCGTCAGCGCTGCCGCCGACTTGTGCGTATGTTATTGCCGGCAGTGCCACCACGAGAACCGAAGCGAAAAACGTCTTAGTTAGATGTTTCATGGCTCACTCAAAAGAGGATATTTCAAGCCAGCATCGGCCGTTCACGTGAATGAAGCGCCGCAAGGGGCGTGCCTTAATCTCTCGACAATGCCACCATGATGGCCGCCCGTCGCAGTGCCCGGTTTCTCCGCCAGTGAACGCGAGCAGCCAGTCATCAAGGGCCTCATAGGCTTCCGACGAGTTCTGGCACGACGGTGAACAGGTCACCGACGAGGCTGTAATCCGCGACGCTGAAAATCGGCGCTTCTTTATCCTTGTTGATCGCGACGATCACCTTCGAGTCCTTCATGCCCGCAAGGTGCTGGATCGCACCCGAAATGCCGACCGCGATATACAGTTGCGGCGCGACGATCTTGCCCGTCTGACCAACCTGATAGTCGTTCGGCACGTAGCCCGCATCGACGGCTGCACGCGATGCGCCCATCGCTGCACCGAGCTTGTCTGCCAAAGGCTCCAGCACCTTCGTGTAGTTCTCGCCGCTGCCGAGACCCCGGCCGCCCGACACGATGATGTTTGCCGACGTCAGTTCCGGACGATCGAGCTTCGTCACTTCGCGGCTCACGAACTGCGAGATGCCTGCGTCGGCTGCGGCTTCGAGCTTCTCGACCGAGGCGCTGCCGCCTTCCGCTGCGACGGCATCGAAGCCAGTCGTGCGTACCGTGATGACCTTGATCGGGTCTTGAGATTGCACTGTCGCAATGGCGTTGCCCGCGTAGATCGGACGCTCGAACGTATCGGGTGACTCGACTGCGGTGATGTCGCTGATCTGAGCGACGTCGAGCTTCGCGGCGATACGCGGCGCGACGTTCTTGCCGTAGGCGGTGGCCGGCGCGAGGATGTGCGAATAGTTCTTTGCGATATTCAGCACCGTCGCTTCGACGTTTTCCGCGAGACCCGCTTCGAGTTGCGGCGCATCGGCCAGCAATACTTTGCTAACGCCCGCGATGTTCGCTGCCGCGTCGACCACGGGCTGCGCATTGTGACCCGCGACCAGCACGTGAACTTCACCGCCGATCTTCTTCGCCGCTGCAATGGTAGTCAGCGTCGCTGCCTTGATCGACGCATTATCGTGTTCTGCTATTACCAGGCTAACCAGATTCGTCATTTGCTTCGTCTCCGTGTCGACTGGAGTTAGCGCTTTAGCGCTTACTCCAGTCCCATGCAACATAGTTGCCGTTCTATCTAAAGCACCTTCGCTTCGGTCTTCAGCTTCTCGACCAGCGTCTTTACGTCCGGCACTGTCACCCCGGCGGAACGCCTGGGCGGCTCGGCGACTTTCAGTGTTTTAAGACGCGGCGTGACATCGACGCCGAGGTCTTCGGGCCTGATCGTTTGCAGCGGCTTTTTCTTCGCCTTCATGATGTTCGGCAATGTCACGTAGCGCGGCTCGTTCAGGCGTAGATCAGTGGTGACCACGGCGGGTAGCGTCAGCGACAGCGTTTCAGCTCCGCCGTCCACTTCGCGCGACACGGTCGCCTTCCCGTCAGCCACAACGACCTCCGAAGCGAACGTCGCTTGCGGAAGGTCAGCCAAAGCGGCGAGCATCTGCCCGGTCTGGTTCGAGTCGTCGTCGATGGCCTGCTTGCCCAGCAATACCAACGAAGGCTGTTCCTTGTCGACCAGCGCCTTGAGCAGCTTGGCAACGGCCAGTGGCTGCAGGTCTTCGGATGACTCGATCAAGACAGCACGGTCCGCGCCTATCGCCAACGCCGTACGCAGCGTCTCCTGCGCCTGAGCAACACCACAAGAAACCGCCACCACCTCGCTAACCACGCCGGCTTCCTTTAACCGCACCGCTTCCTCAACCGCGATTTCGTCGAACGGATTCATCGACATCTTCACGTTTGCAATGTCGACACCCGTGCCGTCCGACTTGATCCGGACCTTCACGTTGTAGTCGACCACTCGCTTTACACCTACCAGCACTTTCATACCGTCTCCTTCGAATATGCCGAAGCCGTGCGCGCAGTCATCGGCGAACGGATCATGTCAGCTGCGCGCTCGGCTAGCATTAGCACCGTCGCATTGGTGTTGGTCGAGGTTATCGACGGCATCACCGAGCCGTCGACGATGCGCAGGCCGGTCGTTCCGCGCACCCGCATTTCGGAATCGACGACGCTCATTTCGTCCTCTCCCATCCGGCACGTGCCAACCGCGTGATAAACAGTCGAGCCATTGTCACGCACGTATTGCAGTAACGCCTCATCAGTGTCCGCCTGACGGCCCGGTACGGTTTCGTCGACGATATAGCGGGCGACCTCGGGCTGCGCGAAGATCCGGCGGCCGATCTTGAGTCCTTCCACCATCGTGTTGCGGTCCAGTTCGCTGCTCAGGTATGACGGTGCGATCGTCGGCGCTGCCGTGATCTCGCTGCTGGTGATGTGCACGTGCCCACGGCTTTCCGGGCGCATCTGCCAGACGCCGCAGGAGACGCCGGGCTCCGACTCCAGCACTCCGATCCGTCCCTCGGCGAAGCTGCCTGGCGCGATCACGAACTGCACGTCGGGCCGGGTTGCGAGCCGCGTCTGTGCGAAGCCGCCGACGATCGCCGCGCTATAGGTCAGTACGCCGGTCCCCGACACGACGTAGCGCATCATCTCGCGCGCGAGCGCGAGTCCGTGCGAGCGCTCGTTCGCGGTGCCTGCACCCCGTACCCGATAGCCGAGCCGGACTACATAGTGATCCTGCAAATTGTTGCCGACGCCCGGTAACGCGATGCGAGTTCGAATGCCCGCATTGTCGAGCACGTCCTTATCGCCGATGCCGCTCACTTCGAGCAGCCTGGGCGTGCCGATCACGCCGGCGCTAAGAATGACCTCGCGGGTCGCGCGAAACTGCATCGAAACGCCTGCGGTCGTCGTCGCATTGATGCCGCTCACGTGCGTGCCGTTCATTTCGAGCCCGGACACCTGGACGCCGGTCACCACCGTGAGATTCGGCCGCGCCATTGCGGGCCGCAGATAACCGCGCGCTGCGCTCGAGCGGCGACGTCCGTCGCGCGTTTGCTGGTAGTACCAGATCGACGGACCGCGCGTGTCGCTGTTTGGATCGTCTACAAACTCGAGACCGGCTTTTTGGGCAGCTTGCACGACCGCCGCACAGATCTCCGGCGGATTCTCCACCCGGCTGACCTGGATCGGACCATCCTTGCCGCGTTGAGGACTGTTGCCCTCGGTCCACGTTTCGGAGCGGCGGTAGAACGGCAGACAGTTGCCGAAGGTCCAGCCCTTGGCGCCCGACTGCTCCCAACTATCGATATCCTCCGCGAACGGGCGCACATAAAGCAGGCCGTTGATCGCGCTGGACCCGCCGAGTCCGCGTCCACGCGGAAACAGGATTGCACGGCCGCTGGTCTCGGCGTCGGCCCGCGTGCGATAGCGCCATGTCACGGTTGGATGATCGAGCAATCGCACGAAGCCGGCCGGTACGTGGATGAACGGGTGACGATCGCGCTCGCCGGCTTCGACAAGAATCACTTTGACGTTCGGGTCTTCGGTCAGGCGGTTGGCGAGCACGCAACCCGCCGTCCCCGCGCCGACGATCACGTAGTCCGTTGTGTACGATTTCATGACTTCTCTCCGACGGCGGCCGGTTCACGACCTTCGAGTACTGCGATCTCCTCCTCGGCGAAACCGAACTCGGCAAGTACTTCAGCCGTATGTTGTCCGAGCGTGGGCGGCGCACGGCGGTATGCTACCGGGCTGCCGTGAAAATTCACGGGACTCGCGATGTTCGTTACCCTGCCCGCAAGCGGATGTTCGATCTCGACGACCGCGTGGTTATGCGCGATCTGCGGGTCCTGCGTCAACGCGGTGTGATAGTCCTGCACGATCGCGCATGGCACGTCCGCGGCGCTCAGATGCGCCACCCAGTATTCGGCGGTATGCAGCAGAAACTGCTGTTCGAGGATCACGTCGAGCGCATGCCGATTCGCAGTCCGCGCGGTATTGCCGACAAACCGTTCATCGCTCAGCAAGTCTTCGCGGCCCAACGCCCGGCAAAGGTTCTGCCAGAATTTTTCGGTGAAGCAGGCGGCAAAGAAATAGCGGCCATCGGAGCCCTGATAGTTGCGATACGGCACCATCGTCGGATGGCCGCTGCCGAGGCGCTCCGGCGCTTTGCCGCTTCTCAGCGTCTCGCCGTCGCGCGGGATGGTGCTGAAAAGCGCAGCCGACAGCAGCGACGTATCGATGCGCTGACCTTCGCCGTGCCGTTCGCGATGCAACAGCGCCGCAGAGATGCCGAACGCGAGCAGCGCGGCCGCGCCGAAGTCGGGCAACGGCGCCCCGAGCCGAACCGGATTGCCGCCGGCTTCGCCCGTCATGTCCATGAGACCTGCGACAGCTTGCACGATGGGATCGTTTGCCGGCCATGCGGCGTAAGGACCACTCTGTCCGAACGCCGACACGCTTGCATAGACGATCATCGGATTGCGCGCTTTCACGGCCTCATAGCCGATGCCGAGCCGATCCACCGTGCCTGGCCGGAAGTTTTCGACGACGACATCCGCGTGCTCCGCCATGCGCAGAAATGCATCGCGTCCTTTCGGCGACTTCAGGTCGAGCCGGATGCTGCGCTTGTTACGGTTCTGCGACAGGAACTGCACGCTTTCGCCTTCGACGAATTGATTGCCGAGATTGCGCGAGAGGTCACCGGCGTTCGGTTCCTCAACCTTGATCACGTCCGCGCCGAGGTCGGCAAGCAGCACTGTACCGACCGGACCCGCGGTCATGACGGTGAGATCGAGAATGCGGTAGCCCGACAACGGGCCGACTTGCTTCTTATCCATGATTTGCCGCCTGGGAATGCGATGTGTCCATGAATTCGGGACGAGGGTAATCGAGCACGTCGTAGGTGAGACGGAACGGGTCGGCTTCACCGCGCGTGATGGTCAATGCGTGACTGAAACGGGCATCGTCGCGCTCGGGATAGTCGGTGCGATAGTGGCTGCTGCGCGACTCGCGCCTCTCGATACACGCCTGCACGATGACGTCAGCAGTCGTCGCCATGTTGTCGATCGTCAACGCATCGATCACCTGCGGCGGCGTGGCCCCGCCCCCTGCGGCAAACGCCGCGCGCGCCTCGCGAGCGGCGGCTAACGCGATATTCAGACCGCTCTCGGTCTTCTCGACGAGACAATGCGCTTGCATCGCGGCACGCAGATCGGAGGCGATACGTCGAGCGTCGAACGACGCATTCGGCTTTAGCGCCAATTCGAGGCGCCGTGCAAGCGGCGTCACATCGGACGTGCCCGGTGCCGCGCTGCCGCGTGCGTATGCGGCCGCGCCCGCGCCGGCGCGATGGCCGAACACCTGACCTTCGGCGAGCGAGTTGCCGCCCGGACGATCCGGACCGCGCACGCCGCCCGCGAGTTCGCCGATCACGAAGAGCCCCTCGATGGTCGACATCGCGTCGGTGTTGGTCATCCGGACACCGCCATTCAGGCATTGAAAAGCAATCCCGACATCGAGCAGATCACGCTTCGGATCGAGCCCCTTGGCACGCATCCAGCGCAGGGTGTTCGGAATGGTGGCCGCCAACCGTTCCTCGGCGATGTCGGCGAAAGAGAAATGCACCGCGCCGCGTTCCGTGCCCCTGCCCTGCGCGATTTCCGTTGCGATCGCGATATCGATATAGCGCGACTCGTTCGAGATCGTGAACGGAAACACCTTCTCGTCCATGGCAGCCTCGGGCGTCACGCCCGTCGGCAGATAGTCCGGGAGGAATTCGTGACCGTCGCGATTGAGCATCTTCGGATGCAGGATGAAGCACGACTTGCTGAAGAGTTGCACGTATGGGTGCACCATCGCCGGCCCGAACTGGTGGAACTCCATGTTCACGAGTTCTGCGCCGTGGCGGAAGCAGATCGCCTGGCCGTCACCGGTCATCTCCGCTGTCGACACCTGCTGCGAGAACAGACCGTGCGCGCCGCCCGTGCCAAGCACGACGGCCCCCGCCGAGACCACCAGCAGCCGCCGCGAATCGAGGTCCATCGCAACCACGCCGCTCACGCGCCCGGTCGAATCGCGCAGAAGGTCGATCAACGCCACCGGCTGACGGGTCTCGACACCGAGCTTTCTGCCCTGCTCGGCGAGCGCGCTCACGAAGGCCTTGCCGGTTTTGCCCTTCACGCCCAGCGCGCGCGCATAGCTGCCGAAGTCGCTGCGGATGAGCTTATAGCCATCGGCGACGCGGTCGAACGGCACGCCGAGTTCGATCAGGTCTGCTATGCGCTTCGGTGCGTCCTCCGCCAGAACGCGCACCAGGTCGCGGTCGATGAAGCCGGCTGCCGGACGCATCGTGTCTTCGTAGTGCACGGTTGCGCTATCGTCGGGACTGCCGTAGCCGGATGCCCCCATGCTCATGATTTCGCTGGCGCCGTGCACCGTGCTGCCACCCTGTCCGACCGGCGCCTTGGCCAGCATGAGGACCTTCGCACCCGCCTGTGCCGCCGACACGGCGGCACGCGACGCCGCGCCGCCACCGCCGACCACCACCACGTCGGCTTGCGCGTAGTCGACGCCAAAGCCGAATTTCTCCAATGTCCGAACTGCCGTCACGTCTGTCTCCGCTTACGATTTGAGCGCGCGCGCCACGATGTTGCGCTGAATTTGATTGGTGCCGCCGAAGATCTGGAACATCTTGGCTTCGCGGTAATGACGCTGCATCGCGTATTCGGCGGAGTAGCCATTGGCACCCATGATCTGGATGCCGTCGGTCGCGACCTGCACGTAGGTGTCCGACGCGAAGTACTTCGCCTGCGACGACTCCACGTCGCAGCTTTCGCCTTCGTCGAGAAGCTTCGCCGCCCGAAACGCCATCAGGCGAGCGGCATCCACGCGTGTCTGCATATCGGCGAGCAGATGCGACACGGCCTGGAAATCGATGATCGACTGCCCGAACTGTTTGCGGTCGTTCGCATACCAACGCGCAAGATCGATTGCCGCCTGCGCGCCGCCCACGCACATCGCCGACAACGCGATGCGCTCCTTCGACAGCACCGCGGTGAGCTTCTTCCAACCCACGTGCAGGCCGCCAACGATCATTTCTTTCGGGACACGCACTCCGTCGTACACCACTTCGCAGGTCCGGATAGCGTGGCCGCCGAGCAAATCGATCGGATTGATGGTCAGTCCCCTGGATTCCTTCGGTACGAGGAAGAGGCTGATCCCGTCGTGCTTCTTCGCTTCCGGATTAGTGCGCACCGCGGTAAGAATGTAGTCGGCCTGCAGCGCGCCGGAAATCCACATCTTGGTGCCGTCGAGAACGAAGTCGTTTCCGTCGGCCACGCCGCGCGTCGTCAGCGAGGCGGCATCCGAGCCGGAGCCGTTTTCGCTCAGTGCGAAGGCAAGAAAGGCACGCCCTTCGGCTAGCTTCGGCAACACCATGGCCTTGATATCGTCCGGAGCAAAGCGCGCCAGCGCGCCGCCCACCATGTTCACGTTGGCATTCCAGAAGCGCGCGAGCGCGATGGTGTGATACGCGACGACCTCCAGATAAGCGGCCATGTCGAGATAGCCGCCGACGCCGCCGTACGCTTCGGGCAGCGTGATGCCGAACCAGCCCTGTTCGGCGGCCACCTTCACGAGTTCCTGTGGGAAGCGCTTCTCTTCGTCGCACTGGCGAACGTATTCCGGCGATGCATGGCGCGTCAGCACCCGATTCACCGAATCTCGAAATTCGAATTGATCGGCATTCAGATAGGGTTTCAGGTCGCGCCGGTTGACCAGATTGCTTGCGTATTCGGGATTCACTCTGTCTCCTCCTCGTCCGATCAGGACGCCTTGCGTTGGGCCATGTCTTGTTCGGCCTGGCCGAGCGGGATTGCACGCAACATCTCCGAACGCGACTTCGCCCCCGTCATCAGGAACGCAAGATCCGAGCCGCTGAGAATGAAACGCGCGCCTTTTTGCACGTAGGCGGTCATCAGTGCCTCGTCGTACACCCCGCCGACGCCCGGCACCTTGCCGTGCCGGTGACATGCGGCGCACACCGCGTCGACGGCGGCCGCTACACGCACATGGCCGAGTTGTCCAGTGATGCCGAGATCCGCCGCGAGATCGGTCGCGCCGACCAGCAGGACGTCGATGCCCGGCACCGCCGCGATCGCGTCGACGTTCTCGAGCCCTTCGCGGGTCTCGATCATCGCCACGACCAGCACCTCTTCGTTGATCGCGCGAACCACATCGGCGATCGGCAGAGCCTGGAAGCCGACCTGCGGCAACATGCCGGGGATCGACCGCCCGCCGGCAGGCGGGAAGCGGCACATGTCGGCGATCCGCGCGGCCTGTTCGAGCGTACTCACGTGCGGCACCACGATGCCCATCGCGCCGGTATCGAGCAGTCGAGTGGCGTGGAACGGCTCGTGCCCCGGCACGCGGATGATCGGCGTCACACCGCCCACCAGAGCGGCGGCGCAAATCTGTGCGGCCGTGTCGACGTCCATCGAATTGTGCTCCATATCGATGAACAGCCAGTCGAAGCCCGCCGTCTGCGCGATCTGCGCGATGTCGACGGTGCGGGCCTGGCGCAGCCCCATGCCGAGTGCCAGTTCACCCGCGGCGAGTTGCGCTTTCGCGTGATTCTTGATGGTTCTCATGAGGGATTCCATTCAGGCGGTGCCGTCGAGAGGCTCGTCGTTCGCCAGTTCGAGGTTGATGAATTTGGTGTCCATGTAGTCGCGGATCGCGTTCGGTCCGCCTTCGCGTCCGAACCCGCTGTCCTTGCTGCCGCCGAATGGCGTCTCCGCCGTCGATGCCACGAACGTGTTCACGCCGACCACGCCGGCCTGCAAGCGCTCCGTGGTTTCCAGCGTGTTGCGCATCGAGCGCGTGAAGACGTACGCCGCGAGCGCGAACGGCAGCCGGTTCGCCTCGGTGATGACTTCGTCCATCGTCGCGAACGGGGTGAGCGTTCCGACCGGGCCGAACGGCTCGTCGTTCATCAGGCCGATGTGCGAAGCGGGATTGGCGACGAGCGTCGGCTCGTAGAACCAGCCGCGACCGAATTGCGAGGGGCGCCGGCCACCGCATAGCACGCTGGCGCCTTCACTCACGGCTTCATCGACCAGACGTTCGATCGCGTCGCGACGCTTCGACGTGGTCAGCGGACCGAGATCGGTGTCCTGCTGCAACGGATCGCCGACGCGAAGCGCTTTGGAGCGCTCGACCAGCGCCTTCACGGTCTTGTCGAAGATCGATTCGTGGATGTAAAAACGTGTCGGCGACGCACAGACCTGGCCCGCATTGCGGAACTTGCCGAGTGACGCGAGGTGCGCAAATGCGCCGATGTCGGCGTCGCGATGCACGATCACGGGCGCATGGCCGCCAAGTTCCATCGTGACCTTTTTGAGGGTCTTCGCGGACATTTCGACGATCTGACGGCCGACAGGCACCGAGCCGGTGAAGCTGATCTTCGCCACGCGCGGGTCGGCCATGATCGTCGGCGTAATTGAGTCGGCTTTGCCGATCACCAGATTGACCGCGCCCTCGGGAAACCCGGCATCGACGAAACAGCGCACCAGTGCCATCGTCGCGCCGGCCGCTTCGTTCGACGGCCGGATCACGATCGTGTTGCCGGCGGCCAGCGCCGGGCCGATCTTGCGGGCCAGCAGTAGCAGCGGGAAATTCCACGGCGTAAAGGCGGCGACCACCCCGAGCGGCTCGTAATGCACCAGATACCGTCCGCCCTTGACGCGACTTTCGTAAGACATACCAAACACACGGCGCGCTTCATCGGCGAACCAGTCGATCGACTCTGCGGACGCATTCGCTTCCCCGCTGGCCTGTGCGATCGGCTTACCTGTTTCCAGCGCGACGATTCGCGCGAGTTGCGGCGTGCGTTCGCGGATGAGCGCCGCAGCCCGGCGCAGCAGTGCTGAGCGCTCCCACGGCGTGAGCTTGCGCATTGCGGCTGAGGTGTCGGTCGCGGCGCCGATGGCCTCGGTGACCTGTGCCTGCGTAGCCAGCGGCAGATAGCCCAGCCGCTGTTGCGTCGCCGGATTGATCGAAAGCTGGCCGTCGTCAGCCGTCGCGGCTTGCCAGCGGCCCCCGAGCAGCAAGCCGTGCTCGCGGTAGTGCGCCTCTAGTTCCATTTGCTTCCTCCTGACAGATGTCCCGGATGTTCCCGGCTTTGTAGGTGCTTTCCCGAGGGTTCACTTTGTATGCACTCTTTTTCTTATATCAACATCTTGACAGCTAAGTGTCAACACTTTTAGAGTGTGTGTCAGCGAAATACCATTCGCCGCATGCACTTTCAATAGACGAGGTTCACAAAAAGAACGCCACCGGCGCCGCCGAATGCGTCATCAGCACTTTCTTTCCATGGAGCGAGACGAAAATGAGTTTGTATTCCCGTCGTACCTTTCTTCAAACGCTCGGGGCCGCCACGGTGGCGGCGATGGGGACCGGCGGCTTGCCGTCGCTCGCTCGGGCGCAGACCGCGCAGTTCAAGCTGAAGTACGCGAACAACCTCGCGTTGTCCCATCCGCTCAACGTTCGCGCGAAAGAAGCCGCGGACGCCATCAACAAGGAATCCGGCGGCCGCGTCGAGTTGCAGATTTTCCCGAACGGTCAGATGGGCACGGATACCGACATGCTGTCGCAGGTTCGATCGGGCGCCATCGACTTCCTGACCCAGGGTGGCGTGGTGCTGTCGACGCTCGTGCCGGTCTCTGCGATCAACGGCATCGGCTTCGCGTTCAAGGACTACAACCAGGTGTGGGCAGCCATGGACGGCGAGCTCGGGAGCCACATCCGCACGGCGATCTCGAAGGTCGGGCTCGTCGCGATGGAGAAACCGTGGGACAACGGCTTTCGCCATCTCACGAGCTCGGTCAAGCCGGTGCAAAGCCCGGCCGACCTGAAAGGCCTAAAGATTCGCGTGCCGGTCAGCCCCCTTTGGACCTCGATGTTCAAGGCGCTCGACGCCTCGCCCACCAGCATCAACTTCAGCGAGGCGTATTCGGCGCTGCAAACCAAGGTCGTTGATGCAGAAGAAAACCCCCTCGCGCTGATCGAAACAGGACGCTTCTATGAAGTCCAGAAGTTCTGCTCGTTGACCGGCCATATTTGGGACGGCTTCTGGTTTCTCGGCAACGCGCGGTCCTGGGGCAAGCTGCCGCCGGACTTGCAGACGATCGTGGCGAAACACCTGAATGCGGCCGCAGTGGCTGAACGCGCGGACGTCGCCGCACTGAGCACATCGCTGATCGGGAAGTTGCAGTCACACGGAATGGCGTTCAACAAGCCCGATATCCAGCCGTTCCGCGCCTCGCTGCAAAAGGCCGGCTTCTACGACCAGTGGCGTAAGAAATACGGCGATGAAGCGTGGGCGTTGCTCGAGAAGTACACGCAGAAGCTCGCATGAGCGCGGACCACCGAAGAGTTTCTGGAGAACGAGTCATGACTTCCCGAGTTCATCCCGAGCAGGTGTTCGCCCACGACATGGGCGAGCCGAAGGAACGACATGCGGCATCGAAGGTCGTGCGCGTCGGCAGCGCACTGGAACTGGCCATCAAGTGGATCACCGAAGTGCCCGCTGCGCTGCTGCTAGTGGCCGAAGTGGTGCTGCTGCTCACCAACGTTTTCTGCCGCTACGTGCTGCAGGATCCATTGATCTGGGGTGACGAACTCGCGTCGATCCTGTTCATCTGGCTGTCGATGCTGGGCGCAGTGGTGGCGTTGCGGCGCGGCGAACATCTGCGGCTGACGATGTTCGTCGCCAGAATGTCCCCGCAAAACCGCGCGTTCGCGGAAACGCTTGGAAACTTCATCGTGATGACTTTCGTGCTGCTGCTGGTACGGCCGGCAACCGACTGGGCGATGAACGAATGGATCATCAGCACGCCGGCGCTCGATCTGCCGAATGCCATCCCCGCGGCCGCGATTCCCATGGCGGCCGTGCTGATGCTCGTGCTCGCCGTTACGCGGTTGCTCGAGCGCTCGTCACTGCGCGATTGCGTGAAGGCGTTCGCGCTGGTGGCCGGGGTCGCAATTGCGCTCTATTTCGCACGGCAAGCGCTCGCGCCACTAACCGCAGTCAGCCTGGTCCTTTTTTTCGCCGTCGGCGTAGTCACGATCATCTGTCTCGGTGTGCCGATCATGGTCGCCTTCGGGGTGTGCACGTTTGCTTATCTCGCAACCGTCACCGGCGCACCGTTGACGATTGTCGTGAGTACCATGAATCAGGGGATGTCCAGCCTGATCCTGCTCGCCGTCCCGCTGTTCATCCTGCTCGGCGCGCTCATGGAAGCGATGGGGCTTGCCGAAGCGATGATCCGTTTCCTCGCTTCGCTGATCGGGCACAAGCGTGGCGGCCTCGCCTACGTGCTGATCGGCGCCATGTACCTCGTCTCCGGCATCTCCGGCTCGAAGGTGGCCGATATGGCTGCGCTCGCGCCGGGCCTGTTCCCGGAAATGAAAAAGCGCGGTGCGAATGAAGGCGACCTCGTCGCAATGCTCAGTTCGGCGGCGGCCATGTCGGAAACCATTCCGCCCAGCCTCGTGCTGATCACGATTGGATCGGTAACCGGCGTTTCGATTGCCGCGCTGTTCACGGGCGGCTTCATGCCGGCCGTGGTCGGCGCGGTAGCACTCGCGGCAGTCGTCTGGTTCAGAAGCCGCGGGGAAATCCTGCAAGGCGTGCAACGGGCCTCGCGGGCCCAGGTCGGCCGCGCATTCCTGATCTCGCTGCCTGCGCTCGCGCTGCCCTTCGTGATCCGCGCGGCCGTGGTGGAAGGCATTGCGACGGCGACGGAAGTGGCGACAATCGGCGTGGCTTACACCTGTGCGGTAGGTTTGCTACTGTATCGCCGCTTCGACTGGAGCCGGCTCTATCCTATTCTGGTGGAAACGGCGTCGCTGTCTGGCGCGATACTGATCATCATCGGGTGTGCCACGGCGATGGGATGGGCGCTCACGCAGTCAGGCTTCTCCGCGCAACTCGCCACCTTGATGATGGCTGCGCCCGGGGGCAAACTGGGCTTCCTGGCGATCTCCGCGATTACGTTCGTGATGCTCGGCAGCTTTCTGGAAGGAATTCCGGCAATCGTACTGTTCGGGCCGCTCCTGTTCCCGATTGCGCGTGCGATGGGCATCTCCGACGTGCACTATGCAATGGTCGTGGTATTCGCGATGGGACTGGGCCTGTTCGCGCCGCCGCTTGGCCTCGGCTTTTACGCGGCATGCGCGGTCAGCAAGGTCGATCCGTCAATCGCAATGCGCCGCGTTTGGCCCTATCTGGGGGCTTTGGCGGTGGCCCTCATCGTTATAGTGCTGGTTCCGTGGGTATCGACGGGTTTTCTGCAGGCAAAATAAATGTATCGAATGGCACAGAAAGGGCAATGGACATGAAAAACGCGTTTGACAGTGAACTGAACGGCAAGGCGAACGCGCGCGCGCCCGAGGTAATTGCGTCGAAGCTCGAAGACATTCGCGAACAGGTGCGCGCCATGATTCAGCGGGGGGACTTGCGCCCCGGTGAACGCGTGAATGAGCAGGCGCTCGCAAACCAGATCGGCGTCGGCCGCAATTCAGCGCGAGAGGCCCTGCGCTCGCTCGAGCAGGCGGGGCTCGTGCGAATCGTCCCGAACCGTGGCGCCGAAGTACGGCGGCTGTCGCTCGAAGAGGCGATGGATCTCTACGAGATTCGAGCAGGGCTCGCACGCACCGCGGGACGTCTCGCCGCGCTGCGTCTCACCACCGACGAGGAGCAGTCGCTGAGCCTTCTCGTTGACAAGATGGACTCCGCCGTGGCCGAGCGCAACACGCCTCTGTATCAGAGTCTGAATACCGAGTTCCACCGTCAACTAATGGCAGCGACCAAGAATCCGCGGCTGATCACGATCAACCAGGCTGTCGCAGATGAACTGACGCTTTACATTCACAAAGGCGTGTATTCGTTCGCGCAGATGCAGCGTTCCGCGAAAGAACACCGCGAGCTTTTCGAGGCGCTGCGTGCGGGTCAGGCCGACGCCGCTGCACAGGCTTTCGAGAATCACGTGCAGACGGGCAAGAAGCGCATGCTCGACACCGTGTCCACGAGCGCGTCCGAACGTTAATGAGCCTGGAGTAGCTTGTTGAAAACCATAGTCTTTCTGGACCGCGCGACGCTGTCGGCCGATCTACCCGAGTTTCCGTTCCCACATCGCTGGGTCGAATATTCGTCCACTACGCAAGAACAGGTGGTACAGCGCTGCCGTGACGCGCAGATCGTCGTGACCAACAAGGTTCCGCTGACGGGGGAGATGCTCGCGCAGTTGCCGCAACTGGAAGTGATCGGCGTGCCGGCCGCAGGCGTCAATCATCTGGATATGAAAACATGCCGCCAACGGAGCATCGAAGTAGTCGCATGTCCGGGCTATTCGACGATCTCCGTGCCAGAACACGCGTTCGCATTGATGCTCGCGCTGCGCCGCAACCTGGTTCCTTACTGGAACGACGTTTATGCTGGAGGCTGGAGCGGGTCACCCACTTTTTATGCTGAATTGCATCCGATCGAGGATCTGCACGGTTCGACGCTCGGCATCGTCGGTGCCGGTCACGGTGGAAAGCGACTCGCCGAACTGGCCGGCGCGTTCGGCATGCGTGTGCTCTTCGCCGAGCGCAGGCACGCCAGGGCGGTGCGCGAAGGCTACACTGCATTCGGCGACGTGCTGCGTGAGGCGGATGTGATCAGCCTGCACTGCCCGCTTACCGACGAAACGCGGCATCTGTTCGGTCTCGCCGAATTCGAGCGAATGAAGCGCAGCGCGTCGCTCGTGAATGCCGCGCGCGGCGGCATTGTCGACGAGAGGGCGCTGATCGAGGCGCTCGACCGCAAGCTGATCGCGAATGCCGCGCTCGACGTCCTCGAGCAGGAGCCGCCAGCGATCGATTATCCGCTGTTGACCAGCGCGCGCACGGATCTGATCGTGACTCCACATGTCGCATGGCGGACTCAGGTGGCGATGCAGCGGCTCGTCACACAGCTCGCGCAAGGCATCGAACAGCATTACGCGCGGCGCTGAGAGCGAAATTCGACGAGGTAGTGTTGCGCCTCTTCAAGCTGCTCCGCGCCGTCGCGGCTGAAAGGCTGAGAGCATCATTGCAATAAGCAGCTGTGGCAGAGGCCGGCGATGCGCCTCTATGGATTTGAGCTTTGCGATTCATCGGGAAGCGGTCGAGGGCTGCGAAGCGGTTGCGCGTTAGCCGCAGGGTAAGTTCGGAGCTGGAGCCACCAGCCTCCGCCACCGCATTCGTCGCCTTTGGCGTGCAAACCATGCTCTCTTGCAGGATCGTCACCTTTACTGTGTCAATCCGTGGCGCTTCTTCTTGGGAGTCGGTGCCGGTGCCATCGCCTGCCGGTCACTCGGATCTGCTCCTGGTCCGAGTCGACCATTACTTTCCGCCTGCCGCCAGAGGCCTTCCACCACTGGGGGATCGAGGTGGGTGGCTGCCAGGAGTTCGATTGCGATCGGGACAGGACCGCTCATCCAGATGCGCGTAGCGCAGTCGCCCGTATTCGAACGGATCAAAGCGACGTGGCAGGTCGTCAAGGCGGCGGTTATTGAATTGCTCAGGGCCGTCGAAAGTTTGCGAGCCGACCGCGCGGGACGCGTTTCCTCGCCGTACCACGTTGAACATTATCAATGCCCTTGTGCTGGCGTCCGGGACGACGCGCCTCGGGCTCTCGCGCAGCCTACTGTCGAACGCGATTGTTCCAGCCTGCGCGTCCCCCTCCCGCTATTGGGCAAGCAAAGCCCGGGATTGACGTGCTGACAGCTGGGCGATGCTGACTGCACGCCATACGGCAAGTACGACATGCGGAGCAGACGTTCGCAGGGCTGTGCGAGCGCCGAGCCGAATGGCCGCTGATGGGCCGATCCCCGCCTGACCTCTCCGAATGGTTCGGCCACCCCATTTCTCGTGCGGCATCGCGTTTGCTAATGGCCGTCACCTTATGACACACGCACCGTCACGGACGCATCCCATCGGCTCCGGCGACGACGCTGGCTTTGCTAGCGAAGGTGACGACGGGCGCGTCATTCAATGACTCCATGCGCGGCAAAGGTCCCGCCGCCGCTACGCGTATTTGTCGCCTACTGTGTTGCGAACAGGATGCGTGTCGTAAACGATGATCATCTGCTTGATGCGGCCGCTTTCGTCGAACTCGAATACGTCAACACACTCAAATTTCACCGCAGAGCCGTCTTTCAGCCCCCAGTCGTAGGCGAAATAACCGGTCGCGCGTCGGGCACCCGTCGTGCTGACGCAGATATCGATGAGTGTGATCCGGCTGTCTCCCGATGCTGCATCAACCTTTGCAAAGAAGGGCGCGGGGTGCATCCAGCCGAGAAAAGGCGAGAATATCTGTGCGTCCGCTGCGAACAAGGCGCAGATTGCGGCGACATCGCCGCGCTCCAGTTCGCTCAGGTAGGTGCGAATCTGCCGCGTGTATAGTGCTCCCGATGATGAATCCACAATCATTCTCCGAAGGTTTGTTGACAGGTCTGCTCGCACGAAGGACAGCGGATCTGACGCAGCCACGATAGCGACGCAGCGATGACCGAACAATCGAAAAATTCGCAACCCCGGTATGCGAATCGTGCATATCCTCTGGCAGACCTCACGCGTGCTTTGCCTCCACTGTCTGCGTACCAAGCGTTCGTCGCTGCGGCAGAACTTGGCAGTATCAGCAAGGCCGCTAACCATCTGTGTCGAACGCAGGGTGCGGTGAGCCGCCAGGTCCAGCAGCTGGAAGCCCACTATCGATGTGCGCTGTTCGTGCGCCACGTGTCAGGGCTGACGCTGACAGCAGAAGGAAATGCTCTGTTGACGGTGGCCGTGAACCTGCTCACACAACTGGTTCGACACGCAGACTTTCTCACACAGTCCGCGTCTGTTCTCACCCTGCGGCTACCGTCCACATTTGCGATTCGCTGGTTGCTACCGCGGGTGTCAGTGATCAATCTCGCGCTGCCAGGGACAGAATTGCGCATCTATACATCGGCAGACGATGCGCCCAATTTCACTGCGCCCGATGTCGACGCCATCGTTGTGCGCGGAGCCGGACATTGGACGGGTATGAACGCGATACCGTTATTTCAAGAGCACCTGACGCCGATGTGTACGAGCGAACTGGCCGCGACGCTGAAATCCGTAGCTGACCTTGTTCGCATCAAATTGCTGCATCCGGGACAGGACCGCGGCGAGTGGCGATGCTGGCTCGATCGTGTTGGTGCGACCCACTTCGACACCGAAGGCGGGCTCGTCTTTGATACCCTCGAATTAGCACTCACCGCCGCCGCACAGGGACATGGCGTTGCTATTGGCGACCCTCGGATGGCGAAGGAACGCCTCGAGGCGGGGGCACTCGTCATGCCGTTCAGTGAGGTTGCGCAGAACGGTCTGGGCTACTTCCTCGTCTTTCCCTCGCAACGAGCCGGACAAATCAAGATTCGCACACTCGCTGACGTCTTGACTCAGCTCGCGCAAGAGGATCCGTCGATACCGGCCCGATAAGCGCCCGCCAAGTCGCTCAACTCCACCGGCGCCAACAGAGCGAAGAAATCTAGCAGTAAAAAGGGCTTCAACGAATGCCCGTTTGTCGATGCCTAGCGGCCGTTTGACTGTCCGAGCGAACCCCCGGCCAAACGTCAGTTCATGGCCGTGTAAGGTCTCAATTCCCGACCCATGTCTTCCTATTACACCCTGCATATTCCGGTGTTCGATGAGCGATTCCGGTCGGTAACGGATCGCAGGACCGGCCTGGTTTCCCTTGCGAAAGCATTGCGGCTTTCTCAGCCGGAACGGCCCAAGCTCGGTAGTACTTCCATTTGGCTCGGCAATGAGTTCCCTTTGTACGAGGTCGTCATGGACGACGCAGTGTATCGGCTGTTATTGCGGGAGACGTGGCCGGGCAGCGGAAAATTCGAAGCGATATGTGTAGCTGCAGCCGGTTATTCAACCGATGGGGCCCTCCTCGCACCGGGACTCGACGCGATTCCGAATATGCCAATGGCCTTGGTGCTAGAAATCGCCTATGTGACCGGCAAACCGTAAGCGTGGAGTGATGGTTGCTTACCCGCTTACGAAGAAAACAGGAAATAGCCAACAAAAAACAAGGATTTCCTTACGCTTTTTCCACGCCGCGCTCGGTGTTTTTTGGCGATACGGCAATTAAGATCGCTATCGACGCAAGAAGGGATGCATTGCGTCGAAAGAGGCTGCCGAAGGCATCATGACCGAACGGAAAACAAAATGAAGATGAAAGGAAGAATTCACCGAGTGTTTTGGGCCACCGTTGCGGTGTTGCCCCTGGTTTCGTGCAGCGGCGGAGGATCGTCCGGCACGGCTGGCAGCGCGCCGCATGCGTCCGCGCAGACCGTTGCTGCCGCGGCGGTTCCGGCCACGAGCTGGACCAGCGTCAAGTGGGGTGGCGGCGGCTATGTCACCGGCCTGATCTACCATCCGACCAACGCAAGCCTGCTGTACGCACGCACCGACGTCGGCGGCGCCTACCGCTGGGACACGACGACCTCGTCGTGGAT
Source organism: Paraburkholderia sp. BR10923 (assembly GCF_040948765.1). Lineage (NCBI taxonomy): Bacteria > Pseudomonadati > Pseudomonadota > Betaproteobacteria > Burkholderiales > Burkholderiaceae > Paraburkholderia > Paraburkholderia sp. BR10923. Next base: position 170,483 of record NZ_JBFPKO010000013.1, on the reverse strand, counting down.
CCCGCTCACCGACGGCCTGGGTTTCGGCGCCGGCGAAGGCCGGTACCACGGCGTGGAGAGCATCGCCCTCGACCCGAACAACGACCAACTGGTCTACATGATGACCGGCGATACCGTGGGTCAGGATGCCCACGGCCGCATTTACATTTCCAGCGACCGCGGCAACACCTGGACGCACTACGACCTGCCGTTCGCGGTGGGTGGCAACGATAACGCCCGGGGCTACGGCGAACGTCTGGCGGTCGACCCACAGAATCCGTCGACGTTGATGTTCGGCTCGCGCAAGGCCGGTATCTGGAAGAGCACGGACTCGGGCCAAACGTGGAGCCAGGTTACGGGCTTCTCGAGCACCACGGTGACCGGCGGGGGGACCCCGATCGGCGTCGAACAAATCATCTTCGATACCCCATTCAAGGGGACGGGGCAGCCGACGTGGATCATCTGGGCCACCGTCGCCTCCGACTATGCCCAGGCGGCAGGCTTGACGTCGACGCTGTACCGGTCCACCAATGGCGGCGCCACGTGGGCGCCGGTCGCGGTCCCGTCCAACGTGACCAATTACGACATCCCGCACGTCGTGAAGACGTCTGACGGCACCTTCTACATGACGTTCCGCCCGACAGCTCCTCAGGTTCAGGGCGGCAGTGGCCCCAGTTATCTCTACAAGTTCGGCGCCAGCAACAACAGCACCTGGACCCAGCTCTTGAGCTCCCCCAGCATGGGGATGGCCGGCCTGTCCGTCTACGGCGCCGGCTCGATCGCCCGCATTGCGGTGGGCATGACAGGCTGGAGCGACACCAGCATGCAAATTCAAATGTCCGATGATGGCGGCACCAGCTGGCGCGAAGTCGAGGCCAACATGCCGCATACGTCCGACACCTGCCGCGGCTGGATCGAGAACGTCACGATCGACCCGGCCAACCGCGACCACATCATGCACGTCCACGGCGGCGGCATCTGCGAAACCACGAACGCCTCCTCGACCACGCCGGGCTGGAGCCCCAAGGTCAACAACCTGGAAGAGACCGCCACGCTGTTCGCCGTCGCGCCTCCGGCCGGCGCGCAATACAAGCTAATTAACGCCGCGGGCGACATCGGCGCGTGGGTGATCACGGACCTTGCGACGCGGCCGACGCGGACTCCGATGCCCGGATGGAGCAGCGGCAATGCGGCCGACATGGCGTGGGCCGATCCGTCCTACATTGCCGTCACCGGCGTCGACAATGCCAACGGTTCCGTCGTCAAGGGCTTCTGGTCCGGCGACTCAGGCAATAGCTGGTCGCAGTTCCCGTCGATGCCTACCGGCGGCTCGGCCAGCTCAAGCCCGGTGCAAAGCCTGGCAGTCACGTCCCGCAACAACCTGGTCTGGGCGCCGCAAGACTCGGTGCCGTCGTACACCACGAACAATGGCGCGAGCTGGATGCAAACCAACCTGCCGGCGTTTACCGCCACCTGGAATGGCTTCTTCCGCGCTTATCGCCTGGCCGTGGACCGCAACAACCCGAACAAGGTCTATGCCTTCGATTCGGGCGGCGCAAACTGGAGCTGGCAGCCTGGCAAGGTCTACGTCTCGACCGACGCCGGCCACACGTTCACGCTGAGCCAGGGCTCGGTGAACGCGAACATGGCCTGGAATGCCTGGGGCGATACGTCGATGGCGGTGAACCCGAACGCCGAGGGCGACATCTGGGTGGCCGACGGCAATGCCGTGTACCACTCGCTGGACTCAGGCGCGACCTGGACCAAGCTCACCGCCTTTGCAACCGCCAACGGCACGCTCGGGGCCACCAATATCACGCTGGGCAAGGCGCAAACCGGCTCGCCATACTCGGCCGCGGTCTATGTGGAAGGCACGATCAACGGCCAGTGGGGCATCTTCCGCTCCGACGATGGCGGCGCAACGTGGTCGCGCTTCAACGACGACGCGCACCAGTTCGGCGGCAACGCTGTGGTGGTGGGCGACTGGAACACTTATGGCCGCATTTACGTCAATGGTGTCGCTCGCGGTCTAATCTTCAGCAACTGAGGTTGATCGACCTATCTCCGTCCGGTTGCGGCTTGCAATCGCGAGGGGGAGAGCATAGGCGATCTGGTTGCTGCCGTAACCCGAAAGTTGGTCGTCAACTTTCGGGTTTTTTCATCCGTGAGTCTGACCTTCCTGTCGAGATTCCCTCAATTACTCGGTAGGCGCCCGAGCAGCACCGTAGCCGTCATTCTGCCCGCGAACCAGCCCGGCAGGTAATTGCCATGCGTCGCTGCCGTGCGCCAGTGACCCGTTCGCATCACTCTCGTGCTGCACGAAAAAACAGGTGCATTCTCGCGGCGCGCTGCCTGAGTGACTCGATTGATGCCATCGATCACATCGCCGGCGCGATATGCGGCCGCAGGGCCGCTAAAGAACATCTGCTGTACGTCGATAACGATAACGGCAATACGGGACATGCAAGCCTCGCAATTCGTTGGTCAATGGGGCGAGTTCCGCAGCGCCGGTTGCGAAGCCGTCATCGGCGGGAGACTCGATGCATGGCTTCAGGAACGCGCATACCGATGAACTTTGCGTAAGCTATGGGCTCAAGCACAGCGGTGACGAGACCGACGCACGTTACCTTGCGCACCTGCTACGCCTGGGCATTCTTCCTGTCGGCACCATTCTGCCGGCGAAGCACCGGGAGGTGCGCGACCTGGCCCGCAAACGCATGCAACTGGTACGCAGCCGCACCAGCCACATCCTCGCCATCGAGAACATCACGGCGCGCCAGTCCGGCACGCGAATCCCGAGCAATCAGGTCAAGCAACTGGATCAGGCCGCTGTCAACCAGTTGCATCTCCCAGACGACGTGGCGCTCGCGGTCCGCGCGAACGTCGCGGTCATCACGACGCTCTCCGCACAGATCGCCATCGTGGAAAAGCGTCTTCAGGAAAAGGTCGCGTCACATACGGACTACGCTCTCCTGATCACGGTGCCCGGCATCGGCCAGACGCTTGCCACCGTGATCGTGCTGGAAAGCGGGAGCATCCAACGTTTCGCCAGCGCGGGCAACTTCGCTTCCTACGCGCAGTGGGTGGACAGCCAGCGCATGAGCAACGGCAAGAAGAAGGGCGAGCCGCCGTCCCCGATGTGCAGTAACGCGGATCGCCCGCAACGCGAGCTAGCCCTGGATTGATGCCGGAAGTCTGGCAACCAGGAGTATTGTGCGAACCCAATGGACGCGTCGCGGCACCAAGGTTCTTCTGGAGTGGCGGAGCCACCAGGGCGACAGGCAGCCGATGAGCGCCGATCGCTTGATCCTGATGGGTGTCTGGCGCGATCCGTCGCAGCCATGAATCGAAGAAACGGGTGCGCTCGGCTACTGCATTCGGTCAGTGCAATCGAAATCGTCTGCTCGGGCAGTCGAAGATATTGTTTGCTCACTTGACACCGGGCCCGCTAATGGGTGTCAGCGATCTTCAACCGGATGTCGAACGACTGTTTGTGGGGCGGCAGCACGCATTCATCCCCGTCGCCGGAAAGCAACCATTGAAAACTCCATAGTCAGCTCTGGAAACAAGTTGGCAGAACTGGCGCTCGCGTTGCTTTGGAAAGTCTCCGGTGACGACGCCTACGCCGACAAGGTTATCTGGTCACGAATACCGTTCCAGACCATGAAGTCGAACTGATTCATCACCTTGTCGAACTTGATGATCGCCGACACGACACGCATGGAAAACGTGTATAGACTTCGACGTTGATATCCAGCGCCGGCAACAGGATCGAAGGCGGAATTCGAACTCGCCGGCCTCGCGAAGCTCAGCCTCCTTCTTCTCGCGGAAGCCAACGGCCACTCTGCTTTTCGAAGAAGCTGTTCACCGCGTTCTTGTCACCTTCGCCAAGCCGCCTTCAACGGACTCTGCTTCTGCATGCTCAGCGACGGCCGCTTCATCAACCGGCAGACGATGCGAGACGACACGTCACACCGGAATCGCTTCGCCCTAGCCGCCGATTGTTTTGAGCAACACATTTCTTCACAGATACCTGCGACGCATGCCATCGTTTTAGACGCTCAGGAGGATTCACGCCGCCGCGCGTAGTTACGCCTTGCTTTTGCGCAATTGCCGCAATCCCCCATCGAACACCAGCGCCTGTTTTGCGCACGGCTCTCATCGACGAAAAGCCATCCGCAGCCGCGCGCGTCTTCGCACTGCTTGATCCGTTTCGCGCGTGGCCCCGTCAGGAGCCCCAACGCCGAGACGACGAATGGCCTTATCAACGCCGCGGCGCGCAACGCGTTCGCGTCCCATGACCAGACGTACCTACCGTTTTTGCGCAGCAGCGTTGCGCCCGGCGTGTCGACGCTGAGCAATCGAAACAGCAACGACAGGTCCGCCGGCGTCTTCTTTTCCCTCGCGGCTCCGCAGAGGGCGGCATAGATCGCCTCGCGCGCTTCGATCGCAAGCCGGTATGCGTTGTCAGCCGCCCTGGGATCGCTCTTCCATTGGGCGCCGTACGCACGTAGCAGGCCATCGTCGACCAGCCGCTGCTCCCTCAGCACAACCAGCAATGAGCGGGCGGACTCGAGCCGCTCCTGAGGCTCCCCGGTTAGTCTCCATGCGACCGTATTCACGAACGGTATGCAAGGGTCCTCGGTGACGACGAATGCGCTGCTCGCCTGTGACGCGGTGTTGACCATGCTCATAGCCGACTCCTTGCAAAATACCGATCGTAGTCTAACCTGTTAACCGGTTACGTATTAGTGGAATGCGCCAATGCGTGTACGCTTGCTCATCGCGTTTTCAATCATCTACGTCGTCTGGGGGTCGACGTATCTTTGCGTCGCCATCGCGTTGCGCTCGTTCCCGCCACTGATGCTGATGTGCATCCGCTGTCTGGCCGGCGGGACCATACTGCTCCTTTGGGGTGCCTTGCGCGAACGCGACCCACTGACGCCGCGAACGCTGCTGCTGGCAATTGTTTGCGGACTCCTGTTTTTCGTAGGTTGCCATGGGGTATTGGCGCTCGCGCAGCGGCATGTGCCGTCCGGACTTGCCGCGGTCATGCTCGCCACGATCCCGTTCTGGATCGCCCTGCTGCGCTTCCCGCTACCGGGTCAACGCGCGCCTTCGCGGTCCGTATGGCTCGCGCTCGGCGCGGGCTTTGCCGGGGTAGGCGTCATTGCCTGGGCTCCCTCTTCGTCGGGGGCTATCGACGCGTTTTGGCTCGCCGCGCTGTTAGGCTCGAGTTTTTCGTGGGCGCTCGCAACCGTCGCCGTGCAAAACTTCGGCGGCACGAAACAAGGCCTGAGACTTTCGGGGATTGAACTTCTCTCAGGCGGCATCGTGCTTGCAGCGCTGAGCGCAGGAGCCCGCGAAGCGCAGCTTTTCCGACCGGATCGAATCTCAGGATCTTCGCTCGTCGCGTTGGCTTACCTGACGATAGCGGGTACTGTCGTTGCATTTTCGGTGTACGTGTGGCTGCTCGACCGTGTTCAACCGACGTTGGTCGCAACGTACACGTTTGTCAATCCTGTGGTGGCGGTCGTGCTAGGGTGGCTTTTTCTGGACGAGCAGCCGAGCATGGGGATGCTCATTGGCGCACCGTTGACGATCGGCGCGGTATGTGTCGCATGGCGGCTGGAACGAAGAAACTCCACCCGGCGGACGCAGACGCGCCACGATCTTGTCGCATCGTCACTTTCGCGGGGCGGGCAGGACTGCGATAGCTAATCGTCGCGACCGCCGAGCAGATGGGCATTTCCACCTTCAGGCAGCTCGCGCCGGCTGCTCGACCTGTGCCTCAGCTACGAATCGCGAAGCGAAGTTTTTTGAGGTGGCGGAAAACGTCAGCGTCGCGCGCGCGGGTCATTGCTACGTAGAACAGTCGCCGCTCTTCTGGCTCGGTTGATTTGGGACCGGAACGATGGTCTCTTCGGAGCGTGTGATCCAGACTTGGTCCCACTCAAGCCCCTTCGAACTGTGCATCGTCGTGAGCATGAGCACGGCCGGTGCCGGCCCGGCTCCGTTACTGGAATGGAGTGGCCATTCGACCTGTATTCTCGGCCAGGAAGTTCCTCGCTTTGTGAGCCACTTGATGACCTGCAGCGTTGAGGCGCTCCGGACTATCTAGCCAGATTCGCTGCTGCCAGCTTTAGTCGCGAGGCGAATTCCACCGCCGCGGGCTTGAGGCGATTGCCTCTGCGCGAGAGAAGATAAAGGTCCACGTGCACAACCGGATTTGCTCGGCGCCCTTCCCGCGTTACTTGCGGCCTGCGCGTCGATGGTTATCCATGTCCGGAGTAGGATGGCTTCGCTGATCGACATCCAAACCCCGCCAGGTCATCATTAGGGGACAAAACTTTGGAGCCACAGAATGAGGGCATCGAATAGCGGCATCCACCCAGGCACGCGGAGGAACCGTGAGCGGAAGTCTCGGCCAGAAGCTATTGAACAGCGCATCCAATTGATTTTTTAAGCTGGCGCTGACTTTATTGGCTTTGTTAGATGTGTGTCATTGACGAAATATATGACAGGCAATTAACCATAAATCCATCCGCGCTGACATGCCGACCGCTTTCGCACAGACCGTCGAGGCCCACTTTGCCGAACTCACTCCAACGCCCCAGCGCATTGCCAGTTATATGCTGGCGCATCTCGAGCGACTAGGCCTGGCAACGGCTGATCAGATCGCGCAGCAAACGGCCACCAGCGGAATCTCCGTGGGGTGTTTCCTGCGCAGCGTCGGCTATCGCAACCTCGACGACCTCAAGCGCGAACTGCGCGGCGCGCAGGGGCGCCCGTGGATGATTACCGACCGGCTCGACGAATACCGGTGTATGCGCGAACAGTTGGCCAACGCCCCGCGCCACGGCAAAAACGGGGAAAACCTCCAAACTCGCGCCCTGACCCACTCGCTGCAACTCGTCGACACGATCCAGCATGTGTACCAGTTGGCGCAATCGCCCATGTTCGCCCGCATCGCGGAGCGCATCTCCCAAGCGGACGCCGTATATATCCTCGGCATCCAGTCGACCCGCGGCACCGGCAACGCGTTCTACGGCTACCTCGAATACATCCGTCCGCGCGTCTTGTACTCCGACGGCATGTCCGGCTCATGCGTCGATTCGCTGAACTCGGAATTCGCCGCACCGTCCCTCGTCATTACCGACACGCGCGCCTACCCGGTGATCGCGCGCCGCTACTGTGAAGCCGCGGCGCATCGTGGCGGGCAATTTCACTGGCCACCGACATCTATTGCCCGTGGGCTCGTGAATTCGACTGCGATTTGTTGCAGATCAAAACCGATGTCGGCCAGTTCTGTGACTCGCTGGCGCCGCTCAGCTGTCTGTTCAACCTGCTGATGATTACCGCGATCGTTGCTCAACTGGGGGCCGCGATCGACGAACGCGTCGCAGCGAGCTGCAAGGCGAATTCAACCAGTTCGATCTCTAAACCTGTCACATCCGGAATCTGAACGCGCCCGCCATGACACAACCGCGACTCATCGAAATCACCGCCGCCACGCATGGCGTGGACATCGACCTCGTCTATGCCACCGAGCGCAATTTGACAGGCAAGCCCATCTACAAGGAAGCTCACTGCCTGCTGCTCGAACCCGCAGAAGCCGCTTTGCGCGAAGCAGTGGAGATTGCCCGCAACGCCGGCCTGACCCTGAGGATTTTCGATGCGTACCGTCCGCCCCAGGCGCAACAGGTGCTGTGGGATTTTCTGCCCGACCCGACCTACATCGCTGAGCTTGGCCGCGGTTCGAACCATAGCCGCGGCACGGCGATCGATCTGACGCTGCTCGACGCCGACGGCAACGAACTCGACATGGGCACGGGCTTCGACGCCATGACGATCGAGTCCGAACACTTCCACACTGGCCTGCCCGCGCATGTGCAGCGTAACCGCCTGTTACTGCTCGGCATCATGCACGCCGCCGGCTTCATCCACATCAAGAGCGAATGGTGGCATTACGAGTTGCCTGGCTCCCGCGCGCTGCCATTGATCGATAACAGCGAAAGCGGTCCGTTGCGTCTTATGTAATGGCGTTCGATTTCTCCATCCGTTGTTCCCTGACGGGCTCTACCCATTCCTTATGGAGCGGCAATGAAACTGGTATTGCGCAATGCACTGACGGCGGCGGTGATCTCCTCCGCCATGACCTTGTCGTTCACAGCCGCCGTCCCCGCTGCGGCGGCGACGCCGAAAGACATGTTCGTCATGGCCACGCTCCTCGACGAATTCACCACGCTCGATCCGGGCGAAATCTACGAACTGGTGCCGGAAGAATATGTAGCGAATACGTATGACCGGCTGGTGAGGGTCGATCTGAAAGACCCGTCGAAATTCAACGGCGATGTCGCACAATCGTGGACCGTGAGCCCCGACGGCCTGACCTTCACGTTCAAGATCCGTCCAGGTCTCAAGTTCCACTCGGGCAACGCGTTGAGCGCCGACGACGTCGCGTGGTCGATCCAGCGCACCGTCCTCCTCGATAAAGGCGCGGCGGCAGTGCTGCAAGGCATCGGTTTGACCAAAGACAACGTGCTGGCCAACGTGAAGAAGGTCGACGACACAACCGTCAGTGTGACGACCGACCAGAAATACGCGCCGACGTTTGTGCTGAACGTACTCGGTTCGTGGCCTGCCTCGGTGGTGGACAAGCAGTTGCTGCTCACGCACCAGAAAGGCACTGACTTCGGCAACGAATGGCTGCGCACGAACGAGGCCGGCTCCGGCGCCTACAAGCTCGTCAAATGGTCTGCCAACGACAGCATCGTCTTGCAGCGCTTCGACGGTTATCGCGTACCGCTCGCGATGAAGCGGATCGTGTTGCGTCACGTGCCGGAAGCATCGAGCCAGCGCCTGCTGCTCGAGAACGGTGACGTCGATGTGGCGCGCAACCTGAGTCCTGATGATCTCGTCGCGCTCACGAAGTCCGGCAAGGCGCATGTGAGCGCGGTGCCGCAAGCGACGCTTCTATACCTCGGCCTGAACGTCAAGAATCCGAATCTGGTCAAACCGGAAGTCCAGCAAGCGATGAAGTGGCTGATCGACTACAACGGGATTCAGAGCAACGTCGCCAAAACCACCTACAAGGTGCACGAAACCTTCCTCCCCGAAGGTTTCCTCGGCGCGCTGAATACCGACCCCTACCAGCAGAACGTCGCCAAGGCCAAGGAACTGCTGGCAAAGGCCGGGCTTCCGAACGGCTTTTCCGTGACGATGGACGTGCGTAACGGCTACCCGTACAGCGAAATCGCCGAGGCAGTCCAGGCCAACCTTGCCCAAGGCGGCATCAAGGTACAGATCATCCCCGGCGACAACAAGCAGACGCTCGCCAAGTACCGCTCGCGCTCGCATGACATTTATATCGGCGAATGGTCCGCCGATTACATCGACCCGCACAGCAACGCCCAGGGATTCACCTGGAATCCCGACAATTCCGACAAGTCGACCTATAAGATGCTCGCGTGGCGCAATTCGTGGGACATCCCCGGCCTGACGAAGGAAACCAACGCGGCGCTCGCCGAATCGTCGACGGCGAAGCGCGCCGAGTTGTACCAGACCATGCAGAAGCAGGTGCTCGCGAGTTCCCCCTTCGTGATCATGTTCCAGCAGGTCTCGCAGGTGGCCGCGCGACCGGGCGTAACGGGTCTCGAGGTGGGTCCGATCAACGACCTCGTGTCGTATCGTGATCTGAAGAAGCAGTAACGTTTGCGGTGGAGGCGAGACTGTCCGGGCTTCGCCTTCGACCGAGGAACTTGCCATGTCCACTCGCCTCACGACTTTCGAGCGCATGCGCGCGCTTTCGGTTGAAAGCGCCAGCGTGCGCTGGACCTTGCGCCTCGTGCGCTGGATCGTCACGCTCGTGATCACCTTCGCCGGGTTGCTGGCGGTCACGTTCGTGATCGGCCGCAAAATACCGATCGATCCGGTGCTGGCGATTCTCGGCGATCGCGCGTCAGCCGCAGCCTACGCGGCGGCGCGTCTTCAACTCGGGCTCGATGCGCCGCTCGCAGTGCAGTTCCTGATCTATGTGCGCGATGTGCTGCATGGCAATTTCGGTATGTCGCTGCTGACCGCGCATCCCGTGATCGAGGACATCCAGCGGGTGTTTCCCGCAACGCTCGAACTCGCGACCCTGTCGACCATCATCGGCGTGCTGATCGGCGTGCCGCTGGGCGTGATCGCCGCCGTGCGCCACAACCGCTGGATCGATCACGTCGCGCGCTTCGTCGGCCTCGTCGGCAGTTCGGTCCCGGTGTTCTGGCTCGGGCTGATGGGCCTGCTGCTGTTCTACGCGAAGCTGCATTGGGTGGCGGGACCGGGACGCGTCGATCCGGTATTCGACGGCATGGTCGATACGCGCACAGGCAGCCTGCTGATCGACTCGCTCATCGCCGGCGAATGGGACGTGTTCTTCAATGCGTTCTCGCATATCGCGCTGCCCGCGGCCATTCTCGGCTACTACTCGGTCGCCTATCTGAGCCGCATGACGCGTTCGTTCATGCTCGATCAACTCAACCAGGAGTACATCACCACGGCGCGCGCGAAAGGCTTGCCCGAGCGCCTGGTGATCTGGCGCCACGCGTTCGGCAATATCGCCGTGCCGCTTCTGACCGTAATCGCACTCACGTACAGCTATCTGCTCGAAGGCTCGGTGCTGACCGAAATCGTCTTCGCGTGGCCCGGTATCGGTTCGTATCTGACGGGCGCCCTCCTGAACGCCGATATGAACGCCGTGCTCGGCAGCACGCTCGTGATCGGCGTCACGTTTATCGCGCTCAACCTGTTGACCGACGCGCTCTATCGCGTGTTCGATCCACGCGCCCGCTGACATTGCGGAGGTCTCTTTCGTGCGTCCCCCTACCGATGAATCCATGCAAACGCAGGACTGGCCGATGAATGCCGCGCCCCGACGATGGAAAGACTGGCTGCTGAGCGAGACGCCCGCGTCACGCAAGCAGGCCGCGCTTGGCCTCGCTTACCGGCGCTGGCGACGCTTCGCGGGCAATCCGCTGTCGGTCTTCGGCCTCTTGATTCTGGCCTTGCTGATCATCATCGCGGCGATTGGGCCGCTGATCGCACCGCACGATCCGTTGCAGCAAGTCCTCTCCGACCGCCTGCTGCCGCCGGGTTCGCCATCGCACTGGTTCGGCACCGACCAGCTTGGCCGGGATATCCTCTCGCGTCTGATCTACGGTTCACGCCTTACGCTCTCGATTGCGATCCTCGTCGTGGTGATCGTGGTTCCCGTGGGGCTTTTGATCGGCACCACTGCCGGCTTCTTCGGCGGCTGGGTGGACAACGTGCTGATGCGGATCACCGACGTAGCACTCGCTTTTCCTAAGATCGTGCTCGCGCTCGCTTTCGCGGCCGCACTGGGGCCCGGTGTGATCAACGCGGTGATCGCCATTTCGATTACCGCGTGGCCGGCCTATGCCCGCCTCGCGCGGGCGGAAACGCTGCGGCTCGTGCAAGCCGATTTCATTCACGTCGCGCGCTTGCAGGGCGCCTCGCGCAAGCGCATTCTCCTGCTCTACATCATGCCGCTGTGCTCGTCGTCGGTGATCGTGCGCGCGACCCTCGATATGGCCGGCATCATTCTCACTGTCGCGGGCCTCGGATTCCTTGGCCTCGGCGCACAACCGCCCAGCCCCGAGTGGGGTTTCATGGTCGCGTCAGGCCGCAACGTGCTGCTCGATTCGTGGTGGGTGGCCACTATTCCCGGCTTCGCCATTCTGCTGGTGAGTCTCGCCTTCAACCTGCTCGGCGACGGTCTGCGGGACGTCTTCGATCCACGCCAGGGAGGCTGACATGCCAGTCGATATGCCCCATCCTTTGTGTGAAATCGACGACCTGCAAATCGGCTTTCGCGGTCATGGCGGCGAATTGACTGAAGCGGTGCGTGGCCTTTCGCTGACGCTGCGGCGCGGGGAGCGGCTTGGCATCGTCGGCGAATCCGGTTCCGGCAAGTCGCTGACCGGGCGTGCGCTGCTCGGCCTGCTGCCGCCTGAGGCGCAATGTCGTGCGAAGGCGATGAAGTTCGACGGTCAGGATCTGCTTGCCATGCCGGTGCGCAAGCGCCGGCAACTGTGCGGCCAGCAGATGGGCATGATCCTGCAAGATCCGAAATACTCACTGAACCCGGTGATGACCGTCGCGCAGCAAATGCGCGAAGCGTTCGAACTGCATGGACCGAAGTTCGGCCGCCGCGAGATACGCGAGAAAATCATCGAGGCGCTGGCAGCGGTGCATATCCGCAATCCGGAGCGTGTCGCCGACTCCTACCCGCACGAGTTGTCGGGTGGCATGGGGCAGCGCGTGATGATCGCCATGATGGTGTCGTCCGGGCCGCGTCTGCTGATCGCCGATGAACCCACCAGCGCGCTCGACGTGCTCGTCTCGATGCAGGTGCTCGGGATTCTCGACGAGATGATCGCAAAGCATGACACCGGCCTCATTTTTATCAGCCACGACCTGCCCCTTGTCATGTCGTTCTGTGACCGCGTCGTCGTGATGTTCGCGGGACGCGTCGTGGAAACGTGCGCGGCACGCGATCTCGTCCACGCCGAGCATCCCTATACGCGCGCCCTGCTCGCGGCGAATCCACCGCTTATCGATCCGCCCGAGCAACTGCCCGTGCTGAAGCGGGACGCGGCATGGCTTACGCAACCGGCCGGAGAATCAGCATGATCGATGTCGACGCTTTGACGGTGCGCTTCAAAACCAGGACCGGTCACTTCGACGCGGTGCGCGCGGCGAGCTTTCATGTCGGAGAAGGTGAGGTGTTCGGACTGGTCGGCGAATCGGGTTCCGGCAAGTCGACGATCCTGCGCGCGTTGACCGGTCTCGCGCCCGTTGCCGGCGGCCGTATGAAAATCGGTTCGCACGTGCTCGGAGAAAAACTAGACCGCTCCTTCCGACGCGACGTGCAGATGGTGTTTCAGGACCCGTACGGCTCGCTGCATCCGCGCTTCACAATCGATCAGAGCTTGCGCGAGCCGCTGACCATCAACGGCATCGGCGGGCAGGAAGAACGCATTGTCGATGCGCTGCGCGAAGTCGGCTTGGGTCCGTCTTATCGTTTCCGCTATCCGCATCAGCTGTCCGGAGGGCAGCGGCAGCGCGTCGCAATTGCTCGGGCGCTGATCGTCGAACCGCGCGTGCTGCTGCTCGATGAGCCGACGTCCGCGCTCGATGTGTCCGTGCAAGCCGAAATCCTCAACCTGCTGAAACGGCTTCATCGCGAACGGAATCTGACAATGATGCTGGTGAGCCACAATCTGGCGGTGGTGGGCTTTCTCTGCTCGCGCGTAGCGATCATGCGCCATGGTGAGATTGTCGAGCAACGCGATATCGCATCCATTCGCGCGCAGCAGGTCGAGCACGAATACACGCGCAGCCTGTTGCTCGCGACCACGGGCTACCGGCGCAAGTCGGTCGCGGTAGACGGAGCGGACGCGCTGTCATAAATGTCAGTCGCGGCGAGGTTTCGTCGCCGTGCGTATCCGCGAACTGAGCACGCTCAACAGTCGCCAGGAACGCCGCTTCAGCGCAAAGTCTTCACCGTCGTCATGGCGGTTGTTCACTCGCAACGCGTCGAAGGAAGCGGCTGATTGCCTGCCCGCTGTGCGCCTCCCGATACCGGTGCTGAGAAGAAAAAAAAGTAGGAATTGATGAGAGCAGAAGAGTTTTCACGCCGCCCAGCAGATACGGCCAGGCCTTAAGCAGCGATGTGCCAGCCCGCAATACCCTTCTGACGCACGTACCCACACGGCACGACGAAGGTGCAGCTATTCCATTCGCCTCGGCCAGTTCCAGAGCGCTGCCCTGTTCCTCCGACCAGTCGATCATGCGGGCCGACCGGCGGAACGTCACCGTGGCGCCCCCGGCCACCGCTGGTGAGCTAAGGGGCGCGCGACGCCATTGATGCGTGTTCGAGTGACGGTTGCGATCCGAATGCTTCGAAGCGGATACGCTCATCGGCGACGTTCAGTGCGCGCAGCCCCTTGTAGAAATCACGCATGAACGAGATGCCACGCCGTGCCGCTTCACGCTGATACGGTAGCGGCGGCGGTCGGCGTGCCCCGACAATGTGCAACTCCACACCAGCGGCGCGGCGTGGCCCGGCACGGCAACCCATTAGCGCTGGTCGATGCACTGCGGCAGCGCGCGTAGCGTGGCAACGGCAGCCGCACGGCCGGCTTGCCTGCCCTCGCGCGCGATGGTCGGGACGCCGATCACGGATCGTCCCTGTGCTCACGTTTTACGCCGCCATCAGGCGGCCTGCGGGAAATCCGGAGGCGGTCCGTCGAATGGGCGCCGCTCGACCAGGTGGACTGCGTAGTCCATCGCCTGCGCTTCGGCATCCTCACGCGCGGCCCAGCGCCTTAGACGCTGCGGCATGTGCCAGTCAACGCAGACCTCGCCTTCACACGCGATCTGCACGAACGCAGCATAGCCGCCCGCCGAAGTTGCGTCCGCCTCTGGCCAGCCGTGGCCGTCATGCACAAGGACCGTTCTGATACCAATTTCGGCGGCGCCAACGGCTAAGCGAGCCTGGCGCCCCTGTCCCATTGGCCGCTGTGGTGAAAGGCATCGGTGCCGCATGCTTTGTCAATCACTTTGCGCTAGCGCCTGCGTATGTGCGAGATCCACCGTCGGATCGTGGTTCGCATCGCGGTGACCTGTGCATCGAGCAAGCGACCAGCGCGTTCCCGAAGCGATCGTAGAACGTCGAGAACGGAGGCAGTCGTGCGGTTCAGATGCTCGAACAGATTGGAGTACGGGCGTGGGTGAAGGTCGCTCATTGTCTTCTCCTTATAGGCAGCAAGGAAGAGAACGGGCTTGCGCGCTCCAGTTCGCCTGCCATGCTGCGGGGCAAACAAATCGAAACACGCAGTGTGCAATTAGTGGATGATTCAGCACACTGCCTGAGCTGGATATAAATTAGTTTAACTCACTAAAAAATTCAAGTTCTTCAATGCTGCCGATGCCTTGGTACTGCCGAGGTAAGGCGTCAGCCGCACCGCCGCGTAAAGACAGATCGCAACGCGCGCCACACGGGAAATCGTCAGACTTTTAGGCGTCTGAATCCGCGTGACCAGACACTGGCACACCCCGTAGTTAGGGGTAGCCTATCGGGGCTGTGCCAGCAGACCGTTGTTCCGCTTGCGAGCCTGCCGTGTCACTGGATTGGCGGCGCCGTACCGAGCTTTTCGGCGAGCATCCTCTCATACACGCCAAAGTGCAAATCCACTTCGGACTGTTCCACCGTCGTGACGATCAGGTTGATGTGGTCCGATGGGAGCCCAAGCACGCCAGCGATAAAAGTTTCGAGTTGTGGCGCACATGCCTTGTCCTTTGCCACTGTTGTGCCAATCGTGACTTCGTAAATCTTCTCCTGGCGGCAGACAACTTCTACGAGGCGCGCGCGGGCGCTCATGTTGCTGTCGACCGCAATGCGTACGACCTCCACCGCCTTGCGCATGGCTTCCGTCGGGAAGCCCTTCGTCGAGCGCAGCCGCACGCGGTGCGGGCCCAGCGTCAACCAGTCTGTATCGAATTCCATGACCTCCTCCTGTGGTCAAACGGCCTCGTCCGCGATAATAGGACCGGCCTCAAAAATTTCAAGCGTGCCCCTGCACTCTTCCCTTGAAAAATCTGCCGCAGAGCCTATCTTAAGTTTCGCTCAGGCAGACGTGCGGTGCTCACTGGATCGCACGCTGCGTGTTTCGATTTATTTGCCAGACGCTGGCAGGCGAACCGGAGCGCGTAGGCTGGTTCACCTCCATGCGTCACTTGAGGAGAACTACATCATGAGCGATCTTTACTCTGGCACTGACCTCTTCAGCGAGTTCGACCGGCTGCAGCGGCAGATGGCAAACTTCTTCGGTACTTTCCCCTCCAGTCTTCGGGCAAGCCGCCTCGGCTCGCTCCCGCCTGTAAACATTGGCGCCACCGACGACTCGATTCACATCGTCGCGTTTGCACCCGGCGTCAATGCGGCCGAACTCGACATATCGATCGATAAAGGGCTGCTGACCATCAGCGGTGAGCGCAAGCCAGCGCGACCGGATACCGGCGAGGATGGCCGGGTCTATGCGCAGGAGCGCTTCACTGGCCCGTTCCGGCGGGTCATCGAGCTGCCGGAGAACGCAGACCCCGACAAGGTTGAGGCGCGCTACGAGAATGGCTGCCTGTCGATCGCTATCGGCAAGCGCGAATCGTCGAAGCCTCGCGCGATCACCGTCCAGTAATTCCAGGAGGCGAAAATGAGCGATACCACTGAACTGAGCAAGCGCGAACCGTCCGCGGTGACGCGCAGCGAAAGCGGGTCGTCCGCGCGGCGGATGACGATCACTCCCGCTGTCGATATCTACGAGGACACCCAGGGCGTCACGTTGTGGGCGGACCTGCCGGGAGTCACCAAAGAGAAGCTCGATGTGCGGGTTCATGACGGCAATCTCGCCATCGAGGCAGAGGCGGTCGTGCCGACACCGGCAAATCTGCGGCTGCAGCATGCCGAGATCCGTGAGCCACGCTTTGCGCGAACCTTCACGCTCTCCCCGGACTTCGATACGTCCAAGATCGAGGCGAGCCTGAAGGACGGCGTACTGAAGCTCACGATCCCGCGCCGCGACGAAGCGCGTCCGCGGCGGATCGAAGTGCGTACGGGCTGAAGTCGGCGCGTCGGCGGCAACGCCAGGCAGCACGCGAGGTGGCGGCGGCCTGGCTGCCACCCTCCGACAGCGCAGGCCCGGGTCCTGATCGCGCCGTGACGCAGGAATGCAATCCTGTTCGCTCTGACAGATCACAGAGGAGGAAACGATGAACAGCGATCCGAAGAAGTGGAACCCCTTCAAGTTCCTTCGCGGGACTGTGCGAAAAACCGATGCGGACAACCCGGAGAGCACGCCCGCCGGCGAACAGTGGCGCAGCGCATGGCCCGACATTCCGCGACTGTTCTCCCGCGAGCCGTGGCGCGCAGTGGAAGAGTTCTTTCACGACCCGTTTGCTGGCCGCGGCGCGCTCGAACGATGGTTCGGCGACTTCAGTTCATCGCGCTTCCAGCCGCGCATCGACGTTGTCGACGAGGGACCGGTGCTGCGCGTCACCGCAGAACTGCCCGGGATGGAGCGCGAAGACGTGAGGGCAAGCGTCGAGGACGGCGCGATCGTGCTGCGCGGTGAGAAAAAGCAGGACGTGCACAGTGAGGAAAACGGCTGCTATCGGCTGGAGCGTGCTCATGGACGCTTCGTACGCACGATCCCGATGCCGGAATACGCCGATCCCGGTCGCGCGCTTGCGAAATTCGACAATGGCGTGCTCACGTTGACCGTGCCGAAAACGGAGCCGGCACCGTCCACGAGTCGCACGATCGATATCAGTTAGGGCGAGCGTCCAAAGCGCTATAACGGCGAAAAGGAGAGGATTGGGTCGTTAGCTCAGCTGGTAGAGCAGCGGACTTTTAATCCGTTGGTCACTGGTTCGAATCCAGTACGACCCACATGCCATGAAGAAAATGCACCGGGTAGCCTCGCTGACCGGTGCGGAGCGGAGCGGAGCCGAAGGAGGTTAATACTCCAGTTCCGGCGCGCTAGCCTGCGCCGGCTTTTCGTCCTTCGGCGCTTCAGCCACCGTTGCATCCGTCGTCAGGATCAGTCCGGCAATCGACGCGGCGTTCTGCTCCACTGCCGCGCGGGTCGCGTGCAGCGCGTCGTCGACGCCGTCTTTCTTTTCCTTCATCTCGACCTCGGTCGCCGCCCCGACCTTGATCGCGGCCACGCCGCCTGCGAGCTTTGCAACGCGCTCCTGCAGTTTCTCCCGATCGTGGTCACTAGTCGCTTCCTCGATCTGCGCACGTATCGACTTCACGCGTGCCTCGATGCGCTTTTCGTCGCCTGCGCCGTCGATGATGATCGTGTCGCCCTTGCGAACTTCCACGCGCTTGGCGCGCCCCAAGTCCTCAAGTGTTGCGTTCTGAAGTTGCTTGCCCATCTCTTCGGAGATCACAGTCGCGCCGGTGAGCACGGCGATGTCCTTGAGCATGGCCTTGCGGCGATCGCCGAAGCCGGGGGCCTTGCCGGTCGGCGAAATTCGTGACGGCGCTGCCAGCACGCGCATGTGCCACCGTCTCGATCTGCATCATCAGCACGCTACGCGACCAGCCGTGCTCGAGCGATTTTTCTGCGCACCAGAGCCGCTGGGCGCCGTCGTCGAGCTTGTCGAGCAGCGTGACGACATGCGACCACGGAATTTTGTGTAACGGGCTTTTGCACAAGTTCCGGCTGCGGAAAAGCTTGCGCCAGCGCGCGCATGTATTTCAGGTTGCGCGAGGAGAATCCGCGCATGTCGGGAAAGGCACAAGGGTCTGGTCGCCCACTGCACTCGATTTCGCATAACTGCCCTAATCGCCCTGCTTCACCTCCGCCGTGACGGCGCGATCGAGCGCGGCCTCCAGCGTGCGCCGTTTCCACGCCGACGTGCCCTCTGCACGACGCCGCCTGCGCATGCCCCGCGTGCAGACATAGAACGAGACCGGCGTAAACATCAACCCAAGTATTGTTGCGACGATCATGCCACCGAACACACCCGTGCCAATCGAGTGGCGGCTTTCAGCGCCACCGCCCGTCGAGAACACAAGCGGTACGACACCGACTAGAAATGCCGCCGACGTCATGACGATCGGTCGAAAGCGCATCGTGCACGCCTCGACGATCGCATCGGCGAGACCCTCTCCGCGCGCATGCAGATCGCGCGCGAACTGCACGATCAGAATCGCATTCTTGCCCGCGAGGCCGATGACCGTCACCACGCCGATCTTGAAGTAGATATCGTTCGGCAAGCCGCGCAAGAACATCGCTGCAACCGCGCCGATGATGCCGAGCGGCACGACAACCAGCACCGACAACGGAATCGTCCAGCTTTCGTAAAGCGCCGCGAGCGCCATGAACACGGCGAGCAGCGACAACGCCAGCAACTGCGGCGTTTGTTGCGCCGCCTGCGTCTCGGCGAGTGACACGTCGGCCCACTCGAACCCGATACCTTCGGGCAACTGGGCCGCGAGCCGCTCCATTTCGGCCATCGCGGCACCGGAGCTGTAACCGTTCGCGGCGCGGCCCGTCACGTCGAGCGCCGGGTAGCCGTTATAACGCGTCAGGACGCTCGGCCCGCGCGCCCAGCGCAGCGACGCGAAAGCCGAGAACGGCACCATCTTGCCCGCCTGGTTGCGCACCGTGAGCGCGAGCAGATCGGTGTCCGTCATCCGGGTCGCAGCATCGCCGCCGACGAGCACGCGCAGCATGCGTCCCCCCGCTGGGTAATCGGCGATGTACGACGTGCCAAACGTCGCGCCGAGTACGTTGGCGATGGCATCGAACGACACGTCCATCGCATAGGCCTTCATGCGGTCGACCTCGACGGTTACGCGCGGCGCGTCAGGCAGCGTCTCCGAGTGCACGTCGGCCAGCATGCGGCTTTGCTTCGCGAGTTCGATCAGGCGCTCGCGCGCCGCGTCCAGCACCTCCTTGCCCACGCCGCCGCGATCTTCGAGATGGAACGTAAAACCGTCGGCGTGGCCGAGCCCGGGCACCGATGGCGGCAACTGCGCGAACACTTCGCCGTCGAGGATCCTGGCGAATTCGCGGTTCAGTCTTTCGCGCAATGTCACTGCATTGACATTGCGTCGTTCCCAGTCTTTCAGCGACACGAAGGCCATGCCGACGTTCTGCCCGCTGCCCGCGAAACTCCAGCCGATCACCGAGGTCACGTTTTCGACGGCGGGCTCCTTGTGCAGGATCGATTCAACCTGGCGCAGCACCGCGAAGGTCCGCTCCTGCGAAGCACCGGACGGCAGCTGCACCATCACCTGAAGCTGCCCCTGGTCTTCCGTCGGCAAGAAGCCCCCGGGCATCGCCGCGTAGAGCAGCGCCGCCGCACTGATCAGCGCGAGATGCACGGCGAAGGCCAGCTTCGAGCGCCCGAGCAATCGCGCCACCCAGACGCCGTAACGACGCGTCGCCCCATCGAAGCCCGAGGAGAACTTCGCAAGCCAGCGCGCGGCGACACCGCCGCGCAAAGCGTTATGGTCCCGCGGCGGCTCGAGGAGATTCGCGCAGAGTGCAGGTGCGAGCGAAAGCGCCATGAACGCCGAGACCAGAATCGCCGAGATCATCGCGATCGAGAACTGCCGGTAGATTCCGCCCACGCCGCCGCTGAAAAACGCCATCGGCAGGAAGACGGCAATGAGCACGGCCGTCACGCCGCCGATTGCGCCGCCGATCTGCCGCATCGCCTTGCGCGTCGCTTCGCGCGGCGCCAGTCCCTCCTCGTGCATGATCCGTTCGACGTTTTCCACGACGACGATCGCGTCATCGACGAGAATGCCGATCGCAAGCACGAGCCCGAATAACGTGAAGACGTTGATCGAGAGGCCGAACGCGTGCATGGCGAGGAACGAGCCCAGCAGCGTGACGGGAATCACGACGGTCGGCACGAGCGCGTAGCGCAGTTCGCGCAGGAACAGCCACATCACGCAGAAGACGAGGACGATCGCCTCGCAGAGCGTCAGGACGACCTCCTTGATGGCAATCTTGACGAAGTGCGCGCCGTCGTAGGGAATCCGCACGTCGATGCCCGCTGGCAAGGTCTTCGACAATGCGTCGATGCGCGCGCGGATCGCGTTGGATGTGGCGAGCGCGTTGCCGAGCGGCCCGAGCTGGATGCCGACGGTCGCGGCCGAATGGCCGTTCAGGCGTGACCAGAAGGTATAGCTGTCGCGCCCAACCTCGACGCGGGCCACGTCGCCAAGCCGCACCACGCCCCCGCCCGGCTGCGCCTTCAGCACGACCGCGGCAAACTCGGCCGGTGTGCGCAACTGCCCATGCACGTTGACGGACGCGGTCAGCGCCTGCCCGGCCGTGGCTGGCGCATCGCCGATCGCGCCCGCCGTGACGCTCGAACTCTGCGCACGGACCGCGGCGCTGACGTCGGCGGGCGACAGGCTGTATTCGCGCAGCTTCACCGGATCGAGCCAGATACGCATCGCTTCGTCAGCGTCCCACAGTTCAGCCGAGCCGACGCCTGGCGTGCGTTTCAGTTCGCGCAGCAGATAACGGTTCAGATAGTCGCTCAATGTCGTGGAATCGCGTGTGCCGTCGGTCGACACCAGCGTGACGAGCATGAGGAACGTGTTCGCCGCGTTGAAGACACTGATGCCCTGCTGCACGACCTGCTGCGGCAAACGCGGTTCGACTTGCTTCAGGCGGTTCTGCACGTCGACCATGGCCAGGTCGGGATTCGTGCCGGGCGTGAACATGACATCGATCTCGAGCTCGCCGAGCGCGTCGCTCGTCGTCTCGTAGTGCGAAAGCCCGTCTGCGCCGTCGAGGCTCTGCTCGATCAGGCTCGCGACGTCGCTGTCGATCTGCTCGGCTGTCGCGCCGGGGTAAGTCGCGGAGATGACGACGCGCGGCGGCGCAAGGCGCGGATACTGCGAGACTGGCAACTGCGTGATGGCAAGCGCACCGGCCACCATCACGGCGAACGCGATCACCCACGCGAAAACCGGTCTGTCGATGAAGAAGAAGGGCACCTGTGGGGTCCTGGGTCAGAGGGCTGCCGTGGAATCCGTGGGCACTTGCGCCGGACCGAATTCGGGCGCGCTGGCGATGCGCGCCATATGGAAGACGTCGTGCAGCGCACCGTCGCGTACAGCGTCGGCCCGGGCGCGCGCTTCCATCACGAAGCCGAACTTCTGGTACAGCGCGATCGCCGGGGCATTGTCCGCGAATACGCTGAGCTCGATGCGGCGCAGGCCGAGCGCATTGTCGGCGGCTTCGAGTAGCGCACCGAGTAGCAGCGAGCCCACGCCGCAGCCGTGATACGCGTCGTGCACCGCGATGCCAAGCGAAGCGCTGTGCGCGCGCCGCCCCGTGTGCACCATGAGTCCAGCCTGTCCGATCAAACGCCCTTCACATTCGGCGAGGACTATCATCGAATTCGCTGCGAGATTCTCGAGCCAGTCGCGCAGCGATGCGGCGGTGCGATAACCGGGCGAAAGAATGCCGGGCCGCACACCAGGCAGGTTCATGAGCGCGGCGATCGCCTCGCAATCATCAAGTTCGGCAGCGCGTAGACGCACCGTCTTCGCGAACGCGACGTGGGCCGCCACGGCGTCACCATGGTGATTCATCGAGCGTCACTCCGTAATGTGAGGCAGTGGCGCGCTCAGGCGCCCCATCAGATACGCATCGACAAGGACGCCCTGGCGCAGCATATAGCCACGCAGCCGCCCTTCGATCTCGAAACCGGACTTGCGATACAGCTGCACTTGCGTAATGCGTGACCACCTGGCCTGCGCGCCGCGCTACAACACAAGCTCGAACGACTTCACCAGCGCGCCTGGCAGTTGCATGCCGCCGGCCGCGCGTTGTCCCCACGTAGAGTCCGAGAGCAGCAGTTCCGTACGTGCGCCCAGCGCTTCGAGACGTTCGCCAAAGAGGCCATAGAGGCTGTCGTCGAAGCGCATCGCGTCGACGGGCGCAACGATCTCGCCGTCCTCCACCCAGAAGGTCGCGAAGCGCGTCATGCCGGTTAGTCGACAATTCATGCGGTCCGAGAAGTTCACGTACCACAGGTTGCCGACATAAAGTCCGGTACCGAGGCGTGCGAGCACGTCGTCCTCGACGAGGTCGCCGCCGGCCATCGCAAGCGAGGTGGGCAGTTCCTCCGGCAGTGCGCCGTTCGGTTCGAGCCCGCACTCGCGCGCAGAACGCGCGCTCGTTAGCTGGCCAACGCTGCGACCCGCGTCTATCAGTGGCACGCTCTCGCGTAGATAGCCGTCGTCGTTGAAACCGGGTGCGATGCCAAGTTCAAGCGATTCCGCAAACGCCACGCGCGTGTCGAACGCGGACGCGCCGGTGTGGAGCTTGTAGAGTGGACTCATCGAGTTCGCCTGGGCACGCGCCGAAAAGCCATTCGAGGCCATCGATTCGACCAGCTCCGAAAGCGCCGCCGGTGCGAGCCAGGCGCGATAGCCGCCCGGCGTGAGCACGCGCGGCGTACGCAGCAACACGGGCAAGCGCGCCGCCGCCTCGCTCACCTTGCCGGCGAACACGACGTCGTCCCACGCGTCGCCCGCGTAGGTCGTCTTGATCGCGCGCCCGTTGGGCTGATAGAGGGACCAGCTGAAATTGAAATTCTCCACTTCGTACCAGCCGCGGCTACCCGAGGTCGAGGCGAAGCCGCGCAAGACCGTGCCGCCCGCGTAGAAGCCCACGAAATCGAGACCCTGCGCACACTGCGCGACGAGTTCGACGAGCGATTGCGGCTGCGGGAGCCTGCCGCTGCGGTGCGTGCTGCGCGACCACGCCGTGCTATCGAACAGCACATGGGGATCGTCGGGTGCGTCCAGCAGGCTTTCGCGCAGCGCCGCGAGCGCTTTGTCCACGTCACGCACGTCGGTGTGGGTGTCGCCGCTCAGGTCGAGCGTGAAATACGCCTGACGCGCGCCGTTCACGAGCCGCAGTGTCAAGCGCCCCTGCTCCACCTGACCGCTTTGCCGCACCTTGCCCGCGTTGAAGCGGATGAAATCCGACCGCTCGCCCGCAAACGAACTAAGCACGGTCTCGCCGGGTCGGCGCAGGCGCTCAATCGCGCCGGCGAGCATCATGAAGCGCGCGTGCCAGTCGATCGCCTCGACGCCGCGCGGGAAAAGCATCTCGATCATCACGCGCCTCCGAATACTTCGACGTTCGAAAACACGCAAGCGGGCGACGCATGACCCACACGGATCACCTGCGCGGGTTCACCCTTGCCGCACATTGGTGTGCCGTAGATTTCGCGCGTGGATGCATTGCCAACCGCGGCGAGGCTGCGCCAGAAGCTCGCGGAAACGCCACGATAGTTCGGACGCTTGACGACCTGCGTGAGGTTTCCGTTCTCGATCAGCTGGCCGAATTCGCAGCCGAACTGGAACTTGTTGCGATGATCGTCGATGGACCAGGACGTGTTGGTTTTCATAAGGATGCCATGCTCGATGCCCGCGATCAGCACGTCGAGCGACGATTCACCGGGTTCAATGTTGAGGTTCGCCATGCGGTCGATGGGCGGCCGGTTCCAGTTGGATGCGCGCGAGTTCGCCACGCCAGGCAGTCCCGCCCGCTGCTGTGACAGCGCGCCGCCGAGCGGCCGTTCCAGCACGCCGGCACGAATCAGATATTGGCGGCTGGCTGCGCTGCCGTCGTCGTCGAACGCATAGGCGGCAGCCTCTTCGCGCACATCCGGATCGAAGGTCACGTTCAGCAATTCCGAGCCGTACTGGTAGTGACCGAACATCTCCGGCTTCACGAAGCTCCAGCCCGCGAAATTGCGCTCGTCGCCGAGAATGCGGTCGAGTTCGAGTGGGTGGCCAATCGATTCGTGAATTTGCAGCATCATCTGGTCGGGCATCAGCAGCAGGTCGCGGCGGCCGCTGGGACAGTTCGGCGCGGCCAGCAGTTGCAGCGCCTCGTCGGCCACGCGCGCACCCGCGCCGTCAAAGCCGTAGCGCGCGAGGATTTCCATGCCGCCCTGCGCGAGCGTCCCATAGTGGCCCGCGAGCGTTCGCTCCTGGGTGTCGCCATCGCCGTGCGCGACTGCCGAAAGGCTCGGCATGAGAAAGCGCAACTGTTGATCGATGCGCACGCCATCGCTCGTCACGTAAAGCTGATCGCAGTGCGTCACTTGCATGCCGGCCACGCGCTCGACGATGCGCTCGCCCAGGTTTGCAGCCGCGCATTCGTGCGCGAGCCGTTCAAGCCATTCGCGCCGCGACGGCAGAGCGCCCTGTGCATTCGGTGACACATAGCTGCCGCTTTGCGTCGGCCGCGCAATCTCGCGATGGTCGATGAGCGTGTGTGCCGCGCTCGCCTGCGCACGTGCGGTGGCGATGTCGAGCGCGCGTTGCAGGCCGCTTGCCGAAAGATCCGCGGTCGCCGCATAGCCCGCGCCCGCACCGGCCCACGCCGTCACCATCGCGCCGCGCTCGCGTGCGGTGGAAAGCGGCAAGGCCACGTCGTTGCGCACGACGTGCTCGTCCTTGCGTTCGTCCACGAAACGCACCGACCAGAAATCGGCATCGCTGCGCAATGCGCGCGCGGCCGATGTCCAGAGTTCTTCGATCATGCAATGTTCTCCTTGAGCGCTGCGGCGTTCTGCAGAATCGACGCCGCGAGCAACGACTGGGTATAGGGATGCGAAGGTGCGTCGAACACGTCGAGCGCGTCGCCGGCCTCCACGATCCGGCCAGCTTTCATGACGACCACGCGATGCGCCATCGCGCGGATCACGGCGAGATCATGCGTGATGAAAAGGTAGCTGAGCCCATACCTTTTCTGCAAACGCGTCAACAGGCCGAGCACTTGCTGCTGCACCGATACGTCGAGCGCACTCGTCGGCTCGTCGAGCACGATCAGTTCGGGCTCTACGGCAAGCGCGCGGGCAATCGCGATCCGTTGTCTCTGACCGCCCGAGAATTCGTGCGGATAACGCGGCAGCACGTCGGCGGGCAAACCGACCTCCTGGAGCAGCTCGACGATACGCGCCCGGCGTTCCGCCGCATCGAGCCGCCGACGATGAACCCGCAATCCCTCGCCGACGATCTGCTCGATCGTCATGCGCGGCGAAAGCGAGCCAAACGGATCCTGGAACACCACCTGCATGCGCGCGCACAGTGCACGCCAGGCCTTGCTCGACGAGCGGTATTCGCGCAGCGACTTGCCGGCCACCTTGACGTCGCCAGTTGCTGGCCGTTGCAAGCCGAGCACGGTCGATGCGAGCGTCGACTTGCCGGAGCCAGATTCCCCCACGATGCCGAGCGTCTCGCCGCGGCGCAGCGTGAGGTCGACTTCGTGCAGCGCGCGGAACGCCGTCCTGCCGAGCAACGACCGCCAGCCTTTCGCGTTCGTTCGATAGTCGACCGCGAGCCCCTCGATCGACAGCACGTTCTGCGCATCGTCAGGCACGCTCTCGATTGCGCGACGCGGCTCACTGTCGAGCAATCGCTTCGTATAGGGATGCTGCGGATTCGCGAACAGCGCCTCCGTCGTATTCGTTTCGACGAGCACGCCCTTCTCCATGACGGCGACGCGCTGCGCGAACCGCCGCACCAGGTTCAGGTCATGCGTGATCAACAGCACGGCCATGCCGCGCTCTTGCGCCTCCTGCTCCTGCAAGCCGATCAGCAGTTCGACGATTTGTTGGCGCACTGTCACGTCGAGCGCCGTGGTCGGCTCGTCGGCCAGCAGCAGGCGCGGACGGCACGCGAGCGCCATCGCGATCATCGCGCGCTGGCGCTGGCCCCCCGAGAGCTGGTGCGGGTAGCTGTCGATGCGGCGTTCGGGCTCGGGAATGCCCGTACGGCGCAGCAACTCGATGCCGCGCTCGCGCGCCGCGTTCGGGCGCAGCCCCTCGTGCAGCCGCAGGCTCTCCGCGATCTGCTGGCCCACCGTATAGAGCGGATTGAGCGCCGTCATCGGCTCCTGAAACACCATCGCGATATCGGCGCCGCGTACACCGCGCATCTGCTGTTCGCTCTTCGTCAGCAGGTCCTCTCCATTGAAGACGATGCGGCCCGTGTGCGTCGCATCGCGCACGAGGCGCAGGACCGACAGCGCCGTCACGCTCTTGCCCGAGCCCGATTCGCCGACGAGCGCGACACGCTCGCCACGGCCGATCGCAAGGTTGACGTCGAACACGCATTGCCTGTCGCCGAACGAGACGCAGAAATCTTCGATGCTGAGCAGAGGTTTGCAGTTTTCGCTCATTTCCCACCTCCGAACGCCGAGCCGCGGTTGCGGGTATCGAGCGCGTTGCGCAGTGCGTCGCCCATGAACGTCAGGAGCAGCAGCGTGGCGACGAGCGCAGAGAACACCGATACCGAGATCCACCAGGCGTCGAGATTGTTCTTGCCCTCCTGCAACAGTTCGCCGAGGCTCGGGGTAGGCGGCGGAACGCCGAGGCCGAGAAAGTCGAGGCTGGTCAGGGAAAGGATCGCCGCGCTCATGCGAAACGGCAGGAACGTGATGACCGGTGTCAGGCTGTTCGGCAATATGTGACGCCAGATGATCTGCCAGTTCGAGAGTCCCATCGTGCGCGCGGCCTTCACATAATCGAGCGCGCGGTTGCGCAGGAATTCGGCGCGCACGTAGTCGGACAACAGCAGCCAGCCGAACATCGACAGCAGGATGAACAGCAGCCAAAGCGTCGGCTCGAAGATCGACGCGAAGATGATGAGCAGATAGAGGTCCGGCATCGACGACCAGATCTCGATCAGACGCTGGCCGATGAGGTCGGTTCGTCCACCGTAGAAGCCCTGCAGCGCCCCCGTCAACACGCCAAAGAACACGCCTGACAAGGTCAGCGCGATCGCCATCAGCACCGACACCCGAAAGCCGTAGAGCAGCCGCGCGAGCACGTCACGCCCGAACTGATCGGTCCCGAGCCAGTTCGCGGCGCTCGGCGGCGCCGGAAACGGCCGCTCGGCGAAATAGTCGATCGTGTCGTAATAGTTGTGGTTCGGCGCGTAGACCGCGAAATTCCCGTTTGCCTCCAGGCGGGAGCGGATATACGGATCGAGATAGTTCGTCTTCGCGGGGAAGTCGCCGCCGAACTGCGTCTCCGGATACTCCTTCAGGATCGGGAAGTAGTAGTGTCCGTCGTAGCGCACGATGAGCGGCTTGTCGTTGGCGATCAGTTCGCCGGCCAGGCTGACGACGAACAGCGCGACGAACACGATCAGGCTCCAGTAGCCGAGCTTCTGGCTTTTGAAGCGCAGCCACGTGCGTCGCCACGGCGAGACTGGCGCGGCCGGCGCCGCGGGCGGCTCAGCGGTCCACGCTGTCGAATTGGATGCGGGGGTCGACGATGACATAGCAGACATCAGCAATGAGTTTGGTTAAAAGGCCAATCAGGGTGAAAAGAAACAGCGAGCCGAGCACCACGGGGTAGTCACGGCGAATCACCGAGTCGTAAGACAGCTGGCCCATGCCGTCGAGCGAGAACAGCGTCTCGATCAGCAGGTTGCCGTTCAGGAACGCGCCGACGAAGGCAGCGGGCAGCCCTGTCAACAACGGAATGGCAGCGTTGCGCAGCACGTGCTTCCACAACACATCGCGCTCGGGCGCGCCTTTGGCGCGCGCCGTCAGCACGTATTGCCGGCCGATCTCTTCGAGAAATGTGTTCTTCGTCAGTATCGTGACGATCGCGAAGTTGCCGACCACGGACGCCGTCACGGGCAGCACCATGTGCCAGACGTAATCGAGCACCTTGCCCACGGCCGACAGATCGGCGAAGTCGTCGGATGTGAGTCCGCGCATCGGAAAGAGCTGCCAGAACGTGCCGCCGCCGAAGAGCATCAGCAACAGCACGCCGAGCACGAATCCGGGAATCGCGTAGCCGACGAGGACGAGTACGCTCGTCACCGCATCGAAGCGCGAGCCGTTGCGCACGGCTTTGGCGATGCCGAGCGGCACGGCCACCGCGTAAGTCAGCATCACGGTCCAGAGCCCGAGCGAAATGGAGACTGGCAACTTGCTGCGGATAACCTCCCACACGCTCTTGTGCTGGAAGTACGACTGGCCGAGATCGAACGTCGCGTAACTCTTCAACATCAGCAGGTAACGCGTGTGCGCCGGCTTGTCGAAACCGAATTGCTTCTTGATCTGCTCGATCTGCTGCGGGTCGAGGCCCTGGTTGCCGTGATAGCCGCTGCCGCCGCCACCGCCGTCCGCACCCTGGCGCGACTGGCCGTGACGAAGCTGGGTCACCATCTGCTCCACCGGCCCGCCCGGCACGAACTGGGTCACGACGAAAGTCAGCGTGACGACACCGATGATCGTCGGCACCATCAACAGCAGACGTCTGAGAATGTAGGCGAACATGACGCTCCTCAATGCACTGCGGCGGTTATCTGCGCCTGCGGTTTGCGATACCAGTAATTGATGACCCAGTCCTCGTACTGATAGGTGATCGGTGTCACCTTCGGGAACCCGATGGTCGACTTGTAGCCGATCCGCGCGTTCGGCGGGTAGTAGTGCGGCACGAGGTAGTACTCGTTGATCAGTATGCGATCGAGCGCGCGCGTCGCCGTCTGGAGGTCATCGAGCGTGTCGGCAGAGATGGCTGCGTGCACGAGCGTATCCACGGCCTTCGAGCGAATGCCCATGTAGTTTTCCGAACCGACCTCTGATGCAGCAGGGCTCGTGAAACGGCGTATCAGCTCCGGCCCCGGGATCGTGACGGGCGGATAGATGTACGTCGTCATGTCGTAGTCGAAGTTGTCGAGTCGTTTCTGATAAAGCGCACTGTCGAGTTCGCGGAAGTAAGCGTGGATGCCCAGCGTCTGCAGCGCCTGCGTATAGGGGATGATGAGGCGGTCCATGCCCGGCTGGTTATCGATGATCTCGATCGTCATCGGCTTGCCGCTCGGATCGCGCAATGCGCCGTCGCGGTAGTGCCAGCCCGCGTCTGCGAGCAGGTCGCGCGCCTGCCGTAGGTTCTGCCGTAGCGAGCCGGGCGGCAGCGTGTTCGGCAGCTTGACCATCGGGCCAAACACCTCAGCAGGCAACGATGCGCGGAACGGCTCGAGCAGCTTAACCTCCTTCTCGCTGGGCATGCCGGTCGCACCGAACGGGCTGTCCTCCCAGAAGCTGTTCAGCCGGCGATACTGCCCGTAGAACATCATCCGGTTCATCCACTCGTAGTCGAATGCGAGCGCGAGCGCATGTCGAACGCGCCGGTCCTGGAATTGAGGCTTGCGCGTGTTGATGATGAAGCCCTGCATTTGCGCGGGGCCCTCTTCGAATTCGCCCCTGTGCAGGAACCCCGACTTGAAGTTCTTGCCGACATATTTGCGCGCCCACTGAGTCGCACTGTATTCGACGCGCACATCCTCGTTGCCGGCCTTGAACGATTCGAGCATCGTGTACTGGTCCACATAGAGCTTGAACGTCACGCGCTCGAAGCGGAACATCCCCCGCCGCGCGGGCAGGTTCGCGGCCCAATAGTTCGGGTTGCGGCGATAGGTGATCTGCTTGTCGTTCTTGCGTGACTCGATCAGATAGGCGCCGCTCGCTATCGGCGGATCGACGGAAAGTTGGTCGAACGGCAGGCGCTTGCCATCCTGTTGCATGCCCCACTTCGGCGAAAACACCGGCAGATCACCGGCGATCAACGGATTGGCTCTCGAGTCGTCGACGAAGTCGAAGCGTACCGTTAGACGGTCGATCACCGTCGCGTGCCTGATCTGCACGAACTGCGACGAAATCAACGGGGACGCCTGCGCGCTTTTCAGCGTGTCGAACGAGTACTTGACGTCCTGTGCAGTGATCGGATCGCCGTTCGAGAAACGTGCCGCCGGATTGATGTGGAACGTCGCCGCGCGTCGGTCGGGCGCGATCAGTACATCGTCCGCGATTAGCGGATATTCGGAAGCCAGCTCGTCCCAGCTGCGTTGCATCAGCGTATCGAACATCAGGTTACGGATATCCGGCGCGGGCATGCCGCGCACGATGAACGGATTCGTCGAATCGTAGCTCTGGTTGTCGTTGTAGTTCTGGAAAGTCAATTCGCCGGCAGTCGGTGCGTCGGGATTCGCGTAGTCGAAATGCGTGAAATCCGTTGGGTATTTTGGTTCGCCGAATTGCGCAATCGCCGGTTTGGCGTCGGCCGGCGCCGCGATGGTCGCGCCGGTCGTCGCGACCATCGCGGCGATCAGGGGCGTGATAAACGGCGCAAGCGGTGCAAGCGGCGCGAGCCGGCGCAACGAGCGGAACGTCAGAAGTTTCATTGTCACTGTGCGTGTGCGCACGCCGGACGGAAGCCGGCGTACCATTGATCGGATCGGAGCGCAAGGCCGGGCGCGAGCGCGGCCGCGTGGCCTACTTCGACGCCATCAGCGTCCACAGCCGGCCAAGGTCGGCGGAGCCGTCCGTGCCCTTGACCGCCCGGAACGCCTGAATCGCACGCGGCTTCTGTCCCGCCACGTAGTAGGCAATGCCTAGATGCAGTTGCGCCTGATCGGGATGGTCGAGGCCGCCCTTCGCGATCGCCGACTCCATCATCGCGAGCCCGTCCTTCGCGTGACCAGCAAACACGAGGTTGAACCCCTGGTCGACCGGCGCGACGGGATTCTCCGCATCGCTGCCCGCCTGCGCGCGCTTCGCCGCGAGCGCCTGCAGTCGCTTTTCACGCTCGGCCTGCGCATCTTTGCCGAGCACGCCCGAGGCGAAACCCTGATCGATGATCTGTTTCGCTTCGGCCGGCGTACCCGCGACGAGCGAAAGCTGCGTCATCTCCATGTAGTCGTCTACCGAGCCGAACGCGCCGTTGGCGCGGCCCAACCGGTACACGTCCACGTCAAGCTTTGGCGAGTAGCCCGGCTTTGCACGAATCGCCGAGAACAGGTTGTCCCAGTACGCCTGCTTCGGATGGTAAGTGACGAGATCCTCGAGTGCAGCGCGATAGGTCACATCGTCCTTGCTGCGCTGCGCACAAGTACTCAATAGCTGCAATTGTGACTCGTCAGGCGCGCGGTTGGCGCGCACTTGCGCGTCGATCGTCGGCTTCAGCGCACCAACCACGCTCGAGCAATCGTTTGACAGATAGTACGACTGTACGAGCAGCTCCGTCATCTGCGGATCGCTGCCTCCCGCCTTCTGGTAACGCCGTGCCGTTGCAATCGCGCGCGCATAGTCGTGCTGCTGGAAGTAAATGCCAGCCAGCGTCGCGCTCACGCGTTGTTCGTCGTCGCCCTTCAGTTGCCCGGTGCCGAGCAGCGTCTGATAGGCCTGGGCGGCCGCACCCGCCTCGCCGTCCGCCATCAACGTCGCGCCGCGCATTTCCTCGACCATGTAGATCTCGTACGGCGTTTTGTTTGGCACCGCCGCGGCTTGCGCAATCCTGGCAAGCGCGTCCTTGTACTTATGCGCCCGATAGAGATCCTGGGCCGCGCTGAGCGGCTTGCCGACGTCGGGACGCAGGGTGTCGGCCGCGGCTGGCAGTGCTGCCGCGGCAAAGACCACGCCGACGACGGCCGACGACAACGCTAGCTTGACCCGTCGATTGACTATTCTCATCACAGCATCCTTATTGCATGTACTGCTCGTTACCGATGAGCCCAATCTTCGTGGCGCCAACGCGCTGCGCCGACGCCATGACGGCCGCCACATCCTTGTAAGGCGCGAGCTTGTTCGGCCGCAGATGAATCTCGGCCTGCACGGGCTCGGCCGCGACGTGCGCAAGCTTTGCCTCGAGTGCCGCCCGGTCCGGCACCAGCGTGCCGTTCCAGGTCGTCGTGCCGTCGAAATCGATGTCGATCTGCACGATTTCAGGCTGCGTGAGCGGCGGCGGCGGAGTGCCGACCGGCAGATTCATCTTCACCGCATGCATCTGAATCGGGATCGTGATGATCAGCATGATCAACAACACCAGCATCACGTCGATGAGCGGCGTGGTGTTGATGTCCACCATCACTTCCGGGTCACCGCCACCGCCGCCCGAAGGAACGTTCATTCCCATCTTCGCCTCCTAGCCGCCGCGCGCAGGCGGCTCCGTGATAAATGACACCTTCGCGATGCCGGCGCGTTCACAGGTCGTGATCACGCGGCCGATGAACTCGTAACGCGTGTTCTGGTCACCGCGTACGTGCACCTCGGGCTGCGGCTGCATCACCGAAACGTCCTTCAGCCGCGACAGCAGTGTCGCACTATCCACGTGCTTCTCGTTCCAGAAGAAGTCGCCGTCGCGATTGACCGCGATCTCGATGCTCGTTGGTGTCGTCTGCAGCGGCTGGATCGTTTCCTTCGGCAACTGCACCGGCACCGTATGCGTGACGACCGGGATCGTGATCAGGAAGATGATCAGCAACACCAGCATCACGTCGACGAGCGGCGTCGTATTGATAGCGGCAATAACGTCGTCGCTATCTTCGTTTTGCCCCACGCTCATGGCCATGGTGGACCTCGTTCAGGCTTCAGACTGCCGGTTACGGGGCGGTCGCGGCGGAACGCACCGCGACAGGACGGGCGGGACGCTTGCTGCCGGCGAGCAGCACGGCATGGAGTTGAGCGCCGAAGGCACGGACGCGCTCCATCACCGACTTGTTGCGGCGAACGAGGAAGTTGTAGCCGAGCACGGCCGGCACGGCGACGCCAAGACCGATGGCCGTCATGATCAGCGCTTCGCCTACGGGGCCGGCCACCTTGTCGATCGAAGCCTGGCCCGCGATGCCGATCGCGGTCAGCGCGTGATAGATACCCCAGACGGTGCCGAACAGGCCGATGAACGGCGCCGTCGAGCCGACGGTCGCGAGGAACGCGAGGCCGTCTTGCATACGATTCGATACGTTCGTGATCGCGCGCTCGACCGAGACGTCGATCCACGTGTTGCGGTCGACGGCTTCGAGCAGCGCCTCGTCGTGATGTTGCCCTGCCTCGATCGCCGTCTCGGCGATGAAGCGGAACGGCGATGACTCGTCGAGCTGCTGGGCGCCTTCGGTGAGCGACGGCGCGCTCCACAATTGCTCGTCGGCATGCTTCGCGCGGCGGTTGGCACGGAACTGCTCGAAGAACTTCGTGACCATGATGTACCAGCTGCCCATCGACATGATGACGAGCAGAAGCAGCACGAAGCGCGCGACGAAGTCGCCGTTCTTCCACAGTGCGCCGAGACCGTAGGGGTTCTCGACGGATTGCGTCGCTGCCGGTGCGGGCGGCGGTGCCGGCTCGTCGGCTGCGGTGGCGGACGCGTTCATCTGCGGCGCCGCTACGGCGGGCGCGGCGGAAGCGGCTACGCTTGCCTGAGCATGCGCGAGTTGCGGTGCCACGAGGGTATTCACCGCGGCGGCAGCGATCAGGAGGCTGGTTGCCAGGGTGGCGACGGAACGCTTATTCATGTTGAGCTCCAGTTCAAACGTTGAACTTAAGAAATCGGGTTAAACCGTCGGTGCAGGCTTTCGTGCCTGCACCGCGGGCGCAGCGTGCGCGGTTTGTTATCTGTCGAGTCAATTGAGGTTGAACGAGAAAGGCACCTGCACGCGCACGGCTTGGCCCTGCGCGATGCAGTTGAACCGCTTGACGGCCTTGTATGCCGCTTCGTCCAGGCTGTCGTGATCGGACGACTTGGCTACGCGAACGTTGCCGAGGTGTCCTTCCGGATCGACGGTAAATTCGATCAACACTTCGCCGGTATCGCCGTTCTCCTGCGCTTCCTTCGGATAGGCGATCGAGCTGCGGATCTGATCGGAATTCGGGCAGACGACACCGACTTCCGTGCGCACGGGCGCGGCAGCCTTGACGGGCGGCGCAGGCGGTGCGGGTGGTGCCGTCACGGGCGCGGACTGCACCGGCGTGGCCGTGTGCGCGATGGTCGGCTGCGGCGGCGCCTGGACCGGCACTTCGGGCGGCGGCACAAAGGGGGGCGGTGGCGGCGCAAACTTGGGCGGCGGCAGCTTCACCTCTGGCAGGGGCGGCGGAGGCGGCGGCTTGACCGGCTCGATGATCTTCGTTTCGATCGGATGCTGAATGACCTGCACGACCTTCGTCGCGAGGCCGTTGAGCAGCGCATAGACCAACACGATGTGGAGGACGATGACGACTGCAATGCCGCCGAAGCGGCGAACCGGATTTTGCTGCTTGCGCCCGAACTCGCGCTGGCGGCCGGGTCTGGCGACCCCGCTCGTGTCCACGGCTGATGTCGCAGTCATGCTTGCTTCTACTTTCATACCTTCGATCCTCGCAGCGTGATTCGCCTGTTCCATGTTCGAGGCGCTGTCGCGACTCGAACCGCGGATGAGGCTGTTCACAAGGGATTTCTTGCCACTGCCATTACACGCGGGCCGGCGCATGACTGTGTCTCGCACGGTCGGGCGCCGGCCTGTACCGATCAGAAACGATAAGTCGCACCCACCTGGAAGAAGCGGCCCAGGTCCGTGTACAGCGATTGGTCGTAACCCGTGATGTCAGGAGTCGACTGCCACTCGACGTCGAACGGCGGCTTCCTGTCGAACAGGTTCTGGATACCGCCATAAATGGTCCAGTGCTTGAAGCCGCGATAGGTGGCCACCAGGTTGAACTGACTGTACGAGGCAACCGACAGCGTGCCGCCATCGCCGAACTCGGCCGCAACCGCGTTCGTGTAGGGGCCCGTGTACTGCCAGGTGAGCGTGGTGGTCAGTTGGCGGTAATCCCAGCTCAGGCTCGTATTGCCCTTCCAGCGCGGGTTGCTCGCGCCGAACGGCTGCAGCAGCGCCAGGTTGTTGCCCGCGAAGTCCTGAGTCTCGCCACCGCTCTTCAGCTTGAAGTGCCAGACGTAGGTCCAGTCTCCCGCGAGCGTGAACGTGCCGTACTTCGTGCCCACGCTCTTGCGGAAATCGAGGTCGAAGCCGTCCGTATCGAGCGAGCCCAAGTTCACGAACGGCATCTTGATGTAGCGAATGGTGCCGTCCGGGTTACGCACGACCAAATTCGGATCGTTCGCCTGCAAGATCGCGTTCGGATCGGGCGTGCCGATGACGCTGTCGATGTGCACCTTGTAGAAGGCCGCACCGAAGTCCGTCGTCGCGTCCGGCGACAGCGTAAAGCCGATGTTGTAGTTCTTGGTGTGTTCAGGCTGCAGGTTCGGGTTGCCGGTCGTCTGCTCCGTCGTGAAGTGTTTGGTGGGCACGCCGCTCGGATCGTTCGGGTCCACCAGGTTCTGGTGGGCCAGATAGACCGATTGCGAGTTCTCCACCGGCGTCGGTGCGCGGAACCCGCGGCTGTACGATGCGTACGCCGTCAGCATGCGAACCGGCTGAAAGCGCAGCGCGAAGCTCGGCGAGAAGGCACCGCCGAAATCGCTGTAGTGGTCGTAACGGCCCGACTGCGTGAACGTCAGGTTGCGGATGATGGGAATGTCGACCTGATAGAAGGCGGCCGCTACGTTACGCTCGCCGTCCACGGACTGCACGTTCGCAGGCGCCGTGATGCCTTTCGTCGCATAGGTCTGCGAGTTGATGACCGTCGACTCGTGACGGAACTCAGTGCCGACACCGAGCCCCACGCCGCCGGCCGGCAGCGTAAACAGGCTGGTCGTCGAGGCCTTCGCGAGCACCTGGTCAAGCTTCGTGATCGACAGCTGGTTGTCATCCTGGAACACACCGTTCAGACCGTTCGGCGTGGAACTCGGGTTCGAGAAGTTGTAGGTGCCGTTCGCGAGCATGTTCTCGAGGCCAGCCACATTGAGCCGGTTCGAGTAGGTGCTTGCGACGGTACTTTGCGAATGCGCGTACTCTGCCGACCAATCCCAGGCGCCAAACTTCTGCGTGTCGAACGAACCCTTGACGCCCGTGTTCGCCATCAGGAACGTCGAGGTCGTATCCCAGACAGATACGTTGTTCGGGAACGTCAGGTTGATCAGCGTAGGAACGCCGAAGGGGTTGAACGGGTTCGAAGCCGAGACGGTGCGCCCGACCGGCGAGACCGTGCCCGTCGACGGGTCGAACACGTTGGTCTGGCTGCTGAGCGACGCCGGACCGTTCAACTGCACGGTTTCATTGCGGCTCGCCCAGAAGCCCGCATAGGCCTCGGTGGTGTCGTCAATCTTGAACGTGCCACGCACCTTTGCGCTCAGGCGTGTCGTTGACGGGATCAGCGACGTGCTGTTCGCCACGTTGTACGTACACGACTGGCCGCCCGTCGCCGTCGCGTTGCTGCCCGGCGGACACGGATTGAGCGCCTGATGGGTGCCGTCCGCGAGCTGCCAGTACGACTGCTGGTTCGGGCCTAGCGGCGCCGCGTTACCGCCCGGGAACTGCGTGAAGTCCTGGTTTTTGGTCATGTCGCGGTCGGCGAGCGTCGAGCCGCTGTCGCGGTAGTAGCTCGCGGCCGCCGTGATGTTCCAGCGGTCGGAAGTCAGGTTGCCGAGACCGCCCAGGACGCTGAAGGTGCCCTGAGCGTTACCGGGATGCTGGGCCTTGCCAAGCTGACCGTCGATCTGCAATCCCTCGAAGTTCTTCTTTGTGATGATGTTCACGACCCCCGCGATCGCGTCCGAACCGTACACGGACACTGCGCCCGTCTTCACGATTTCGATGCGCTCCACGATGTTCATCGGGATCGTGTTGATGTCGAAGAACGTGTCGGTGAAGTTGACGGGCTGTGCGTAGTTGGCCACGCGCTGCCCGTCGATGAGCACGAGCGTGTACTTTTCGCTGAGGCCGCGCAGCGCAAGGCCCGCGCCACCGGGGGCCGAGCTCTGAGCCGTCGATTGGGACCAACTGCTTGCGGAGTTGACGGCTGTGCCGCGCAGGAAGTCGGCCACGGTCGTGTAGCCGCTTTGCTGAATTTCCTTCGCGGTGATGACTTGAACTTCAGTGCGGCCTTGTTTGTCTGCGCTGCGGATCAGCGAACCCGTCACCTCGAACTTCTGCAGCTGCTTCACCGAGCTCGTGCCCGCCGAAGCGCCCGATGCCGCGCTCGGTGCGGCGGCCGTCGCATTCGCGTCTTGCCCATCCTTCTGAGCGGAGACCGTGTCAGTTTTCGTCGCCGCCGCGGTTGCTGCCGGCTGAACCTGTGCAAACGCCGTGGTCCCAAGCGCAGCTGTCAGCGCAATCTCTGCCCACACTATTTTCCGTATGGCAGATCCCAAAACCGTGAGTTTCATTTTTTCCTTCCTGTCATTGACCCAAGTCGACATGCCAGAGAACACCTTTGGCACTTTCCCCCGTGCGGCACCCGTCCGAGACCGCCCCGTTACTTCATGACCCCCGCATACCACCGACTATGCGCACAACCCTAGTCACCCACCTCGTCCACTTCGGTGAATATCAAACAGGAGACGAAAATGTACTTAGTGCGGTTATTAGAAATTTCAGGCAAAACCAATCCCTATCCATCGTTCGCAAGGAATCGATGGATCACTCTGCATTCGACATGGATTCATACATTTAGGACTATAAAATGTATGAAACGGAGATTCGCCGCGAACGCAGCGAAGCTACCAATGCTTAAAACAGTCTCGGCGAACCTACCCAGACAATCACGGTTTCTTCGTTAGCCGCATTGGCCCACCCGTGGGGGACCGTCGACTCGAAGTGTGCGCTGTCACCTGGATCGAGCACAAACGTACAGCCCTCCAGGCTCAGCGATATCTGACCGCTGAGCACATAGAGAAACTCCTCTCCAGCATGTGTCGTCACTTCCGACGGCGGCTGACCTGCAGGCATTCGAACGAGAATCGCGTCGAGCTGCCTGCCGACCGCTGCGTTGGTGAGGCGAGCAAACTGATTCGCCGAGTCGGCAAAGCTGAAGTACTGCCTTTCGTCTGCACGCCGCACGGATTTCGCTTCGGTTGGTGTTTCGACGAAGTACTGCATGGTTACTCCAAGCGCTTGCGCGATGCCGGCCAATGACGAAATGGACGGCGTCGCGTGCCCTCGCTCGACCTGAGAAAGGAACGGCTTCGATATTCCCGCCGCCGTTGCAGTTTCGTCCAAGGTACGCTGGAGTCGCTTGCGCAACGCTCTAATCTTGCTGCCCAGCATAAGAGGGGCAGTGCTTGCTCGTTCATCACGTTTCATATTTGTAACTAAAGATATCAGTAAAAAAATCCGCGTCAAAATTTGTTTGACGAGAGCAAACTATTTTTTCTTTTAGGCCACGCTACGCCAATGCGCCGTATTGGTGCTTGCACTCATTCCACTTCAGCGCGTTGCTCGAGCTTTGAAGGTAAAAGCGGCATTGCGCCCCCGGCTGATCAAGATTGCTTTGTTTATCAAATGATTAGCGACGCTGGGCGGCAGCCGAAATAAAAACGTTGGTTGAGAAAACCTGAAGTCCCAGCTTTCGGAAATTCGCCGCCTTGGCGCAACGACCTTAGACACAATTCCCCTAAATGCATCGCATTGGGGATTTCGCACCAAAAATGTCATGGCGTTCTCTATGCACAGAACGTCGCTTTAGATTACTTCCTCTAGTCAACCCTTCTTGCTGGTTTTGGTAATTAGATAGCTAGCACCCCCCGGTTCGAGCCGAACGGAGGCGTAGAGTCATGGTGCGAACACCGCCGGCATGGGCAAGTTTAGTGGAATCGAGCCTCACCCAAAAAAATAGGGAGCGGAATCGTGCATGGCTTGTCGTTGAGGAACTGAAGTGGCCAGCGTAAAAGCCCCTAACAAGATGAACGAACGAGCTATGCAACGGCATCGCTCATGATCACCCCAGTCGTCGTTGACCGGAAGTCATGGCTGTTCGCCGACACCGTTGCCGGGGCGCAAGCCAGTGCTGAGGTGCGCTACCTCGGCATCGAGGCAGACGACGCACCTGAAATGGCAGAACAGACTGAGCAGTAGGATGATGGCCCGTCAGCGAGGGACGCTGACCGGTTACTTTCAGGGATTCACGACGCCCCGCGGATTGATGATCCGCAAATCGACATTGACGGCATTTTCTTCGAAAGGCAACATGCTTCAATGAACTCCGACGCGCTCAATGTCATCACGTGCACCGTTGTACACAGCCTTTTCCAACGGCCCCGCGAATCATGACGGGGCCGCGTCTTTTACGCCGCTCCGAATTGCGTTGGCACAAATAGGAATGATTGCATGCATGACAGAGTACGTGCTTCCGTTCTTGATGAGGTTGCCGACGTGCCGTTTTGGCCGCTCGAATCAAGGAGCGTTGCGTGCTGACGATACGAAAAGCGAATCGCGATGACGCATTCGACGCGTGGGATATCCGTAAAACGTCGGTGCATGCTGCCTGCGCTGAGCACTATCCCAGAGCGGCCCTGTCGGCGTGGGTCGATGGCTCGCCAGGCGACAAATGGGTTAGCGTTGTCGAACGTGACTTCCATGTCGCCGTCGATCGGGGATCGGTTGTCGGAACAGGGATGCTTACGCTCGCAAGCGGGCGAGTCGACGCGATCTTCGTCCGGCCGTCTCATATGGGTCGCGGCATTGGACGCAAGATGCTGGATTTTCTTCAGGCGTTGGCCGCCGGGCACGGCCTTGACGCAATGCGGCTCGATGCGACGCTGAACGCGGTACCGTTCTATCGTAATTGTGGCTGGTCGGGCGATTCGATTTCAACGTACCGTACCGCGCGCGGACTGGAATTGGCTTGCGTGCCAATGACGAAGCTTGTCATCGTGGGTGGCTAAGGTGCCGCTCTTGGCCGACGACTGTTGCCCGCATGGGGCAATAGTCGGCGGTGGATTCAACCGGTCGATGCATGTTTCTAATTCGTCGACATATGAACAAACCTCGACGGAAACGTGAGATGCTGCAGCGGCCGACAGAAATCCAGATTGAATCAACCCGGCTCCTGATTAAACCGTTCACGGCCAGCGACGCCGATGCCACGTTCGCATGCATCACCCCTTCGCTCACCCGTCACATGGCCTGGGACACGCCGGCATCCCGGCAAGACTTCGACGAGGTCTGGCAGTCGTGGATACCGTCGATAGACGACGGGTCAGACTATGTATTCGCGATACGGCACCGCGCAGACGGGAGTTTTCTTGGGTTGGCCGGACTCCACCGCGTACGCATGGAGAGCCCGGAACTCGGCATATGGATTCGTGAAGATCGTCATCGAAATGGCTTCGGCCGCGAGGCCGTAACTGCTGTTGCGCAATGGGCAACGCGAACCATTGGCTGTGCAAGTTTCACCTATCCGGTCGCAGAACAGAACCGCTCGAGCCGGCACATTGCCGAATCGTTAGGCGGCGTCATTGTGGAAAGCCGCGTGACGCCAAAGTACACATCCTGCGTTTACCGAATTCCACGCCGGCCAGTCACAAACCAGGTGTAAGCGGTTCGGCCTGCAGATCGACATCCTTCGGCACAGATGTCGCTCGGCTTTGTGTTGCAAGCCGATGTTTGATACGTTTTCAACAATCTCCACGATTCCATTCGATGACGATGCATCTCAGAGTCGCACGGCCCGTTTCCGATCTTGCCCGTAGTGAACGCATGTATTGCTCAGCGCTTGATCTGGCCGTGCTCGCCAGATTTCAGGATCATCAGGAATTCGATGGGGTGATGCTTGGAAGTCCCGGCATGGACTATCATTTTGAGCTTACCCATTGCAGCGAACATCCCGTGATGCCTCGCCCAACGAGTGAGGACTTGCTGGTGTTTTACATACCGGATCGACAAGTGTGGAGGGCGATGTGTGATCGCCTTGTCGAAAATGGATTTGTTTGCGTAAAGTCGTTCAATCCTTACTGGGACGTGTCGGGTCGAACATTCGAGGATCCTGACGGCTATCGGCTCGTCTTGCAAAATGCAGCGTGGAGCGCCTGACCCTATCGCGTATCGGTCTTCCTACCGGCGGTCCGCACGTCGCTTGTGGGGTCGCACTGAGGCGACCGCCCCCGAAAATTTCCCTCACCATGGCTGACGATGACCTATCCGATAAGCTATCGACGCGCGACAACCGAAGACGTTCTGACAATCTGCGAATTGGGTCAAATTTTGAATGCGAGCCACCACTTGGCACGCCCCGACATCTACGCAGATGCCACCACAGAATTCGGCCGCGACGAGCAGCACTGGCTCGCCAGCCTCCAAGGAGAAGATCGAGCGACGTTTCTTGCCGAGTTTGGCAGCAACGCCGTCGGTTTCATTACGATTCAGGTGGTGAAGCCGATAAGCCCGCTTTTGCAACCGATGGTCGTCGGTCGCATCGGTTCCGTCGCGGTTTTAGAACAAATCAGAGGACGCGGGGTCGGCAGCTCTCTTATTAAACTCGCAGAAGAGTGGGCGCGGAAGCAGGGTGCCACCGATATCAGACTAGCCGTTTGGGAGTTTAACGAACAGGCGGTCAATCTGTACCGAGAATTGGGCTACGAGATTCGCGCGTTCGAGATGGGAAAACGGATTCGGACCTTGTTGGATATTCCGTGCGCCTGAGCCGGCGACCGGCGACTGCGGCCCAGAAGTGACGAAATTGATCGCTGACGATGAAGATCC
Organism: Paraburkholderia sp. BR10923; assembly: GCF_040948765.1. NCBI lineage: Bacteria > Pseudomonadati > Pseudomonadota > Betaproteobacteria > Burkholderiales > Burkholderiaceae > Paraburkholderia > Paraburkholderia sp. BR10923. Next base: position 128,509 of record NZ_JBFPKO010000013.1, on the reverse strand, counting down.
GTTGGGCCCTTTTCCGCTAGGCTCAACTTATTTCCGCCCTTCCGACGGCGCCGCCAGCTTTGCGTCCGTGAAGATAGAAAGGTAGGAGCGAAAGCTGCCAGACTGGTTCAACGTTCTCGAATGTGGTTGATTAGCGATGTGAGAACGTGGTCGACCCATACCCCATTGATCCTCAGATAGGAACGAGCCAAGCCTTCACGCTCAAACCCTAGCCGCTTCAATAGTTCTTCGCTACGAACATTTTCAGGTCTAAAATTCGCCATTATTCTGTGCAAGCCGATTTCGTCAAAGATATAGGTGATCGCAGAGGTCAATGCTTCGCGCATCAAACCTTGTCCCTCAAACCGTTTGGCAAGCGAAAACCCAAGATGACATGCCTGAAACGGGCCACGCACGATGTTGGTGAAGTTGCATTCACCGACCATTTCGCCGGTTCCAGGCGAAAATAGGAGTAGATGCACTGCGACTCCTGAGTTGTTGTTGTGCGCCATCATGGACAGCCGTCGGCGAACTGATTTTTTTTCGAAGAAGCTTTCGGCTCTAAGCGGCTCCCAAGACTGCAGGTGAGCGTGATTTTCAATGGAGTATTCGTGCAACTCATGCGCGAATTGCTCACATGCCGGTACAAGTTTCAGGCGTGCCGTTAAAATCTCACGCGGTAGTACATCGATGTGAACCCTCGTCACGTCGTCCTCCATTGAAAGCACGGTGAAGTAGTGTAATCAGAAATTATTCGTCAACAATTCGGCCGGCGACATATGATTCAATGTCCGCGGTGGAAAAGCCACGCGACGGCCTCCGGTCGTGTCTTACCGTTTGCATGGACTGCGGACCCGATGTGATCGCCGCACTCGGCCGTCGGGCGCTAGTCGGCCACGGTCCGTCGTCCGCACCGCTGCCAAAATCCGCGACCATCGTGACATCACCAACATGTGCCGGTAGAAAATGACTAACGACGAGTTGATCGAATCTCTAGCCGCCGACCTGCGTCTGACATACGGGTGCCACACAGCGATTCCCTATGGTTCCCGTGCACGTGACGATTGGGAGGCTACGAGCGATATTGACGTAATTGCCTTTCGGAACACCGGTAACCACCAGCGCGTCGCGTCGCGATGGAATGGTCTGTTTCTCGATCTATTCGTACACACATCGAATGATGTAGCCGATGCCAGTTGGATCCGGATCAACGGCGGGCGAGTACTTTTTCCGCAGAATGGGTTTGGCGACAAGGTTCTTGATGGTGTGAAGGCGCTCTTTGACGCAGGGGCGCTGTCACGTTGGCGGGGTGTTCGCGTAACATGATGCGATGACGACGAAAACGAAATCGCTTTATCGCGGCCACCGGTTCCCGGCGACGGTCATCAGCCACGCGGTGCGCTGGTACTTCCGGTTCCAGCTCAGCCTGCGCGATATCGAAGAGTTGCTGTTCGAGCGCGGAGTGACGGTCAGCTACGAGACGATTCGCCGCTGGTGCGAGAAGTTCGGTGCGGCCTTTGCCCATCGGATGAAAGCGGCGCGCCGCAAGCCGGGTAGCACGTGGCACCTCGATGAAATGTTCGTCACACTGCGTGGCCAACCGTATCTGCTGTGGCGAGCAGTCGACGAGCACGGCGCCGAACTCGACATCTTGCTGCAAAAGCGGCGCGACAAAACTGCAGCCAAACGTTTCTTCGAGCGTGTGCTGCGTTCGAACCCGGTGCCACGCAAGATCGTCACCGATCAGTGGCGCAGCTATCCCGCGGCGAAAGCCGACATCCCGGAGTTGGTCAACCTGAAGCATGTGTTCTTCAGGGCTGCGGCCCGTGTCAACAACCGGGCAGAGAACAGCCATCAACCCACGCGGGAGCGCGAGCGGCGCACGCGAGGCTTTCGCGACCCGAAGCGTACGCAGGCCTTCCTGTCGAGCTTTGGTCCGATCCGGCAGCACTTCGCACTGAAACGACATGTGCGGCGCGCTTCTCTCTATCGTAAACACCTCGCGGCCCGGTTCGTCGCGTGGCGCGAATTTACCAATGTCACCCAAACTCCGTCGAATGTCTTCTGAGCCGCAGTGCGTTATGGATCATCATCGACGAAGTCGCCCAAGTTGACAGTGCCGTCGAGACCGATGCGCGCGGGGATCACTGGCTGCGCGTGACGGGCAAGGGAAAGAAGCTGGCGCGCGTCGCGCTGCCGCCGCTCGCGTGGGACGCGCTCACACAGTATCTCGCCGGACGCGAGTTGCCGATCGCGCCGGTGCGCTGGCGGCCGGAAACACCGGTCATCGGCAGCCTCGAGACAGACAGTGAGGCAGCGATCAGCAGCGGGCGGCTCTGGGTGTGCTCTGGCGCTTCTTCCCGCTCGCCGCGCAGGCCATCCAGGCGGATCATCCGCCACTGGCAGAGAAGCTGCGTCGCGCGAGTCCGCACTGGATGCGCCACACCCATGCGACCCATGCACTGGGGCGCGGCGCGGAACTGACCACCGTGCGGGACAATCTGCGGCACGCGTCTGTATCAACGACGTCGATCTACCTGCACAATGATGAGCAGAAGCGGGCCAGGCAGATCGGGGATGCTTTTGGTACAGACATACGCCGCCAGTCAGGGCACAACCGGCATTGAGAACCACTGGCTTCCACGCAGTCCGAAGCTGCGCGTCAGGACCTGCAACCCGCCCACTGTGCCCGCATCCGAAATGCATAACCTGTGCAAAAATCATCGTGACCTGATCCGAAGCGCCCTCCTTGCCGTCTATGGAAACCGTCGAACTTGAACCGCAGGTGCTCGTCAATCGTCTCGGCGTGGCATTTTCTCTGGTCTTCCAGAACCGCCCGGTCGAATGCATGATCACGATCACGGCGCTGGAAGCGTATTTCTGGCTCGAGCCACGCGCAGGCGACGAGCGCATCCTCAAAACATTTCGCGATGGCTACGGCCGCATCCGGGCGATAGCCGAACGGAAACTGCTCGCCCATCCCGTTGCACGACTTGAATTGACACTGGCAGATTTCTCGCGCCGCTGAGACACCGGTTTTTTCGCCGGTGACGCATCCTTCAACCCGCATTCCAGAATCGAGTCCGACAGTGCGTGGAATTCGTCTGCAGTTAGCCGAACGACCTGTTCGCGACTCGCAAGTGCAGACGCCTTGATGGAGCTTCCTAGCGGGTGGTAATCAAGTGCATCCTGGCGCGACGACAGTCCGGATTGACCACCTTTTGGCAGCTGGCTTTTGGGCGAAGCCTCGGCATTGTGATGGATGACTTTGACCGTTAGTTGCACTTAATCGGGAGACATTCAGGGACTGCGACTGCGGCGAGATGCTCGCAACACCCCAACACTTCGCACGCAGTTGTGCATTGCCGTGTGACAGGCGGCCCCTCCTTCCCGTCAGTCTTACGGTGAGCTTCCACGCACCTTGTCGCGCATTCACCTCTCGAAGGTGGCGGCATTACCTTCTTCCGCAAACGATTAAGGTGAGCTGGAAAGGTCCAATTCAATGACAAGCAAACGTTTGGTGGATCTTTTCTTGTCAGCACACTCCTGCAGCCACAAATATTTCGTAGGTAGAACATTCACGGCGATTGCATAAATTATCTTAAGATGGATTCCAACGGCGGGTCTCAGTCGTGGAGACCCCAAGTGAACAAATACGAAGTTTTGCCGAGACGGCAGTTATTGGACTCTAGCGGGGTGGTTGGGATGGCCGAGGCGGATCTTCATTCTTGGCGCGAGCAAGCAATGTCGCGTGTGTTTCCGAAGAACCCCGAGAAGGAACAAGCGATATTGCGCATGGTTTTTGGAACTGTGGTTCTGCTCGCGTACCTGGCTTTCACCTTGATTTGTCATTCCACAGTCGCCTACTCAACGATGGTGACGGTCGCGATTTACGTGGTGTTCGGTATCGTGACGTACGTCGCCACGAAGGTCGGACCAGCGCGCTCACACCTCAGGTTAACTCTCACCACGGTTGTCGACCAGGCAACGGTGACGACAGCTCTGGCAATTGGCGGCAGGGCCGCGCTTCCGCTGCTCTGGGTGGTTTTTTGGTTACTGGTGGGTGCCGGCTGCCGTTACGGCCGACGAATGCTGGCGCTGTCATGTGCGGTGGCGCTCGCTGGATTCGTAAGCCTGATGTATTGGCAACCGTGGTGGCGGACAAACATCGAGGCCGGACTGGGTTTGACGTTTAGCGTTGCAGCAATATCCCTCTACCTGGCGGTGCTGGTGTATCGACTCGAAAAGCGGGCTGCGACTGACCCGCTGACGGGGCTAAGCAATCGCCTCCGGCTTGAGCAGGTGATTGGGCGAACGCTGACCGGTCGAGGTACCGAAGTCGGTCAGACTGCCTTGTTCCTGATAGACCTGGACGGTTTCAAAGAAGTGAACGACGCACACGGACATGCGGTAGGTGACGAATTGCTGCGGAATTTTGCCATGGCCCTGGTAAGCCGGATGCGCCGCGGTGACACGCTCGCACGATTGGGCGGAGATGAATTCGTAGTCCTTGCACACCACGTATGCGGCCAGGAAGGCGCGCTCAGAATTGCCGATAGTATTCACGTCATCCTGAGCAACGTGCGAACCGCTGGCGGACATCCGACTGCCGTTTCGGCCAGCATTGGAGTGTGCATGCTGGTGACGGAAGGCACCGGAGGCAGCTCTCTCGACGCCCAAACCTTGATGCGTGCCGCGGATAGCGCAATGTACCGGGCGAAAACGCGGGGTAAGGGGCAGACAGAGTTTGCCGACGCAACCGACATGCAGCCGCTATGCTGAACGACCGCTTCGGGCAATTCCCAAGGGCCGATGACGGTCCGAAAATATGAGTTCGGTGAAGCTAACGGGGTCTCCGTCAACCTGAATCCCACTGGAAAGTGTATCTGCCGGTGATGGAGCTGTCGTTCGTGATGATGGTGTCCGCCATCATCACGGCCGAGAAGCGCCGCCATGTTTGTGCAACACCAATTTGGTACGTCCGGGCGTTGTTTAGCCTCGCACTGGTTGGCGTCTACGTCATCTATATGGTGGTGACTTTTCGCGCATCGGAACAACCGCTCCAGGGAGGGCATGGAACGGAGGCGCTGGTTGCCATGTTCCTTTCATGAACGGGCCTGCCAACCAATCTTGCGACCATTACCCTCCAACTGGCGATTGGTCTGGCGCTTCTTGTCGGCGGGGCTAAAGGACTTATTCGCGGTGTTGAAGGCAGTCGCACCGCTGATCACGATGGTTTCTGCTCGACAGGTTTCAGGTTCATCGTCCAGGTTTCCGTTAGAGCGGCCGATGCGTTCGGCTCTCGACGCGACGTACCGATGCACACGTAAAGGCACAAATGATTCGCGCACGCCGGCCGCGGCGTGCGCCCGCGCCGATCTTTCGTCTGATCCGACTTCCCCGGCCAAGCGAGGGTGGCCGCGCGTACTGCTCCGCGTCGGACCCGCACTACTTTGACGCGCCCTCTCCATCTGCCCTACCGCGCCGCCGCGCAGGAGTTTCGTCCTCGGGTTGCGAGATAATCTGCGCCGTTTCCTGCATGCTGTATGTTGCGGGCCCCTGGTCTCCCATGAGGATCGAGGACCCGAACCCAACGGTCGCATCTTCGAGCATACCTGTCATCACGAGGAAGCCCCGGTTCACGCGTTGCTCGGCGTCATTCACGACATCCGCAAACGAGTCCAGCAGGATTTCGTTCGCATGGCGCCAGTAGGCAGCCGCTTTCGCCGACCCGGCAAGGACATAGCTCGCCTGCAGCCGCCACGCGCCCAGCGGCGACCTTTCTTCAAGCGCCTTCGATGCGACCGCAAATTGTTCGTCAATTGAAGTCTTTACCGCCGTGCGGTTCAGTTCGAACAACCTTTCGGCCACATCGACAAAAAAATTAACTGCCGCGCCACCCTCGGCACTGCCCACCGCAGCCCGTTCGGTCTCGCCTCCATTACCCGGAAGTACAAGAAGCGTTTCGCTCGCCATAACTGTCTCCTCGATTGGGACGATCTGCAGGTACCGGTCGCAAAGGACCGGCGCGAAAATGATGCAGCCTAGCCCGCCGCAAAGACCATTCCCGCCGACCGGTGCTCGAACTGTTTCGCACGAAAATATGCTGGCGTGCGTCGAGCAGAAACGGAGGGGTAGCTGAATTGCTTCCAGCCGCTGCAATCCCGCAGCAAAACCCCGTGTCGCTCCCCGCTTCCGTCGCCAGCCTGGACAACCTTGTCGGTATCGCGCCAATCGCGGAAGCGTTGATCAAGACGCTGGCAGGTAAGGCACGCACGGGCCGATTGGACGAATTGAAGTGCCGACCTTGCCCTCAGTGCCCTTGGCCGGATCCGAGTCGAAAGAGCGTTGCAGATCGGCATCGATTTTTTTCGATGCGCTGCGTGAACATATAATCCGTACTCCGACGAGCTCACGCGCGGCTCGTCTCCTGTAACGGAGTAGCAATCGATGCGCGACACGCGACTCGCCGGCCCGACCGGCGGCATGGTCACCAGCCCCCACGCGTTGGCGAGCGAGGCCGGCCGCGACGTGTTGCGCGCCGGCGGCAATGCGATCGAAGCGGCTATCGCGATCGGTGCCGCGCTGTGCGTGACGTATCCGCATTTCACAGGACTCGGCGGCGACGCGTTCTGGGTAATCGGCGACCGCGAGGGAACCTTGCGCACGCTGTCGGGCATCGGCCAGGCCCCGGCGCAACTGCCCGCGTTCGACGGCGCGATCCCGTTGCGCGGCGCGGCATCCGCGCTCACCACCGCAGCGACCGTCGATGCTTGGCAGCACGCATACGAGGTCAGCAAAGGCGCATGGGGCGGCACACAGTCGTGGTCGTCGCTGTTCGACCGCGCGCTCAACTATGCCGGCGACGGCTTTCCCGTCACGCCGTCGCAGCATTTCTGGCAAAGCCTGCGTGCCGGCGAGCTGAATTCGTTGCCGGGCTTTGCGGCAACCTTCGCTCCGCACGGCAGGATTCCCGCTGTCGACGAGCGTTTCACACAACCGGCGTTGGCAAAGAGCATCGAGCGGATTGCCCGTTTCGGCGCACGCGAGTTTTATGAAGGCGAACTGGCGGAGCGCATCGCGCGCGGTTTGCAGCAGGCCGGCTCGCCGCTCACTTCGAGCGATCTCGCTAGAACCCGCGCGCGCGACGAAGCACCGCTGCGGGTCGCGTATCGCGGCGGCGAACTGGTGAGCCTGCGTCCGCCTACGCAAGGCGTGACGACGCTGCAAATCATGGGCACGCTGGATCGCTTCGACATCGGCGCGATTCGCGAAGGGAGTGCCGATTACTATCACCTGCTGGTGGAAGCGGTGAAGTGCGCGTTCGTCGACCGTGACCGCTTTGTATCGGATCCCGAGTTCAACACCGTGCCCGTCGAGCAGATGCTGTCGCCCGCGACGCTCGACGCCCATGCTCGTTCGATCGACCCACATCGAGCGCGCGAGTGGCCACACGTGTTCCATCCGGGCGACACGGTGTTCATCGGCGCGACGGATAGCCAGCGCCGCAGCGTCAGCGTGCTGCAAACGGTCTACTTCGACTGGGGCAGCGGCGTAGTCGCGGGCGATACCGGCATTCTGTGGCACAACCGCGGCGCGTCGTTCAGCACGCACCCCGCGCATCACAACGCGGTGCAGCCGGGCAAGCGCCCTTTTCATACGCTCAACCCCGGCATGTACCTGAAAGACGGCCGCCCGTACCTGCTGTTCGGCACACAAGGCGCCGACGGTCAGCCGCAAACGCTCGCCGCCATTCTCACGCGGCTGATCGACTACGGGATGGACCCGCTCACCGCACTCGCCCGTCCGCGTTTTCTGCTCGGCAAGACGTTCTCCGACACGCGCGATGCGTTGAAGCTCGAAGAAGACGCAGGCGCCGACGTGTTCGCGGCGCTCGCCGCGCGCGGCCACGAGGTGAGCGCGATCCCGACGCAGAGTCCGCTGGCGGGTCACCCTGGTGTGATACGCATCGATGCGGACGGCGCAGTGTCAGGCGCGCACGATCCGCGCAGCGATGGCCGCGCGCTCGCCGTGTGATGGATCGGCGCGTGGGTTCTTTCCCGCGTGCTGGTTCACGCGGGCCGTTCAGGTTCGCCTACGTCGCGGCCTATGCAGACGGTCCAGACGCGGTGATTCACCAGCTAACGCAAGCGCGTCTATACGCGCGTTGATCGCTGAACGGGCTAACGCTTGTGCTCCATACGCGTCAACGTCAACGTCAACCCAACGTAAAGCGGTCACGCGTCGTCACATAGTCACTCGCGCCGAAACGGCCCACCGGAAAGTAGTGCTGCAAACGCACGCGCCACGTTTCGGTGTCGATCAATTCGTCGCGCGCATGCAGCCGATGTACGCGGCCAATAAAGATCTGCCGGGTGGTGGTCTCCAGCGTCTCCCATATCGTGCACTCGAAAGCAACCGGCGCTTCGGCAATGCGCGGCGGCGCAACGCACGAGCTCGGCACCGGCGTCAAGCCGACCTCGACAAGTTCGCTAACGCTGGGCGGCAGCCTTTCCCCGCAGCGATGCATTTCTTCGGCGATCGTCTCGTCGGCGAGATGCACGACGAACTCGCCGGTCCGCAAGATGTTGACCGCCGTGTCCTTCAGCGTGCCGTCCGCCACGCGGTTAATGCTGATCATCACGATCGGCGGTTCTTCGCCGAGCATATTGAACATCGAAAACGGCGCGGCGTTGATCGTACCGTCGGCGCCGAGCGTGGTGACGAGCGCGATCGGACGCGGCACGATCAGGCTCGCCATCAGCTTGTAGCGCTGGTATTCGGTGATCGCTTCGAAATCAATTTCCATGTCGGGCTGCCTGGTTCGTAGTCGCGTGTTCAATGATGCCGAGCAATTGGCCGAGGCTTTTCTCGCCGCGCATTCGCGAGGTTTCAATGCGTTCTTCGAGATCGCGCAGATGCGCTTCCATATGCCCCATTGCGCCCGCCGAGTCGCGCGCCTCGATGCAGTCGACAATCGCAGCATGCTCGGCGTGCTCGCACGGCGCATGCCCCGGCGGCTCGTACACCCCGACGATCAGCGAACAGCGCGATACCAGTTCCTTCAGATAATTTTGCAGGATCGAATTGCCGGCCAGCGCGGCGATGCGCATATGAAAGCCGCTGGCGAGCGTCGCCCACGAAGGCTGGTCGTAGCGGTGCATGGCGTCATGCTCGCTCGCGAGTTGTTGCCGCAGCGCCTTGATGTCCGTCGCACTCGCGCGCCGCACGGCAAGCTCGACCAGCATCCGTTCGACTGAGCGCCGCGCCTCGAATATCTCGCGCGTTTCCTCGGGCGAGGGCTCGGCGATTACCGCGCCCTTGTTCGGCCGCAATACGACGATGCCGTCATAGGCGAGCTTTTCCAGCACACGACGTACGACCGCGCGGCCCACGCCGAACAGTTGGCACAGTTCAGGCTCCGGTAACTTCGTGCCGGGAATCAAACGATGATTCATCACGCCGTCGAAGATCGACTGATAGATGCGTGCATTGATATCCGTGTCGTCACCGGTGTTTTTCTTCGCGGTGGCCGCGCCGGCTTTCGCGCTCATGCGACGGCCGGGCGCACGATGCCGGCCCGCTCCAGATCGTCCATATGACTCGCGATCTCGCCCGGAGTGGTGATCCACACATCGCCTCGTGCGCGCGCCGTGGCGATATGTTCGAGCGCGCGGCGCAGATGCCGCAACCGGTACGGCTGTCCGACCAGATACGGATGCAGCGCGATGCCCATCACCAGCGCCTGCGCTTGCGCGCCGCGATTGGCCTGTTCGAGCATCTCGTCGAACTGATCGACGATCATGTCGGCGAACGCGCGGCCGTCCATGTGACGGCCCACCATCATCGGCAGATCGTTGAGTTCCTGCGGATACGGAATCGACCACAGCGGCGCGCCACGCGTGGCCATTCGTATGGGGCGGTCGTCGTGACACCAGTTCAACGTGTAGCGATAGCCGGTCTCGGCCAGCAGATCGGGCGTCAGATGCGACTCCGAAATCCACGGCGACAGCCAGCCGTGCGGCGGCGTACCGGATTCTTCCGCGATCCGTTCGCAGCAATGCAAAAGGAGCTCGCGTTCACCGCTTTCGTCGAGGTCGCTCTGCCGGTGCGCGTTCGTGTGGCCGTGGCCGATCAGTTCATCGCCACGCGCGACGCAAGCCTCGATCAGCTCAGGACAGTGATCGTAGAGCGCGGTATTGATCAGCGTGCCCGCGGGCAGCGCGAGCTGATCGAACAGTTCGATGCAGCGCCACGCGCCGACGCGATTGCCGTACTCGCGCCAGCTATGGTTCAGCACATCCGGTTGCGGCGAGAGCGGACCGAGTGCCGCACCGAGGCCTTCGCCGAACGCAAAGTGCTCGATGTTAAAGCCAAGATAGACCGCGAGTCCGGTGTCGCCAGGCCAGCGGAACGCGTCACTATCGGTGATCGGGCGGTAGGCAAAGCGGCCATGCGTGGCAAGCGATTGACGCGCGCGGTTCACTGCTACGGGCATGTTCCGTGTGTCGTTCATGAGCAGGAAATCGTGGATGTCGAAAAGCGCCACGACACGTAATGGATGAACCGGATTGGTCAGTTCATGCCCCGAGACGGATCGAAGACGCACCGTGATCGCGCAATCCCATCCTTCTGATCGCGAACGATCGACGCTGCGGATCGTTTGCAATATGTGAGCCAACTCGTAGACGTTAAGCACAACGGTACGTCGGCAATCGCGAGCGTCACAATTCGATGGATGGCACACGTCTTGCGTTTGCATGGCTTCGCATGGGCGGCGCATTGGTTTTGACGCGTGCCCCACTGTTCGCCGTTCACGAGGACACATCCTTCATGATTCAGCCTGCTTCAACGGTGCTCGAAACCAAAGCCGCCGATATCGAACTGGTCCACGTGTCAAAGCAATATGGCGATTCGCTAGCCGTCGACGCGATCGACCTGCGCATCGCCGGCGGCCAGTACTGTTGCCTGCTCGGCCCATCCGGGTGCGGCAAGACCTCGACCTTGCGCATGATCGCCGGGCATGAATCCGTCACTGAAGGTGACATTCTGATCGCGGGCCGCAACGTCACGCGCGCCGAACCCGCCGCGCGCGGCACCGCAATGGTGTTTCAGAACTACGCGCTGTTCCCGCATCTGAGCGCGCTCGACAACGTCGCGTTCAGCCTGAAGGTGCGCGGCGTCGCGAAGGACGTGCGGCGCAAGCGCGCCGCCGAACTGCTCGAACTGGTCGCGATGTCCGCGTATGCCGATCGCAAACCAGCCCAGTTATCCGGCGGCCAGCAGCAACGCGTGGCACTCGCGCGCGCGTTACTGAATCAACCGGGCTGCCTGCTACTCGACGAACCGCTCTCCGCGCTCGACCCGTTTCTGCGTGTGCAGATGCGCGCCGAACTCAAGCGTTGGCAGAAGGATCTCGACATTACCTTCGTGCATGTCACGCACTCGCAGGAAGAAGCGATGGCGCTGGCCGATCTCGTCGTGGTGATGAGCCATGGCCGTATCGAGCAGAGCGGCACACCGCACGAAGTATTCAACCGTCCGCGTACCGAATTCGTGGCCCGCTTCCTCGGCGGCCATAACGTCTTCAATACGAATGGCCACCTGTTTACCGTGCGCGCCGACCATCTGCGCGTGGTGCCGCACGGCGTCACGCCGGTGCAGAACGCCGGCGGCGAGAGCGGCCTGACACGCATTGGCGGCGTGCCCTGCAGGGTCCGTGAAGCCGAATACCAGGGCACGCATCTGCGCATGACGCTCGACCCGCTCGACGGCTCGCCCGAATTGATCTCGCTCGTGAGCGACGGCGACTACGACGCGACACGGCTCGGTCCCGACGCGCGCGTGGTGATCTGGTGGAACGAGCGGGACGCGCATCCGCTGGCAGCCTGAGTGCTTGCATCGCAGCGGATCGCATTGCAGTGAACCGAACGCCGAATAAGCGCGAATTGAACGTCAACTGAGGAGAAAGCAATGAGTGAAACGAACGAGAGCCCGGCAGTGGCCGCAACCGATGTGAAGGAAAAAGGCCTGTCGCGCCGCACGTTCATCAAGGGCGCGGTGGCGGCGGCCGGCATTGCCGGCTTTCCGTACGTGCATGCGCAGGAAAAGATCACGTTGCGCTACCTCGGCACCGCGGTCAATCAGAGTGCCGACATCGCGAAGAAATTCAAGGAAGACACCGGCATCGAGATTCAATACGTGCCAGTGACCACCGACGACGTCGCCAAGCGCATCATCACGCAACCCAACTCGTTCGATATTGTCGACACCGAATACTTCGCGCTCAAGAAGCTGATTCCGGCCGGCACGCTCGCGGGCATGGACGCCAAACGCATCAAGCTCGCCGACAAGATCACGCCGGTGTTGACGCGCGGTGAAGTCAACGGCAAGACGATCGGCGACCAGGGCACCGCGCCAAAGAAGGTGATGTTCCTGACCGGCCCGCGCTCGACCGAGTTCTCAGCGAAGCCGACCGAATGGATGACGCTGATCCCCACCACCTATAACGCGGACACGCTCGGCATTCGTCCCGACCTGATCAAGCGTCCGATCGACAGTTGGGCAGAACTGCTCAACCCGCAGTTCAAAGGCAAGGCGGCGCTGCTGAACATTCCCGCGATCGGCATCATGGATTCGGCGATGGCGATCGAGGCGATGGGTCACATGAAATACGGCGACAAAGGCAATATGACCAGGGCCGAGATCGACCAGACCATCAAGATCCTGATCGACGCCAAGCATGCTGGCCAATTTCGCGCGTTCTGGAAGGACTTCAACGAAAGCGTGAACCTGATGGCCTCGGGCGAAGTGGTGATCCAGTCGATGTGGTCGCCGGCGGTGACGAAGGTGCGCACGATGGGCATCGCGTGCAAATTTCAGCCGCTCAAGGAAGGCTATCGCTCGTGGGCCTCGGGCTTCGGCTTTCCGCGCTCGCTGCAAGGCAAGAAGCTCGACGCCGCGTACGAATTCGTCAACTGGTTCCAGGACGGCTGGGCCGGCGCCTACCTGATGCGCCAGGGCTACTACCCCGGCGTGATCGAGACCGCGAAGACGCACATGCAGCCGTACGAATGGGACTACTGGATCGAAGGCAAAGCGGCCGCGCAGGACATCAAGGCGCCGGACGGCCAACTGCTCGAAAAGGCCGGCGCCGTGCGGGACGGCGGTTCATACACCCAGCGCATGAGTGCGATTGCGTGCTGGAACGCGGTGATGGACGAGAACATCTACATGGTTCAGAAGTGGAACGAGTTCATCGCGGCCTGATCGACGCCGCGGTTCGATGTGCTTGCCGAGGTGTGACGCGCCGGCAAGCACGGCTCCTTGAGGAGCGTAGTCATTTCTCGTTCTCGCGCAGCGATGCGCCGCGCAGTCATTCGATACACACCCGCCCATGGCAACCATCGACCTTCCCTCGCACGCGCAGGACACGACCGTCAAACATCGCCGCGCACCGGCATGGTTGCAGGCGACGCCGCTGTCGCTGACCTTCCTGCTGTTTTTCATCGTGCCGCTGGTCATCACGCTGATCGTCAGTTTCTGGGACTTCAACGAATACCAGATCATTCCCGCGTTCACGCTGAAGAACTACGCGGCGATCTTCAACGGCTGTTCGTCGATGACGGACGTTTGCGTGACCTTCAAGACGTACTGGTCGACGCTCAAGTTCTGCGCGATCGTGTGGGCAATGACCTTGCTGCTGGGCTTTTCGATCGCCTACTTCCTCGCGTTTCACGTGCGCACGACGAGCATGCAGACGGTGCTGTTCCTCGTCTGCACGATTCCGTTCTGGACCTCCAACGTGATCCGGATGATTTCGTGGATGCCGCTGCTCGGCCGCAATGGCCTCGTCAATCAGGTGCTACTCGGCGCACATCTGATCGACCAGCCGCTCGAATGGCTGCTGTACTCTAACTTCTCGGTGGTGCTCGCGTTCGTCCATCTCTACACGTTCTTCATGATCGTGCCGATCTTCAACGCGATGATGCGCATCGAGCGGTCGCTGCTCGAAGCCGCGCGCGATGCCGGTGCGAGCGGCTGGCAGGTGGTACGCGACGTGGTCCTGCCGTTGTCGAAGACGGGCATCGTAATCGGCTCGATCTTCGTGATCACGATCGTCATGGGCGATTTTCTGACCGTCGGCGTGATGGGCGGGCAACAGATTGCATCGGTGGGCAAGGTCATTCAGGTGCAGACCGGCTACCTGCAATTTCCCGCCGCGGCAGCCAATGCGATCATTCTGCTCGCCGTCGTTCTGATGATCGTGTGGGGTTTGACGCGGGTCGTCGATATCCGCAAGGAGCTGTGAAAATGCAGGCCATTCGCGTCAAACATCGGGATCGCCGTCCAGCCAGTTTCTACTGGCTTGCGCTGCTGTTCGGTCTGTTCGTGCTGTTCTTGTATGGGCCGGTGATTACGATATTCATCCTGTCCTTTCAGGGCCCCGAGGGCGGCCTGACGTTTCCGATGCGCGGTGTCTCGCTGCATTGGTTCGCCGCGTTGCGCGACGGCGTCGGCGATGTTGATATTTGGAGCGCGTTCGGACGATCCGTGCGGCTCGCGCTGGCGGTCACTGTGCTGACGGTGCTGTTTTCAGTGGCGGCGGGCCTCGCCTTTCGTCGAAAGTTTCGCGGCGACACGGCGGTGTTCTACGTGTCGGTCGCGAGTCTGATCATGCCGTCCATTATTGTTTCGCTTGGGATCGGTTTGACGTTCCGGCTGCTCGATAATGGGGTGAAGTACCTCGCGTCGACATGGGGGTATCAATCGTTCTCCGATAGCTATACGACGTCGATGGGACTGTTCACCTCCGCGCTCGGAGCGCATTTGACGTGGACGCTACCGTTCGGTTTGTTGGTGATGTTCGCGGTGTTCAACCGCTTCAATCCGGCCTATGAAGAGGCGTCGCGCGATCTGGGCGCGACGCCGTGGCAGAGTTTCCTGCATGTCGTGCTGCCGATCATCGGACCGTCGGTGGTCGGCGTCGCGATGTTCGGCTTCACGCTGTCATGGGACGAGATCGCTCGCACCTCGCAGGCGATCGGCGATCAGAACACGCTGCCGCTCGAGCTTCAGGGGCTCACCACGTCGGTGACGACACCGGTCATATATGCGCTCGGCACGATGACGACGGTGTTGTCGTTGACCGTGATGGGCGGGTGTCTGCTTGCGGTGAGGGTGTTGGCGCGTCGGCGCGCAGTGGCAGGGTTGAAATAACTCGTGGCGTGGCCGCGTGGCGAGCGCCAAGCCGTTCTCCGATGGGTCAAACAACACTCGATTTCTGCCGGCGGCCCTTGCATGCGCTCTGGCAGGAGCCGGGCCGCGCGCTGCGGCGGCGATCTGCGGCAACGATCACATTGCGATGGGCGTTTTGCGGGAGGCAGAAGAACTCGATATCGCGATTCCTGAGCAGCTTTCGGACACCGGCTTCGACGGTCTCGCGATCGCGCGCGAAGCGCGGTCGCCCCTGACGACGGTGCACGTGGACACGCGCGAGATCGGCACGCTCGCCCGAAGCATCTGCTCGATGCGCTGGATGGGCGAGCGACGCAACATGCGCTCTTCGAAGGAACTCAATTCAAACGATGATCTCGCATGACTCGTCGTCGCCAACGTCGGCACGATCGCCGGTGAGCCGCCTCACATCGAACTCGAGCTCGACGGCCTCACCGTGAGTGGTAGCTTGCGCATAGTACCGGTTCGGTGCGGGAAAGACGCCCGTCTTCACTTCTATCAGGAATGGCCCCTCGTGTTGCATCGCTTCGCTGAGGGCTGCTTCCAGCTCGTCAAGGTGCTCGACATTGCGCGCCGCTACACCGAGCGAAGACGCAAAAGCCGTCCAGTTATGGCCGGGCAGCCGGGTGAACTGTTCTGAAATCGAACCATTGCCGACCGCGTCGATATGGATTGCGCCATGTGCGGCGTTATTCAAAACGACATAAATCACCTTGACGCGATATCGGGCTGCGGTCTGAATTTCTATTCCATGCATCATCATGCAACCGTCACCGGTCACGACAACGCACGGCCGTTCTGGTGCAGCAAGCTTGACGCCGATTCCAGCGGCAATAGCCCACCCCATCGGCGCGAGAGAACTCGACGAAAAATAGTTGCCCATTCCGGACGAAAGCCAATAGTGAGCCATGAAGATTCGATGAGCACCGGAGTCCACGACGACATTGCTGTCCTTCGGCAGTAGCCGGCACAGACGCTTCACCACGTCCCCAGGATAGAGCCGTTGATCGCTATCTGAAACCCGCCCTCCGGCTTGCTCGAATTGATAGTCGTACAGCGCAGTCGTGTTGAGGTCGGCCACCCATGCCTTTCTTTTTTCCAGCACCTGCCGGAACCCGGCGCCCGTTTCCACCTTCTTTTCTGCCAGCAAGCGGAAGGACGCGCCAATACCAGAGAAAATCGTTCCTTGAGCGATGTGGCCAGTAGCGGGCGGATCGAAGCTGTCGTCGAAGACGATCACCTCTTTGCCCGCGAGCAACTTTCTGCTCCAGTTCATGCTGTCGCGTTGATTCAGGTCGCTGCCGAACACGATCAGGGCGTCGAGTTCGTCGGTGTTGATCGCGCGAACCGCCCTGGAGTGGCTGGCGAATCCATAGACGCCGAGCGCGAGGGGGTGCTCCTCAGGAAACGCCCCCTTTCCTGAAAGCGTCGTCGCAACAGGAACATGGAATTTTTCGGCTACCTCGAGAAGGGCCTGTGCCGTTCGCGCGTCGTTGCCACGGCTTCCGATCAGAAACGCGACCCTCTTCGACCCGAGCAGGTACTGGTCGCACAAGACATCCAGCGCTGCGCGGTTGGCGGGGACTTCGCGTGCGTTGAATTCGCTTTGGAGGTAGGGGGTGCGCGCGGCCGCATGACTACCCGGAACATCCTGTTGCTGAACGTCGACGGGAATGCTGATAAATGATCGCGCTCGACGCATCCAGTTCAACCCGTCCATCGCGCGGCGCATTTCGGCCTGAATGTTTTCCTTGTTCTTGAGATCGACGACATCTTCTACCAGTCCTCTTACCACGCCGCTTTCGAAGATGCCACCCTGCGTACCATCCTGGAACGCGCCTTTACCTTCCGCTTTCGACGAAACTCCGCCGGCGATATAGAGCACCGGAATCCGGTCTGCCTGGGCGGCCGCCATGCCGGGCACGAAATTCATCGTGCCCGGCCCAGAAATTCCGACACAGACGCCGAATTTCCGGCTCGCCCGCGCATAACCGTCCGCCATGAAAGCGCTGCCGGTTTCATGGGCGCCGACGATCGCGCGGATCGTCGGCGATTCGTCGATGGCCTCGAGCAGCGGGTAGATCAGCTTCCCGGGGACCAGAAAGACATGATCGATGTTTGCTACTTCCAACGATTTCACGACCGTTTTCGATACATTGAGAGACGCGTGTGATCCCATAGTTTTTGGTCACGATCCGAACAGAACCCGTTAGTCGAATCTCGCCGTTTCTCATCCGGTCGTCACGTGTAGCAGCTTGCATGGACTAAGTGACGAAGCCTGCGTCAACCGGCATGGAGACGGCGAGACGGCCTTTAGTGCGCTGCACACTGACTGCAGTCGCATCTCGCGTTGCTTCTTCGAACCCGCGTCATCGGCGAGCCCGTGTCTCCGTCCATGTCGCTTCCTCCCCGGCGACCTCACGGCTCGCATGCGCCGGTCCAGTCGCCGAAGGCAATGGCTCGAGGGGTTGCCACTCGTGCGCAGCGTTTAGCTCGCTGCGTCAGCCCGCTTCGCCCCTAGTCGTTTTTCCTGCACGTTCGCCCGCGAAAGAACGAACGACTTTCGCTGCCTATGCGGTGATGGCAGCCGAGGACGCTGAATGTCGCGGCGGCATCCGCTGTGGATCCTTGCGTGGCGTCATCGCTTGCGATGCACTTGCCTGCCCGCTGGCGACCTTGAAGAAAGACACCGCGTCCCGGAGGCTTTCTGCCTGCTGCGCCATGTTCTGTGCTGCGGCCGAAGCTTCTTCCACGAGCGCAGCGTTCTGCTGGGTGACCCGGTCCATCTGGCTAACTGCCTGATTTACCTGCTCGATACCGCTGCTCTGCTCGCTCGATGCCGACGAAATCTCGCCCACGATGTCCGTCACGCGCTTTACCGACGTGACGATCTCCTTGATCGCTCCACCAGCCTCTTCGACGAGCATCGAGCCAGCCTCCACCCGGCCGACCGAGGCGGAGATCAACTCCTTGATTTCCTTTGCAGCGGTAGCGCTGCGCTGCGCGAGCGTGCGGACTTCACCGGCGACCACAGCGAAGCCACGTCCCTGTTCACCAGCGCGAGCCGCCTCGACCGCAGCGTTCAGCGCCAGGATGTTGGTCTGGAAGGCGATGCCCTCGATCGCACCAATAATCTCGGACATCCTGGTCGAACTGGCGGTGATGTCGCGCATCGTCTCGACCACC
This sequence comes from Paraburkholderia sp. BR10923, assembly GCF_040948765.1. Classification (NCBI taxonomy): domain Bacteria; kingdom Pseudomonadati; phylum Pseudomonadota; class Betaproteobacteria; order Burkholderiales; family Burkholderiaceae; genus Paraburkholderia; species Paraburkholderia sp. BR10923. Next base: position 110,107 of record NZ_JBFPKO010000013.1, on the reverse strand, counting down.
CGCCCGACAATTTCGCCGCCCCGCTGCGCGACGTTCGAGGCGGTGCCCGCGAGCGTTGCGGCCTGCTTCGCATTGTCCGTGTTGTGACGGACCGTGGCGGTCAGCTCTTCCATGCTCGATGCCGTTTCTTCAAGCGAGGCCGCCTGCTGCTCCGTGCGGCTCGACAGATCCTGATTACCTTGCGCGAGCTGCGCACTTGCTGCGGCCACACCTTCGGCGTTCTCGCGCACGTCCGAGACGACCCGCATCAGGGCATCGCACATTGCCTTCAGCGATGCCATCAGGCTGCTGGTGTCGCCGGGACGCAGATCGATCCTGACATTCAGGTCACCGGCAGCGACGCTTCTGGCGAGCGCCGCGGCCGTCGCCGGTTCCGTTCCCAACTGACGCGTCACGCTACGCATCATCCAGACTCCAATTCCCAGGCCGATCAACACGGACATCGCCACCAGAACAAACATCAGATTGCGGCCTTCACCGTATACCGCGTCGTTGGCTTCGGCGGTTTTTTGCGCATCGCCCTGTTTGAGAACCACGAGGTTGCCCATCAGGACCAGGGTCCTGAAGCCCTTATGGTGGTACTCGCCCAACAGGTAATCAGTCAGCCCGTCCCGGTCCTGTGGCCCGGCTGCATTGATCCTGGCTTTGAATTCGTTGAACGCCTGGATGTAGTCCTGCCAGCCCTGGTCGAGTTCGGTGAAGGTGGCCTTGCCCTTCTCCGTGTAGACGAGGGGTTCCGCCTGGTTAAGGTGATCGCGTGCCGAAGCGAGGGCTTTTTCGGCCTGACCCATCGAGGTAGTCCGCTGCTCAGGCGTCGGAGCGAGGATGGCATTGCGCAGGTATGTACCGACTCTCAGGACGTCGGCGTTTGCCTGCTGAATGAGGTTGAGCCCGACGAGATCCTGCCGATAGGTTTTGTCTGCGTTTGCACTGATTTGCGACATATTGCGCAGGCCAATTGCACTGACGATGGCACTGATGGTCGAGACCAGCACAAAGGCGGTGATCAGTTTGGCGCCGAGTTTCATATTGCTGAAATTCATAATTCGCTTTCTCAGGACAACAATGGAACCGCAAGTGCGCCCCGAGTTGCGAGCAGATGCACCTCATCCCTACTTGCGATTGACGTCTGACAAGCAGCGCCGGTCTGGACGACCGGGACCCTGCCAGAACCTCACATAAGGGTTAACGGCAATGCCGCAGCATTCTTCAGATCAATTGTTCAAGCCAAGAATTTCTTTAAGTTTTCTTTCGCGATGAAAGGAAGTCGGCAAAGGAATTCCACCGGGCTTGATCCGCAGAACCGATAGCAGGAGTGCGGCGTCTGACGCAAGGGACAAAGCATCAAGCGCGCGATCGGTCCGGCAACGGGTGACTGTTACGACGATGTTGCGAAGTCGCTGACAACGTTGTTCCAAACTGACGCTGCCAGGTAATCGCACTTCTCATTTTCATCAAGCGGTTTAAAGTCATCTTTAAAAATCTAGATTAATAGTGAAATTCACAATTCCTCATCAATCTATACCTGCCTGCCCGCAAAGCCTTGCCGCGATTGGCTCAACATTCTCCATCACGAATTTCTCCCGGTAAGCGCGGATACCTCCACCCGCGTTGCTCACCTTGAGTTTCATCATCCGTCGCGCTACATTGCCGCTCGCAGCATTCCGCACGGACTCCTGCGCACTCTGTAACTCGTACGTAAGGAAGCTCCGATGGGGCAACAGGCGGAAGGCAACGACGACACTCCCTGCAGCCCGGCCGGCCGCGACGCGTTCGCGCCGGTCGCAAGGGCCGCCGCGTTGCTGGTCGCAGCGCTCGCCACGCTGAGCGCCGTCTACTTCCTGCCCGTAGACCAGCGCTGGTGCGCGCCGCTCGCCAGCGCATGGTGCAACGTGCTCGTCGTCGCGATCGGCGTGCTGCTCGCCGATCGTGCACGCCGCCATCCGCCGCAGGGCTCGGCGGCCGGCCTGCTCAAGAACTGGCTGCGCAGCGCATTCAGCCGCAAGCAGGAGGCGCAGCAAGTCGACAATCCGTGGCCGGCGATCGCCGCCGCGATCGACTGGCGGCCGTGGGCCGTCACCGCCGGCGGTGCGTTCTCCGTCGCGCTTGCCGCGCTCGCGTGGCAGCCGCCGTCACCCGCGATGCTGGTTCGCGCAATGGCTGCGCCCGAACCCACGCTCGCGGCCGGTGCGGCCTGCATCGTCCTCGCCTTTCTTACACTGGTCGCCGAACGCCATCATGCGGCGGCCGCCAGCGGTTCGGCGGTATCCGCGTCGCTCACCCGGGTGTTGCGTGTCGCGCTCGTCACCGCGCTCGCGGGTGCGCTGGCCGCCGCATGGTTCGCATTCCGGCACCTCACGGCCGACTGGCTCGTGCAGGCGGTCGCGCTGCTCAATGCAGCCGTCGCCGCCGAACTGGCCCTGCGCGGCGTGCTGTCGTGGTTTGCGGTGCCGCGCGGCGCCGTCGTGCCAACCAGCGCGATCGCCGGGCTGCTGAGCCGGCGCCCGTCGCCATTCGCGTCACTCGGCGCCGAACTGCGCCATCGGTACGGCGTCGATCTGCGGCAGAGCTGGGGCTGGCGCAGCTTCGTGCGGCTGCTGCCCGGCGCGCTGGCCGCCACCGTTGCGTGCGCGTGGCTGCTCACCGCCGTCGTCGTGCTGAACCCGGAGCAGCGCGCGGTATATGAACGGTTCGGCGCGCCGGTCGCGGTCTGGCAGCCGGGCCTGCACGTCGGTTTGCCCTGGCCGTTCGGGCGCGCGCGCATCGTCGACAACGGCGCGGTGCACCAGGTCGCGATCGCGGGTAGCGCGAATGACGGTAGCGCCGATACGACGTCCGTGCCAGCCGATGGCCCGACGCCCGAACGCCTCGACCGTCTGTGGGATGTGCCGCATCCGTGGGAAACCACCCAGGTAATCGCCGGCGCGAACGGCGACCGCCAGAACTTCCAGATCGTCAACGCCGACGTCCGGGTCGACTACCGGCTCGGGCTGACCGATGCCGACGCGCGCGCGGCGCTCTATCGCACGATCGACCCGGAAAGCACGGTGCGCACGAGCGCCAATCGCGAACTCGTGCACTACCTCGCGTCGCATACGCTCGAATCGCTGCTGGAAACAAATCAGGCCGCGATGGCCGATCAGTTGAAGCGCGCGATCCAGCAACAGATCGACCGGCTGCAAAGCGGCGTCGACGTGATCGCGGTCGTGATCGAGAGCGTGCATCCGCCGACCGGTGCGGCCGCTGCTTTCCACGACGTTCAGGCCGCGCAGATTCGCGCGCAGGGCAGCGTGGCGCAGGCACGCGGCTTCGCGGCCGGCCTGCTCGGCAACGCGCAGCAGCAGGGGCTCGAACGGGTCGCGCAGGCCGAAGCGCAGGCTGGCGATATGGTGTCGTCGGCGCGCGTGCAGCAGATCGATTTCGACGCCGATCTGGTCGCGTATCGGCTCGGCGGCCCCGCGTTTCCGTTCGAGTATTACCTCGACCGGCTGCAACGCGGCCTGCGCAACCCGCGCATGACGGTCATCGACGACCGGCTTGCCGACGGCACGCGGGCGACCGTCGATCTTCGCAATACTCCTGCCGGCGATCTGGCCGGCATCCATTGAAATGTCGCGGCGATATCCGCACGGGCGGCGCAACACGGCGGCAGGCCGTGCCGCCGCCCCGCACGCGGACGACGCCGCACCCGGGGCGACATCGTGAGTCTGTTTCATTCGCACGCGCATGATCATGCGCACCACGGCCATGGCCACGGCCACCACCACGTGCATCACGGCGCATCGCAGCCGCCCGGCGCGTTCCGCCTGCGCGTCGCCATCGCGCTGCTGTGTGTGCTGGTCGCGCTCGCGGTTGCGAGTTTGGTGCAGGTGCGCGCCGGCGAGGCATCGGTCGTCACGCGCTTCGGGCGGCCCGTGCGGGTGCTGCTCGAACCCGGGCTCGCGTGGCGCCTGCCTGCGCCGATCGATGCGGTGACGCCCGTCGACCTGCGCCTGCACACCACGTCGAGCGGCCTGCAGGACGTCGGTACCCGCGACGGGCTACGCATCATCGTCGAGGCCTACGTCGCGTGGCGCGTGCCAGCCGATGCGCGCGACATCGGGCGCTTCATGCGCGCAGTCGGCAACGAGCCGGACGAAGCGGCGCGGCAGATCCGCTCGCTCGTCGGCTCCGCGCTGCAAACGACGTCCGCCGGATACGATCTGGCGTCGCTCGTGAACACCGATCCGGCCCAGGTGAAGCTCGGTGAATTCGAAGATGCACTGCGCCGGCAGATCGACGCGCAGCTTTATGCGGCTTACGGGGTGCGCGTTGCCCAGGTCGGGCTCGAACGGCTCACGCTGCCGGCCGCCACGCTTGCCGCGACGGTCGACCGGATGAGCGCCGAACGCGAGACCGTCGCCGCGCAGCGTACCGCGGACGGCAATCGCGAGGCCGCTCAGATCCGCTCGGACGCCGAGCGCGACGCGCGCATCGCGCTGGCCGATGCGAACGTGAAAGCGGCCGGCATCGAAGCGCAGTCGCGCAAGGACGCGGCCGACATCTACGGCAAGAGCTATGCGGGCAACCCGCACCTGTACACGATGCTGCGTTCGCTCGACACGCTGAACGCGGTGGTCGGCACCAATACGAACCTGATCCTGCGCACCGACGCCGCGCCGTTCCGCGTGCTCGTGCAGGGCCCGACCGACGGGTCGGGGCAGGCGCCGCCGGCACCCAAAGCGCACAAGGCCGCGCGATGAGCGAGCCGTCCGCACCGCCGCTCGGGCCGGGCGCGCAGGCCGTGCGCCTGTCGTTCTGGTTCATCGCCGCGCTCGCGGTGCTCGCCGCAGGCACATGGGCCGGCTCGAACATCCGGCGGATTCCGGCGGACAGCCGCGCGGTCGTAATGCGTTTCGGCGCGCTCGTGCGCACCCAGGACGCCGGGCTCGTGATCGCGTGGCCGCAGCCGTTCGAATCGGTCCTGCTCGTACCGGGCGCCGCGCGTGTGCTCGAGCAGCGGATCCGCTCGCTCGACCGCGATCCGCGGGCGCTCGCGCCATCCGCGCAGGGTGTCGCCCGATTGCCCGACGCGTTGGCCGGTTCAGGCTACGTGCTGACCGGCGACGGCGGCGCGGTCGCGTTGAGCGCGGTGCTCTATTACCGGGTCAGCGATCCGTACGCGTATGTGCTGCAGCAGGACCGTCTCGATGCGGCGCTCGAGCGGATCGTGTCCGCGTCGGCCGTCGAGGTCGCGGCGACCCGCGATCTCGACGCGATTCTGGTCGCGCGGCCCGAGCAACTGGCCGCCGACCGGCAGATGGCCGCGCGTCGCGAACGGTTGCGCGGCGATCTCGCCGACGCGATCGCGCGGCACCTGCGCGCACTCGACGCGGCGCACGCGGGGCTCGGCGTCGAAGTTGCGCGCGTCGACGTGCAGCCCGCGTTTCCCGGCGCGGCGGCCGACGCGTTCAACGCGGTGCTGACGTCGCTGCAGGTCGCCGAGCGCACCATCGCCGAAGCACGCACCGCCGCCGAACAGCGGCGCCAGGACGCACAGCAGGATGCCGACCGGATCGTGCAGGACGCGCAGGCCCGCGCGGCCGAACGCGTCGCGACCGCGCAGACCGACACGCTTGAAATCCGGCAACTCGCTGCAACGCTCCGCGAGAAGGGCGATCCGGGGCTGCTGGCACGGTTGTATCGCGATCGCGTGCAGCGCGTGCTGTCGAAAGCCGGGCGCGTGACGACGATCGATCCGCACGACACCTCGAACCTGATCCTGCCCGGAAACGCCCGATGAATTCGCTCGCCGAACCGGCCACGCAGCCGGACGCCGCTCCCGCAGGTACGACGGCCTACGCGCTGTCCTCCGACGAGCGCCGCACGATCACGGGGCAGATCGCGCTGGCGCTGCTCGCGGGCGGCCTGCTCGTGCTGTCGTTCGCGTCGCGCATGCTGTGGGGCGGCGGGGAAACGCTCGCGCAACTCCTCGCCGCGCTCGCATCGCTGATCGTCGCGGGGCCGGTGTTCGCGAGTGCGTGGCACAGCCTGCGTGCGCCGAGCCTGCACGGCGTGACCGATCGCCTGATCGCGCTCGCGATGCTGGCCGCATGGGCGATCGGCGACATGACGACGGCCGCGCTGCTGCCGATCGTGATGACGTTCGGCCATGCGCTCGAAGAGCGCAGCGTGCTGGGCTCGCAGGAAGCCATCCGCGCGCTCGGCCGGCTGACGGCCGGCCGTGTGCGCCGCATCGGCGCCGACGGCAGCGTGGTCGAAGTCGCGTACGACGCGTTGCGCGCGGGCGACCGCATCGAAGTGGTGGCCGGCGCCCGCATTCCGGTCGACGGCATCGTGATGGCGGGCACGTCGAGCGTCGACAACGGGCCGATCACCGGCGAATCCGTGCCGCACGACATCGATGCGGGCAGCGCCGTTTATGGCGGCGCACTGAATCTCGACGGCGTGCTCCGCATCGAAGTCACTCACACCGGCAAGGATTCGACGCTCGGCAAGATCATCGCGCTGATGCAGCATGCGGAGCAGGCGAAACCGCCCGTCACACAGGTCCTCGAGCGGCACATGGGCGTGTATCTCGCGCTCGTCCTGCTGATCGCGGCGATCGTCTGGTTCACGTCCGCGAATGCATCGGCGATGCTCGCGGTCATCGTGGCCGCGTGCCCGTGCGCGCTGGTGCTCGCCGCGCCCTCCACGGCCATTGCCGGGATCGCGGTCGGCGCGCGGCACGGCATCCTGTTTCGCAATGCCGCGTTCCTCGACAAGATCGCCGAGGTCGATTCGCTCGTGATCGACAAGACGGGCACGCTCACCCGCGGGGAATTGCAGGTCCGGCAGGTGTGGCTGCAGCCCGGTGTCGACGCCGCGCAGGCGCGTGCGCTGGCCGCGCGGCTCGGCGAAAGCAGCGCGCATCCGGCGAGCCGCGCGCTCGTCCGTGATGCCGCCGCGTCCGGCCTCACGGGCGCCGCTGTTGCGCCGTTCGAACGCACGCGGGAATTGCGCGGGCTCGGCGTCGTCGCCGACACGCCGGCCGGCACGGCGGTACTCGGCCGGCCCACGCTGCTGGCCGACCATGCCGGTGACTTGCCGCCGGCCCCTGATGGTTTCGACGGGCCGCTCGTCGGACTCGTGCTCGGCGGGCGGCTGCTCGCGTGGTTCGGTTTTGCCGACACGCTGCGGCCCGACGCGCGCGAAGCGCTCGCCGAGCTGCGGACGCTGGGCCTCGCGCGGCAAACGCTGCTGACGGGCGACCTCGAGCGCGTCGCCAGCAAAGTCGCGGCCGAGACGGGTATCGAGACGGTGGTCGCGCAGGCGCTGCCGCACGACAAGCTCGACTACGTGATGCGCGAGATCGGCGCGGGCCTGCATCCGCTCGTCGTCGGCGACGGGCTGAACGACGTGCTGGCGATCAAGGCCGGCTCGACGAGCATCGCGATGGGCGAGCGCGGCGTCGACATTGCGATCGCGTCGGCCGACATCGTGCTGCTGGGCGACGATCTGCGGCGGATTCCGACCTGCATCCGCCTCGGCCGGCAATGCCGGCGCACGGCGACGACCAATGCGGCGATCGGCCTCGCGTGGACGCTCGCGGTGATCGCGCTCGCCGCGACCGGCATGCTCGGCGCAGTGTGGGCCGCGATCCTGCACAACGTCGGCACGTTCATCGTGATCGCCAACGCGGGCCGTCTGCTGCGGATCGACGACTCCCCTAGCTCGGCGTTCGCTCCTTAGCTTCTGTCCAGGACCAGCCACGCCATTTAACGGTCGCGCCAGCTACTCAGTCGGGTCTGAATAGTTTGAAGAGCCGCGCGCATGATCGGAGGGACATATCCAGCCCGTCGGGCTCTCGATCGGGTCAGCTGGGCTTGCATGGCGGCGATAACGGACACTTCTCACCGATAGCCTGCCGGTTGTCGCTCGAAAGCCGCTCTTCTAGCGTCAGAGGCTCTGATGTGATGGACGACTCCCGCCACCTAGCGCGCGTTGATGCCAGAGTGGAGAAGTCGTGACGTCCACGGCAAAGGAGCGTTCATCATGAAGAGAGCGACTATCGGACTGGATCTGCGTGTTGCCTCACGGGAAGATGTCACTCCAGCCTAATTGTCGCGCAATCGATTCGCCGCGCTGGACGCAAGGCAAGTGCTGATGATCCTTGACCGACGGGCTGCGGATATCAAACACGCTGCCCGCTTGATCCCAGTCTCACCAGCGCGCGGGCGTGATCTCACAGCCGGTAAAATGAGCGGGCTGTTTCTCCAAAGATCGCCGCCCGGTCTTCCTTGGCGAGACTGGAGGACAGTCGTTCGACGCATGCGTGCCACGACGCGTAATCGCCGTTCAGATTCAGGACCGGCCAGTCGCTCCCCCACATCAGGCGCTGAGCGCCAAATCGCGAGAGCAGAAAAGCGAAATATGGCGAGAACGCATCGTCGGCATAACCCGGAGCTGCCTCCGTCACCATGCCGGAGAGCTTGCACACCACGTTGTTCATCTCGGCGAATTCGCCCATCCAGCGAGCCCACTCAACCCAGTCTTCCCCTACACGTACGCCCGTGGTTGTTCGCACACTTCCCTGACCGTTGGGCAGACGAGGCTTGGCGACGTGATCGATCACAATCCGCAATTCGGCATGTCGAGCTGCAAACCTGGCGAGATATGGTAGATGACGCACGTAAACCAGCGCATCGAACGCCAGGTCGTGCCTGACTATCGCGGCAACAGCCGGATCTAATTCAGGATTTGCAATCCAGTCGTCGTCGGGCAGATCCTGCAGCATGGGTCTGACACCCTTGAACTTCGGCTCACGAGCCAGCCTCTCGATGAGGGTCGGTGCGTCGGGGTCAAGCATTGGAACCCAGCCCACGACACCTCCAACGAGTGGATCGTCCGCGACCAGCTCCAGCAGATACAGCGTCTCATTCATCGTCGGTGCGGCCTGCACGACAATGGTCTTGTCAACGCCCGCCGCCTGCGCAAGTGGCGCAAGGTCCGATGGCAAAAAGTCTCGCCATAGTGGAGCGAGATCAGGGGTGAGCCAGCCATAGTCGCTTCGCGCAGTCGTCCAGAAGTGCTGATGTGCATCAACCTTCATGACCGTCCTTCTCCCAATTAGTGCATCGATTGACTGGAGAGTTAGTGATGACGTTGTATCGCATATGTAATACGCAGATCAAAGTCAGCCGTCAGCTTTGACTGGAGTGCCAGGCATGAATATGTATGCCAGTCAGCGGGCAGCCGTCGGAACATCGATGTTTTCTTCCGTTCCTGCTATATCCGTCTTCTTCACGCGCGACTTTTTGTCGGAACTGTTGCGTGCCGTCACGCTTGCATTCCGGCCGGCTCGCTGGCTTTCCGTCTTGCCGCCCGCCGCCGGACTGCTGCACGATTGACGCACGATCAGTTCCGGCGGAAAGACCATATGCCGAGGGCTTCGCTCGTCCCCCCTGATGCGCTCGAGCAGCATGTTGAGCGCCGCTTCGGCCATCGCGTCAACCGGCTGCCGCACTGTGGTCAGTGCGGGAGAGAAAGCGTTCGCCCATGGAAAATCGTCGATCGCGGTGACTGATACGTCCGCAGGACACGCGAAACGCCTTTCCGCCAATGCCCGCATCGTGCCAATCAGCATCTGGTTATTGGCCACGAAGATGGCTGACGGCGGCTCCGCGAGATCCATTAGCTCAAGCGCTGCGGTATAGGCGTCGTGCTCACCAAACGCGCCCTGTCTTACGTAGTCGGGATTGACCGGCAGATTCGCGGCCGCGATCCCCTGGGCGAAGCCGCGCAAGCGATCACGACCAGGCAGCAGGTTCTGCGGACCGGAGATGATTGCGACGCGCCGATGGCCAAATTCCAGAATGTGCTGTACTGCAAGGCGTGCTGCGGCAACGTTATCGAGAGCAACCGAATCCCACTCGTTGGGGCAGACCACGTGGTCGACCGCTACAACAGGCATGATGCCGATCTCCGAACGAATCTTGTCGTAGGCTTCTTCCGGTGCCGATGCACAGAGGATCGTGCCGACGGCCAGATGGGCGCGGAGCATGCGGAGATACGCATGCTCCTGTTCAAGATCCCGATCGCTGTCGAATAACAGAACAGAGTAGCCGTGGACGTGAGCGCGTTTCTGAATCGAATGCACGAACTCGGTGAAGAATGGGTTCGTGATGTCTGGGACGACCAGGCCCAATAGCTTGGTGGAGCCCTTTTTCAGACTGCTCGCGACTGTGTTCGGCGCGTAACCCAACGCCTTGACAGCGACGCGCACGCGCTCCGTGAGGTCCGGACTCACGTAGGTCGATCCTGACAGGACCGCCGAGACGGTCGCCAAACTTACTTCCGCTAGACGTGCGACATCTTTCATTGTTGCCATGATTTTCCCGCCACGCAGTTGTGCCCCGAGCTTCATATTCGTTCAGTTCCACCATCCCGCATGCTCGCGCTTCGGCTGCCGCAAGATGCCGTCCGGCGTACGAAGCGGCTCAATTTCGAGCAGGAACCGCTGTGCAGGTGACATGCGCTCGTACAGTTCCGGGGTGAGATGGTCGATCTGGACGAGCTGCTGCGGGAGGTCACGCCGAGTATACGTGAGATGCAGTACCCGGCGGTTTGCGTCGTTCTTTTTGAGTGTGCCGCTATGCCAGCCCGACGCGTTCATGATGAAGACGGTGCCAGCCCGACCAGTCAGATAGACCTCACCCGGATACGGAGCGTCCAGATCGGCGGGAATCCGTTTGCGATCTTCTTCGGAAATGGGGCCGGGCTCCCAGTCGCCCTGGTTAACAACAGGCACGTTAATCGGTGCCCATCTGTGCGACCCGGGCACAACCCGGGTCGGGCCGTTTTCCAGCGTCATGTCGTCAAACAGGATGACGGCATTGACCACCCACCAGTCATCTTCGAAGTGCTTCGGCACGTCGGCGTGCAATTGCTGGTGACCGAACCCCTTCACCGGATCGCGGAGATTGGCGCCATGCACCTTGATCTCCCCCAACAGCTTGTGGGCTGCGGCCAGCACCGGCTGCAGTTCCAGGCACTTGTCGAACACTGACGTCTTGTTGAAGATGTTCGACACGCGCCGCGCTCCGGGCTCGACGTGAACTTCATGTCCACCCGTGAGGCGCTCGGCTTCATGGAGCCGCTCAAACTCGCGGGCCATCGAGCGGCACTCGTCCTGGCTCAGCACATCTTCGACGACGAAAAATCCTTTTTCCTCGAGTTCCTTCAGCTGCTCGCTGGCCAACTCGTCGTTGATGCCCAGTTCATGCATCGCCTGTCTCGTGTACATGAGTCCTGTCTCCGTCAATTTCGTTATCTGGCGAAACGTTTAGCGAAACGTTTCGGTGAACGGATTTATAGCAAACGGGGATTGATAGATACATCCGGGTTTCCACTATGCGCTTCCGCGTTCAAGGCCCAAATGATACATATCGATCCGACCTGTTCATGTTTACCCGAGATAGATTGACTTTGCGCAGAACAGGTTTTAGATTCAACGAAACGTTTCGCTAAACGTTTTGCCGCGAAACCGGGACCACTGGTTTTTCAAACCCCAGAAAGAGACAGGAGACAGACATGGACAGCTTGACGAAGCCGCTGTACACAACACGCCCCGTGCGTACATGCCGTCGTGTGATCAGTGCAGTAATGGGCGCGCTTATGCTCTCGGCGCTAGCCGCACCTCCGGCGCATGCGGACAAGGATCACCCCGTTGTGGCCCTGTTGCCCGGGGTGGTCGATCCCTTCTATTTCACGATGTACCGCGGTGCCCAGAAGGCGGCAGCGGAGGACAACACCCAGCTGCTTTTCCAGCTTCCGAAAAGTTGGAACACCACGGAGCAGGTGCCGATCCTCAAGGCATTCATTGCCAAACGTCCCGATGCGATCCTGGTTTCTCCCGTGGACGCACAGCAACTGATCGAGCCGCTGACGGAAGCAAAGAATGCGGGAATCAAGGTCATCACTGTGGACACTTACATCGGCACCGGGCGATATCAGACGGGCAGCGGAAACGCGGACTTCCCGCTTTCGTTCGTAGCGTCTGACAATAAGGAAGGCGGCCGTATTGCAGCGCGAACGCTGGCGAAGGCGCTCGGTGAAAAGGGCATCGTCTTCTGCGAAAGCCTCAAACCGGGTGTCTCGAGCACCGATGCGCGGGTGCAGGGCTTCCAGGAAGAAATGAAAAAGTATCCGAACATCAAGGTGCTGCCGACGTTGTATAGCGAAGACGACGCGAACAAGGCGGTTTCGGATGTATCGGGTGTGATGGCGCGTGAGCCGGGTCTATCCGGCGTATTCGGCACGAATACGTTTTCCGGCAAAGGTGTGGCGCAGGCGATCCACATGTCCGGAAAGAGCGGCAAGGTTAAGCTAATCGTTTTCGACGCCGTACCGGGCATCGATAAGGATATTAAGAGCGGCCTGGTCGACTACGCAATCGCCCAGCGCCCAGCCGACATGGGCTACTACGGCGTCAAGTATGCAGTCGACGCAATCCGGGGCAAGCCGGTCCCGAAGGAGAAAAGCACCGGTTTCGTCGTCATGGACAAGTCGAACATCGACAACGCTGACGTCAAGCAATACATCTACTCCAACTGATTTGTGCCGGCGGCGGCTCGAAACCGCCGTCGGTGATTGGTAAGGGCTATCTGGAGACACTGCAATGCAAAAAGCCACCTCACTTTCCGGTCGGCCACGAGCGACTGGCACATCGCCGGCTCCGAGGACGATCGACTACAAGGCGCTGGTTGGCCGTTTCTGGCCCTGGCTATTTCTGGCGGTGCTCTGCCTCTTCTTTGAAATCTGGTCGCAGGTAATCCAGCAAAGGTCCTTCGTTTTCAATGCCTACAACCTGCAGTCGATAGCACTTGCGGCAAGCGCACCGATGCTTCTCGCGATTGGTCAGACGTTCGTGATCATCACTGCGGGCATCGATCTGTCTGTCGGATTCGTCATGGGCCTTGCAGCGGTGTGCGCTGCCCAGTTCACTTTGCTCGGAGGCTCATCACCGTGGGCGCTCGGCCTCTCTGTGCCGCTGACCATTGCTGTATCAGTCATTCCAGGCGCTATTAACGGCACGCTCGTTGCGCGATATCGTGTTCCAGCATTCATCGGGACGCTCGGGATGTACGGTATTGCCCGCGGTGCCGGTTTTCTCGCTGCAGGCAGTGGCATGACTGTGTCGGTGGACAACGCGGGACTGCAATGGCTGGGCTCCGGGTGGAATCCGGTCATCGTCACGGTGATCCTGCTGGCCGTCATGCACTTCATCCTGTCGCGCACCCGCTTCGGCCAATATACCTATGCGGTCGGTGGCAATGAGCAGTCTGCCGCCCGAGCAGGGATTAACGTACGTCGGCACAAGATCGTGATCTATATGCTCGCGGCAGCGTTCGCTGCAGTCGGCGGCATCGTCTATACGGCTCGATTCTCTGCCGGATCGGCCACGGCTGGCGAACCCATGCTGCTCAACTCCATCGCCGCGGTCGTCATCGGAGGCGCAAGCCTCTTTGGCGGTACCGGCAACCTGATCGGCACGTTGATCGGCGCCCTGATTATCGCTGTGATCGAGTTTGGTCTGGTATTCATTAACGTCGATGCATTCTGGCAGTTCATCGCGGTTGGCGTTGTCATCATCGTGTCGGTGCTGATCGACCAGTACAAGGAACGTCTCGGAGTCTAAAATCATGAACCAACCGCTACTTGAAGTGCGCAACGTATCAATCCGCTTCGGAGGCGTCGAGGCGCTCAAGAAAGTGTCGATGAAGGTCTACCCCGGCGAGGTCGTCGCATTGTGCGGTGACAACGGTGCAGGTAAGTCGACGTTAATCAAGATCATATCGGGCGTTTATCAACCGAGTGAAGGCGAGGTGCTTTTCGACGGTCAACCTCTCGACATGCGCGACCCTCACGACGCTCGCGCGAGAGGCATTGAAACGATCTATCAGGATCTTGCGCTTGCTGACAACCTCGATGTGGGCAGCAACATTTTTCTAGGACGTGAGCCGGTGACCCGTCGCTTCGGCGTCAGCACCATCGACCGCCCGCGCATGGCTCGCGTCGCGCGCGAGGTGCTGGATCAGCTCGACATCGTCATTCCGGAGAAGAAGATCCACGGTCCGGTCAAGATGCTCTCTGGCGGCCAGCGTCAGGCTATCGCAATCGGACGCGCAATTTACTGGAATGCGCGGGTGCTGATCATGGACGAGCCCACGGCTGCTTTGGGTGTGCCAGAGCAGCGAAAGGTGATGGAACTGATTCTTGGGCTGAAGAAAAAAGGCGTCTCGGTCATTCTGATCTCGCACAATCTGCTCGACATTTTCAGTGTGTCGGATCGCATCTTCGTTCTTCGACGTGGCGAGGCCGTGGGAGAAAAGCGGGTAAGCGAAACCGACGGCGAATCGGTAGTCAAGATGATGGTTGGCGACGAATACGCCGCTACGAAGGCCGCAGCCTAAGCACGACCAAAATTCCCACCGGACAGATACCTCTCGCGTATGCAAGCGAAACACGGAGAACACTCAATGCAACGAATGGGAATGGTCATCCACATCAAGCCCGAGAAGATCGACGAATACAAGGCGCTGCACGCGGCTCCGTGGCCTGCGATTGTCGAGCGGCTCCAGCGTTCCAATGTCACCAATTACTCGATATTTCTCAAGGAACCAGAAAATCTTCTTTTCGGATACTGGGAATACGTCGGGACAGACTTCGAGGCGGATATGGCCGCGATTGCGGCCGATCCAGAAACACAAAGGTGGTGGAAATTGACCGACCCATGTCAAGTGCCTCTTGAGTCGCGAAAACAGGGCGAGCATTGGGCAATGATGGATAACGTGTTTCACATTGACTAGGTCGCTCCGGGCCTGCGGAGTCACTCATGCGCGACACAGTTGCGCTGTGCGCTGGTATTTCCCGCTTTCAGTTGAGCTTGCGCGACACCCGGTCAAGGCTGCGCGACGCAAGCCGGGTAGCACATGGCACCTCGACGAGATGTTCATCGCGCTGCGTGGCGCACCGCACCTGCTGTCGCGTGCGGTCGACGAGCATGGCGCAGAACTCGACTCTTGCTACAAAAGCGGCGCGACAAAGCCGCGCCCAAACGTTTCTTCAAGCGTGTGCTGCGCTCGAGGCCGGCACCGCGCAAGATCTATTGGGTTTGCCTATATGGTCTAGAGCAAATTGGACGCGTGGACATGCGTCGACCAACCGGATCGCACTCTCCATTTGAAAGTGTCTGATACAAATGTCGAAAGTCCACCCAAAGCGCACAAGTTCACGCACCCCGGCGATAAACTGCCGGCGCGCACAGAAGTTGCGGTCGCTTTCCGACTGAATCAGACGACGCACGCCGCGCACACATCCAAATTCTGACAGTTCCTCCATGTGCGCTAGTACGCCAGCGCCTTGCTCAACCGGGGCGTGTGCGACAAAGGCAGCAATGCGCGGATCCAGTCGGGCCTGCTCGTTGACCCAGGCGATTTCGTCAAGCGAGTAAGGGGAATCAACGTCGCATTCCACAAAGATCATCGCTCCCACGGTTCCCGCATCGCTTGCAGCATCCAGGTCGTTCGGAAGATAGGCACGATTAAGCGATGGCACGGCTTTGTGCCAAAAGTATGGCAGGACAGCGGGATCCCAAATATGTAGATGGAATCGACAACCGGAAACGATGGCACGAAATTTCCCGGTTTGAAAAGTTGCCTTGAAATTGAATTCGGCGAAGGAGCCGCCCAGAGAAGATTTCGGAGCGACTAGTCAGCATGAGCACGTTATGTGATCACGCTGATCTGCCAAGGCACGAACTCCTGCTGCCCATAGCCGTGTATTTCGCTGCGCGACGCCTTGCCGGACGCGGTTTCCAGCATCATTTGGAACACCTGCGCACCAAGTTCGGTAATCGATGCTCCGCTCAGCACCTCGCCACAATTAAAGTCCATATCGTCGGACTGACGTTCCCAAAGCGCCGTATTGGTCGCAAGCTTGATCGAAGGCGACGGTGCGCAACCATAGGCCGAACCCCGTCCGGTCGTGAAGCAGATCAGGTTGGCGCCGCCGGCCACCTGGCCCGTCGCGGAGACTGGGTCGTAGCCCGGCGTGTCCATGAATACCAGTCCGTGAGCGTCTACGGGCTGCGCGTATTCGTACACGTCGACGAGGTTCGTCGATCCAGCTTTCGCGATGCCGCCCAGCGACTTCTCGAGCACCGTCGTGAGGCCACCCGCCTTGTTGCCGGCCGACGGGTTGTTGTTCATCGCAGCGCCGCTGCGAGCGCAATGCGCCTCCCACCAGCGAATGCGCTCGACGAGCTTTTGCCCGATCTCAACGGTTTCCGCACGTCGAGTCAACAGGTGCTCGGCGCCGTAAATTTCAGGCGTCTCCGACAGAATTGCGGTGCCCCCATGCGCCACCAACATGTCGACGGCAACACCCAGCACCGGATTGGCCGAGATGCCGGAATACCCATCCGAGCCGCCGCATTGCAGACCGACCAGCAGATGACTCGCCGGCACGCTTTCGCGGTGCACAGCATTCGCCCCTGGCAACATTTCGCGAATTAGCTCGATGCCGCGCGCGATGGTTTGCGTCGTGCCACCTGTGTCCTGAATCGTGAAACTGCGCAGCCGGCCATTGTCCTTTAGGCCCTGACTCTTCAGTAGCGTCGAAATCTGGTTGGTCTCGCAGCCAAGCCCGATCACAAGTACACCAGCAAAGTTCGGATGACACGCGTAACCGCCCAGCGTACGTTGCAGGATCTTGAGGCCCTCCCCTTCTGAATCGACGGCACAGCCCGAACTGTGGGTGAGTGCGACAACGCCATCAACATGCGGGAAATCAGCGAGCGCTTCAGGATGAACGTCCCGCCGGAAGTGATCTGCGATCGCGCGGGCGACCGTGGCCGAACAGTTTACGGAGGTTAATACACCGATGTAGTTGCGGGTGGCGACCCGGCCATCGTCGCGCACAATGCCCTGAAAGTACGCGGGCTCGGTCGCGCGGACCGTGGGCCGTGCATCGTGAGCATAGGCATAGTCGCGCGTGAAGTCGCCCATCGTGAGGTTGTGACTGTGAACATGCTGGCCGGGCTTGATCGGCTGGCTTGCGAATCCGATGATCTGTCCGTAGCGTCGCACAGGCTGGCCGGTCTCGATCGGGCGGGTCGCCATCTTGTGCCCGGGCGGGATCAGACCCGATGCGGTCACACCTTCACTCGTAATTGCCGTACCGGATACCAGTTGGTCGATGGCAATCACTACATCGTCGAGCGCGTTGAGCCGAATGACGCGCGGTGACGTATGCGCACCCGCGCGTTCGAGCGTATCGAATGTCGTCGTGTTCATATTAGCCGCGTCCGTTGCGCTTGCTCATAAAGGAGTCAAAAGCCAAAGCAAAAAGCAGCACCAAACCCTTGATGACTAACTGAATGAATGACGAAATGTTTAGGATGCTCATGCCATTGTCGATGGTCGCCAGGAGGATGGCGCCGACAATCGCGCCGGGGATGGTGCCAATACCACCCTTGAGCGCGGTGCCGCCGATTACGGCGCCCGCGATCGCGTCGAGTTCCATATACATGCCAGTGGTCGGTGTCGAGGCGCCGATACGGGCGGTCATCAGAACGCCGGCGATTCCATACAGGCCACCCATTAGCATGAAGCCGACATAGAGCTGGCGTGCCAGTGGAATCCCCGCCAGAACCGCAGCTTCACGATTTGAACCAGTCAAGTATGCATTGCGGCCGAATACGGTACGCGTCATCACCACCCAGAGGACGATACCGATTACGGCGACCCAGATAAGTGCGGTCGGAATCCCACGGAAGCCGGCACACACCCAGATCAGGAGGCCAACGGTCACGGTCAGAGCCCCAAGTTTGCTCGCGAGCCGCAGCGTATTAGTCTCGCCCTCGTGTGACCGGCTGACACGGTGCCTCCGCAGGATGTAAGCCGCCGCCGCGAGATAGGCGATCACAAGCGCCACTATCGAGGCGATCACGGGGACGAAGCCCTCGCTGAGGGCCGAGAACGCCATCGACACCGGAGCAAGGGTGGCCGCATCGGTCGCATAGTAGCCGATGCCGCGGAACGCGAGCAGCCCCGCCAAGGTGACGATAAACGATGGCACCCCTACCGTAACCACCCAAAGCCCCTGCCATAGGCCCATCAATATGCCCACGCCGATGGTTAACATAATGGTCGGCACGACGCCGAGGCCGTGCGTGATCTGCAAGCTTGCCGCGACCACCCCGCACAGGTAGACCGAACTGCCAATCGACAGGTCGATCTCACCCATGATCATCAGGATCGATACGCCAGCCGCCACCAGCGCCACGATTGAGGCCTGTCGCAGAAGCAGCGACAGATTGCGTGGCGTGAGAAAGATATCGCCCGAGGCGACGTTGAAAACAACCGCGAGGAGAACGAACACTACGACCATCGTCAGCGTTCGAGGGTTGATAAGCTGACGCGCGCGGCGCCCAGCGCTGCCCGCTGACACAGCGGCTGCCGGCGGCCGCACAGTGCCCGGCAAAGTCTGATTCTTCATTTAATGGATCTCCCCTGTCGCGGCTGCCATCAACTCGTGACGGCTAGCCTTTCTGTCAAACGATTGCGTAACGCGGCCTTTGTACATGACCAGTACACGGTCGCTTTCATCGAGAATCTCGGTCATGTCGCTCGAAATCATAAGTACCGCGGTCCCTTCGGCAGCGAGCTCGTGTAGCAAACGGTAGATCTCCTGACGCGCTCCGATGTCGACCCCGTAGGTCGGTTCGTCAACGATCAGGATGCGCGGTCGGATCGCAATCCACCGCGCGAGCAGCACCTTCTGCTGATTGCCGCCGCTGAACCATTCGACTTTGGCGTCCAGCCGCGGCGGCCGCAGGTCGAGCTTGCGAATCAGTTCGCGATTGCGATCAACCTCGTCGCGTTCGCGAATGAACGGGCCACTGGAGACAGATCGAATACTCGCCGCGCTGATGTTGTGCAGCACGCTATGCCCCTCAATCAGGCCGGTCTGCTTTCGGTCTTCCGTCAACATGCCGATACCTAGAGAAATCGCTTCAGCGGGCGAACGCGGATGTACCCGTTCACCGTCGATACGAATTTCGCCTTCGCACGTTCCTTGCCATGCGCCGAAGATTGCTTTGGCGAGCTCAGTGCGACCGGCGCCGACTAGCCCGAACAGACCCAACACTTCACCGCGGCGCAGTTCAAGGCTTACGTTGTGCACCCGGCAGCGCTTCGAGCCAAAGCCTTCATGCACCGAAAGGTTCGATACAGTCAGCACGGCTGCGGCGCGTTCATTAAGCACGCGCGGCGTGCTTGGCTCGGGATCGTGGCCGATCATGGCGCGGACCATATCGGAGATCTTGTCCTCAGCAGACGCAAAATGCTCGACCACCCGGCCATTGCGCATCACGACCACTCGGTCGGCGACCTGGGCGATCTCGTCGAGCCGGTGGGTAATGTAGATACAGCCGACATTCTGCGCTTTGATCTGTGCAATCCGCTCGAACAGATGCACAGCTTCGCCCTGTGTGAGCGAAGCTGTCGGTTCGTCCAGAATCAGCACTCGGGTGGCCGCTTTCGACAGCGCCGATGCAATAGTGACGAGCCGCTGAGCCGATGGGCTGAGTTCTCCAACGGAAGCGTTCGGATTGGCCTGCACACCGAAGAACGCCAAGCGCTCCATCGCGAGGGTGAATAGCTTCGCCTCGTCGACAAAACCGCGCCGCGATGGCAGCATCCCCATGAACATGTTTTCGGCGATGCTCAGATTCGGCGCGATATACAGTTCTTGCGGCACCAGCACGATGCCGGCCGCCTCCGCGTCGCGCACTGTGCGAAAACGAGCAGGCCGGCCGTCGAGCAACAGTTCGCCCTGGTAGCTGTCGGTCGGATAGACGCCCGAAATGATCTTCATCAGCGTCGACTTGCCCGCGCCGTTTTCACCGATGACGGCGACGACTTCACCTGGCCGCACGTTGAAATTCACATCGCTGAGTGCAGGAATGCCGCCGAACGATTTGCCCACCTCGCGCAGCTCGAGCACATAGCCGTCGGCACGCGACGCATCGACGGCATTGCCCTCTGCGTGAGGCTGCGAGACATCGAGCGTTGCAGGATCACGCCACATAAGTTTGCTCACTTGCATTGTGATTTACCAGCGCCATACACCTCGTCCGCCGTGACCCATCCCTTAGGCGCGCCCTTTGTGATGAACTTACACAGGTTGGCTTGCGTCACCGCGTAGACATTCACGAGATGAGTCGGTACGGCGCCAGCGCCAAGGTTCACATCGGTCGTGCTAATTGCCGGCTTTTCCTTCCTCGCCAGCGCGACCGCAGCCTTGACTGCCGAAGTGCCGTGGTCGTTGAGGTCGGTCCATACCGACATCGTCTGTACGCCCTGAGCAATCAGTTGCAGCGAGGACGGGTCGGCGTCGAGCCCGGACAAGTAGACCTTGCCGGCCAAGTTGCGCGCCTTCAGCGCCTGCGCCACGCCCAGCGCCATGCCGTCGTTGGAGGTGACGAAGCCATCTATCTTGTCGTTCTGTGCGCTCAACACATTTTCCGCATTCGACAGCGCGAGCTTTGGATCCCATCCGCGAACAAACTGGTCGAATACGACTTTCACGTCCTTGTCCTGCACCAGCACCTTGTCATACTGCTTGCTGATGGTCTGCGCAACATCATTGCCGGGATCGCCCTTCATCAACGCGAAAGTCCCGTGGGGCGACTTTTCCAAGGCGCCCTTTGCCTGCAGTTCTCCGACAAGCGCATTGTTGCGCATCACGAAGTAGTCAAGCTTCGCGGTCGTCACGCCGATGTCGTATCCGACTACCGGCACGCCTGCCTGGTGTGCAGAATTGACGATTCGTCCGGCCGCCTGGCTGTCGACGGGTACGAGAATCAAGGCGTCGGGCTGCTGGCTCAACAGGTTCTCCACCTGCGATGCCTGCAGGACCGGATTGTCGTTGGCCCACTGCACGATTAGCTTGGCGCCAAGCGCCGCGGCCTCTCGCTTCATAGCGGCGATGTCAAAGGCCCAGCGGCGCTGTACCTGTGTTTTCATCGCGACAGCAATCACGGGATTCTTTGCATCGGCATGGGCCAGGCTGCTCGATAGCGTCGCTGCCATCAGCATGGCCGCGGAGAGGAACTTCAGCAGAGGGGTGGTGTGACGCACGATTGTCTCCTTACAGCATCGGTTTTATCTACTCGAACCACACGCGTACAGCCTTGCCAAGTTGTTTCAATGATTCCTTGGTCTCTGCCGTGCGCACGCAAATTGGCACAGAATCGAAAACTTCGTAGGACTGCAACCAACTCAGGCCATGGGCTCGCTCATGGCTTGAAAAACACATTTTCGAGGCGAGCCCACCATTCGCCCTGCCGGCGGGTTTCGAGCGGGACCTGCATCGGCTCGCAGATCTGCCACCAATCCAGCATGCGTGGCTCATGAGCAAGCTTTGCCTGGTCCGCAGCGAAGTCCGTGCCGTGGTATTCCCAGTAGGCGAACAACAAGTTCTCGGGCTCCTTCAGAAAAATCGAATAGTTGCGGATATTTGCAGCCGAAATAATCTCAATGACCTCCGGCCAGGTCTCGCGATGAAGCCGTTTGTACTCCGGCAGCGCTTCGGGCTTGATACCGAGTACGAAAGCCATCCTTTCCATCTTGTTTGTCCTCACAGCGCTTGTTGCACGAGCGTTTTTGTCAGTAACGGCCAGTCGTTTCTGCTTGAGCGGCCTTCCAGAGCCGCGCGTCTTTCGGTAAAGCAAGCGGATCGTCTACCTTCGGCTCTGCACCCTCGATATCGAGCAGGAAGCGTTCGGCCGGAGCAGCACGCTTGTAGAGCGCGAGCGTCAGATGTTCGCGCTCGTTGAGCTGTTGCGGGATATCGCGGCGGCCGATTGCCATATGCAGTACGCGGCGCGTTATTCCAGTCCTGTTTGCGGTGCCGCCGTGCCAGATTCGCCCGTTGATTACAGCGATCGAGCCAGCTTTCCCCGTGATGTGAACTTCGCGCGGGTGGGTTGCCACAGGATCCGCAGGCATGATGGCCTTTTCTTCGGGCGTGACTTCCATGCGCTCTGCGTTGACCAGATTAATGTCTGGCACGTTGATCGGCACGAGCTTGTGCGAACCCGGTACAACACGCGTCGGGCCGTTATCCTCGGTCATGTCGTCGAGCATGACCATAGTGTTGATCATGCGCCAGTCGGTGTCGTGGGCGCGCCAAACGTCGCTATGCAGAGGCTGTTGACCTTCACCTTTTGCAGGGTTGCGGGCGTTGAGCGAATACACACGAATTTCGCCCATTAGACGGTGCGCAATCGCAAGGGTGGGACCGCAACGAAGGCAGCGGTCAAACGCTTCTGACTTGTTGAACAGGTTGGACAGGCGCATTGCGCCCGGCTCGATGTGGACTTCATGACCGCCGTAAGCGCCTTCTATTTTCTGAAGCCGGTCAACTTCGGCCCTCATCTCGTCGATCTCTGCCGGGGAGAAAACATTCGGGAAAATGCAATAGCCATCCCTATCGAAGGCGTCGATCTGTTCTTGCGTGAGGATCGATTCGAAAATGCCCAATTGCGCCAGTGCTTCAGCGGTGTTCATCTGCGTCTCCCGGAGAAAGTTAATGATTTATCGCGATGCCTATCGTGTTGCTAACAATGGTGTCCTGATTACCCGCGTCGCGGCCGGTTATCTTCCCGTTCCGCGCTTGTCTAGACCTGCATGTTCTCGACGACGGGCGCATCGGTGCGTAGTAAACCTTCGGTGCGCAGATCGCTCCACAGTTGCGCGGGAATCGGCGTTTGCATGGATTCGACGTTGCCTTGTAACTCGGCGGACGTTATCGCCCCGGGAATCACACTGACGACAGCCGGGTGCATCAGCGGAAATTGCAAGGCGGCATCCCTCAGCGCTACTTGATGGGCGCGGCATACTGCTTCAATTGCCGCCACCCGCTTGAGTATGTCGGGCGAGGCCGGTCCATAGTTAAAGTAGGCCCCAGGCTTCGGCCCCGTCGCGAGAATGCCCGAGTTGAACGGGCCGCCGATGATTACACCCATATCCTTCTTCATACACAGCGGCAGGAAGGAATCGAGCGATTCTTGCTCGAGCAGTGTGTAGCGTCCCGCCAGCAGGAATAAGTCGACGTCGGTATTGCGCGCAACTGTTTCGCTGACCTGCCATTCATTTACACCGATGCCGATCGCTGCAACCACGCCCTGGCTGCGCAAATCGCTGAGTGCTCGCACACCGCCGTCAAGAAATTCACGCGTGCGTTGTGCGCTTGCTTCCGCACTTCCATGCGTGAAGATATCGATGTCATGACACAACACAATGTCGATCCGGTCGGCTCCCAGACGCTCGAACGAAGCCTCGAGACTGCGCATCACGCCGTCGTATGAATAGTCGTAGATGACTTCGCGAGACGGTACCTCAAAGAACTTCCCGATGCCGTCGCGCTGCTCGGGTGCGCAGCGTTTCAACAGCCGCCCTACCTTGGTAGATAAGAGATAGTCGTCACGCTGTTGTTCACGAAGGAACGATCCCACGCGTGTCTCCGCCAATCCATATCCATACAGCGGCGCCGTATCGTAGTAACGCACTCCATGCTGCCAAGCTGCTTCGAGCGTCAGCCGCGCCTGCTCGTTATTCAAGGCGCGGTAAAGATTCCCTAGGGGCGCGCTACCGAAGCCTAGAGAAGTGAATTGCAACGACCGGCCGGAACGGCTCTCAAAGCGGCGCCGACTGGGCAGACGAGTCATAGCGTGTGACACGGCTGAATCCTTTCTAATGAGTGCGATGGTGGAGTAAAAAGGTGTACAGTTGTCGGTACGTACATTGAATACGTTGTACATAGGTGCAATGTATACGACGTACATTGTGTGACCATCCGTGCATACCCTGGAGCTTTAAGTCACCCGAGCGGAACCTTGAGAACACGTAACATAGGGGGCCGAAATGCTCGCACGGCAGAGCTTTCAGCACGCTTCGTTTTTGACAATATAATTTCGTTGCACACGACTCACCGCGGACCAAACCAACTATGAGTTCCAAGCCTGCCCTCTCCAGCCTCGGCTCGAATCCTGACGAGCACGCTCCGATGCAGCAGCGCGTCTATGCGCATATCAAAGCGATGATCCAGGACGGACGCATCCGCCCTGGGGAGCGCCTGCTCGAGGTTCACGTCGCTCGCGCATTCGCGGTAAGTCGTTCACCAGCGCGACGGGCGCTCGAAGCCCTCTGCATCGACAAGGCCGTGCGTGCCGCACCCGGCAGAGGGTATATCGTGGTCGGTCGGCATGCCGACGACAGTCGGGGCGATCTCGCTAACATCGCCGAAATGATTGTCGAGCCGATGCCACGATGGAAGCAGGTCTATGCAGAGATGGAACGACAGGTCTGCATCGGCGTCGTCTATCATTCTTTGCGAATTACTGAAGAACGCGTGGCCGAGCATTTCGACGTAAGCCGCACTGTCGCTCGCGACGCGCTAGGGCGATTGCATAGTCTTGGGATGGTGACCAAAGACCGGCAGGGCCGGTGGGAAGCTGAACGCATCACAGCCGATCGGCTACACGCCCTATATGAATTGCGCTGGCTCCTGGAGCCGCAGGCGCTGATGCAGTCGGCGCGCGCTATTCCCCGAGAACGCGTGCGCGAGGCACACGATAGGTTGCGAGCGGCGCTCGATGATATGCCGCAGCTGGGCAGCGACACGCACATCAGCCTTGAGAAGGACCTGCACATTGAATTACTGTCGGCCTGCCCGAACCAAGAATTGTTGCGCGTGCTCGATCGGACCCATTCTCTGCTCGTTTCGAACCCGCATCGTCTTAAATGTTGCGTTGGTGAACCGCAGGCCCACCTTGAAAGTAGCCTACGCGAGCACCTCGACGTGCTCGGCCTGTGGCTCGACGGTAGGCTTGAGGCTGCTGCAGCAGCATTGTTCCAGCATTTACAGGAGTCCTGTGCGTTTTGGATCGACAGTTGGGGCCATGTTGAAGCGCTCCCCACCCCACCGCTTCCTTCATACCTGACGCCTACGGACTGAGGCAGGAGCCATCTAGCGCAATCGTCTTCGCCACGACTTTTCTGCACGACTTTCTCCCCACGGTTGACCAATTTCTGCCTTAGGCGCACCCATACTGCTGCCCGTCTGTTCGGACAAGATCGAGACGCTGCTGCCGCCTCCACTGCAACCATCCGCGGACACCGCAGGCGCCGTTCGTAGGGCGGCCGGCCATACGTGTTCGCAGTTCGCGTCATCGGTCAAAGGCAGCGAGCCGCTCCGCCTTCCACGCGCCTCGCGCGCCGAAACGTTTAGCGAAACGTTTCGTCAAAATTTAGATAAGGCACTTGCGGATGTCAATGGCGGGTAAACGTGGACTTTCGGTCAAGGGCGTGCCCAAAGTGGCGTCGAGAAACAAGATTGTGGCCGGTGTAACCCCTGATTGTGATATGGCGGCCAGGTTGCTATAAATTCCTAACAAAACGTTTCGCTAAACGTTTCGTTGTGGGCCGTGGTAATGCTAGCCAAGGTTACCAATGATTGTTTGCCTGGCAGGCTGCGCCATCTGGCGCCCCTGCCATTCGCAACGAGATCGCAATATGGTTGCGATTGTCTGCAGCGGAACGCGCTATGGCTGCGGTTCAATTGATGACTAGCACCCACTGAGGCAGCCGGGCGCAACTAGTCGCATTTCGCCTATGTCAACAATGAAGGAGAATCAGTGATGGTCAGTCATTTGCGTTGGGGCGTGATGGGCACTGCCGATATCGCGCGCACTCAGGTGATCCCTGCTATTCAAACGTCCGTCAACGGGTCCGTTGTGGCACTCGCGAGCCGCGACCCTGCAAAAGCCCGCGACTACACACAGGCCTTGGGCATACCGCGAGTAGTGGAGAGCTACGACGCGTTGCTGGCCGATGTCGGCGTTGATGCGATCTATATCCCGCTTCCCAACAGCATGCATGCCGAATGGGCAATGCGCGCGGCCGAGGCAGGGAAAGCGGTTCTGTGTGAGAAACCGCTCGCGACGACCGCGAAGATGGCAGAAATGGTTTCCGACGCCTTCTCGCGTCACGGCGTGGCACTGATGGAAGGCTTCATGTATCGGTTTCATCCGCAACACCGGCGCGTGCACGAGCTTATTGCGCAAGGTGCGATAGGCCAGGTCCGCGAGGTTCGCGCACATCTGTCCGTAAATCTGATGAATCCGCCCGACCCCGCCAACGTTCGATTGCAGCCTGCGCTTGGAGGCGGCGCCCTGCTGGATATGGGGTGCTATGCGGTCAACATCGCGCGGATGATATTTGCATGCGAGCCCACGCATGCGAGCGCGATCTGGATCGTCGACCCGCATTTCGACGTGGACATTGCAACGACGGGCATTCTCGAATTCCCGAATGGTTGCTCTGCTTCGGTCAGTTGCTCGTTCATGGCAGGTGGTCAGGGAACTTACACCGTGATCGGCACCGAGGGTTCGATCGAAGTGCCGCGTGCAATTCTCCCTGGAATGGGTACCCGCGTCCCTCAGGCCCTGGTCGTTCTGGTCGACGCGGACGGAAATCGACGGGAAGAGGTATTTCCTCCAGTCAATCAGTACTGCCTGATGATTGAGGCGTTTGCATCTGCGGTATTGACTAAGCGGACAATGCCATTCACGACGGATGACGCGGTCGCCAACGCCAGAGTGCTTGATGCGCTGGCGTCGGCTGCACGAACGCATCAACGCGTCAATGTATCGTGATGGCGTGCAACCGTCCCGCGAAGTGAAGCACCAGCGCAGCTTGTCAACGCGGGATATCAGCACAGGTCGGGTGGCCTTTTCCGTTTCGGATTGTGTGTGTATGCCCTTCATGATCTGCTTTGAGATACCTCACTCTCATTGATATATGGAACCAGTCCAGAACAGGTGTAGGAGAAAACGGCAATCGACAGGCGATTGAGTGGAGGCATTCGGGTTTTGTCGCGTTAATGAAGACGAGTCAAAGAAATGTCGATATGGTGAGGATTACTTATACGATCAAGGCGTAGAACTGCTGGGCGGGAGTCTGCGCGATGCCGTCGTCTTTCATCTGGCCTTTCACGATCATGTGCATGAACTCGATGCCGCCGAGAATGAGCCGGGCGAAAAATCGACCGCCATAAGCCCATTCCGTCACGTCGACGACGCGCGCGTGTTGAATCAACTCGCGCACTGGGTACCCGAACCGGATTTGCGACAGCGCATCCTGGTCACCAATCCAACTACGCTTTATGGCTTTTGCTGCATTGTCCGGGTCCCGGACGTTTTTTCAGAACCGGTACTTGAACCGGATCTGGCCGCCATTCTCGACCTCGTGCGCGGCAACGACGCCGTCATACTCCAGACGCACATCGAGACGTTTGGTCGTATAGACCTCTACCCCAGCGGAAAACTTGCCTGCAACGTGCGCATTGGTGAGCGTATTGGTGAAGCTGCCGAAACCCGGGGCAGCGGCGAACGAGGCGTTGGTCGTGTAGCTATTGCCTGCAATGAAGCTCACCCCGGCGCCGACATAAGCGTCGACTGTCGCTGACCCGATCTGCGCGCGCGTCCCGATCCGCAGGTTCGGCGTGCCGGTCGCAATGACGCTGTTCGCACTATTCACCTTCAGGTTGAGCGCGCCCGCACCGCTCTCCGTGTAACCCGGTAGATTGATGTAGTTCAGGTCGCCATCGAGCGCCGGCTCCAGGTAGAAACGGCCGAACGGAATCTGATAGGCCGCGCGCATGTGCATTCCGAGATTGAACGAATTGGGAGACGCGGTCGCCACCGCATTGGCGCTCGGGATCACGCGCGAGCTGTTCAACCAGCCGTAGCTGGCGTCCACCGCACCGCTGAAAGTCCACGGCCCGACCTCGTGCTTGAGCGCGACGACGCCAAGAAGCGCATTGCCATTGGCGCTCGTCAGGTTATCGTTGCCGGTGAAACGGTCGGTCTCGTAGCCGATGGCGCCACCGAGGAACCAGCCGGGCTGCAACTGGACCTGCCCGCCGACTTTCATCGTCGTACCTTGCCAGCCGAAACCTGGGAACGAAGCGTCGGCGCTGCGGTTTTCCCACATGCCCGTGGCACGGAACCACATGCAGGAGCCCTGCTTTCTCACGGTGGTGTCGTCGTCGCCGAACTCTGGACAACTGAAGACGGAGCGCGAGAATGCCTGGCTGGACTGGTAGCGCGCAGCGGCAACGCCGAGCAACTCCTGGCCGGAAACTGCGGTCAGCGTCTGGGCATAGCCCGCCGTGCTACCGGCGCTACCGAAGGCTCCGAAGATGGGTGCAAAGGTAGGGTCGGCACTGTTCCACAACCGGTCCAGGTTGGCTGCGACACTCTGCTGCGTGGCCGAAGCCCCCTTGCTCGCACCGACGAAGTCCGCATCGGTCTTGATCGCGACGGTGTTGCCCTGCACCAGCGGCGTGAAGCGGTAGACCGGCGTCGATGAACCCGCGAGCGCCGCGTCCGGCCGAATGCCGCCGGCCGCCGACAGCACGGTGCTCGTGCTCTTCAGATAGCTCACCGGATCGGCCTGCACCTTGCCGGCAAGCGCGGCGGTACCCGTGATGTTGAGCAGATCGGACCGCTTGTTGGCCGGATCGATCTGTACGTTCAGCGTGCCAGTCGAACTCTGCACGAGATTGCCGGTGAGAATCGTATTGCCGATCGACTTCGCGCCGCCGACTTTCAGCGTACCGGCGTTGTTCACCGTGCCGCCTCCGACGTTCAGCGTGGCCGGTGTGTCGATAACGCCACCGGGCAGATTGTTGACAACGCTGTTGCCGGGGCCACCAAGGACGTGAATGTCACCGGTGATAGTGCCGGAGTTGTTGACCGTGGTGGTGGCGGA
The DNA here is from genome assembly GCF_040948765.1 of Paraburkholderia sp. BR10923. Classification (NCBI taxonomy): domain Bacteria; kingdom Pseudomonadati; phylum Pseudomonadota; class Betaproteobacteria; order Burkholderiales; family Burkholderiaceae; genus Paraburkholderia; species Paraburkholderia sp. BR10923. The sequence goes on along the minus strand of NZ_JBFPKO010000013.1, from coordinate 81,224 downwards.
CGCCTCGCCATACAACGTGGGGTCCACCAGGATTGCGTATTTGCCTAAGGTCTGGATGGTGCCCTGGTTGGTGATGATGTTGTTATTGCCGCCAATCAGACGGACGGCGGCAGCGTCGCGAAACTCCGGGTCCAACCCGCCCATTGAGGAGGTCCGAAAATTGGGATCGGTCGTGCCGCCTACGACTTTCGACCCGGGCGCCAGGTGGATCGAGATTTGCCCGCCTTTCTGGCCGTCGCTTTGCGCCAGGATGCCGGCGGACCCGACGCCTGTGGCCATGACCGTGTCGTTATCCCTGACGTTGACGGCGACCATGCCGCCCACGCCGGCGCCACCCGCGCTGCCACGTGCCACATCATGCAGCGGGCCGAGCGTGCTTGAGTTGTTGTTGGAGGCCACCAGACCACCGCCACCGCCGATCGATTGCGCGAAAATCGCGGGCGCGTACCGGCCGGTCGTCACGATCTTCCCGCCGTTTGCCACGATGACGTTGACGGTGCCGCCATTGCCGCTGTTGGCGAATACCGTGCCGCTCGTATTGTCATCGTAGTAGTTCGGGGCGGACGGGTCGCCGGCAAAGCCCCCGCCACCGCCGATCGATTGTGCGACTATCCCATACGCACCGTCGCCGGTGGTAGAGACAGTGTTGTTGGTGTCCACGACAAGAACGTTGCCACCATTGCCGCTCGCGCCCCCGGCGCCAACGAGCGTGCTCGTGTTGATCTGTCCGCCCACCACGAACCCGCCCCCGCCGCCGATCGACTGCGCGACGATACCGTGCGCGTCAAGCCCGCTCGTCGTCACGTTGCCTTGCGTGTTGACAGTGACGCCGCCGCCATTTCCCGAACTGCCGTTCTGACCGCCGAAGCTCAGTGTCACCCCGTAGATGTCGGCGATCCGTCCCTGCGGATTCTGGACGGCTTTGGAAGGATCGAATGTCTCATCGCTGCTCGCGGTCGTCACGACACCGCCGCCGCCTCCGATACTTTGCGCGAGGATGCCGACGCTGTGCTTGCCAAGTGTCGTGACCGTGCCGCCGTTGCTGACGCTCACGTCGCCGCCATTCCCGGCGCCTCCGCCATTGCCGCCCACGGCGATCGACAGGCTTTTCAGCGAACCGCTGACCGCCCCCGACATCGCGCCGTTGCCGCCCCCGCCGCCTACGCTCTGCGCGTACACGCCGAACGCTTCCACCCCCTGCGTCTCGACTGCGCCATTTGCCTTCTGCACGACACTCACCGCCCCGCCCGAGCCCGCCGCGCCGCCGCTGCCGCCCACGGCGACCGCGGCCTGCACCTTCGAATCATTGTTCGACTTGCCGACCGAACTCGCCGCGCCGCCGCTGCCGCCGCCGCCGCCAACGCTCTGCGCGAAGATGCCGTGAGATTGCGCGCCATAGGTGCCGATCGCGCCGGCGTTGCTGGCGTTCACCGCGCCGCCCAAGCCACCCGCGCCGCCACTGCCGCCGACCGTCACGCCGACGCTGATCTGGTTCACGGTGGCCAGTACTTTCGATACCCCGTCCGGCTGCGTGAGGAGCTTTTCCAGATCACCATAAGTCGCTTTGATTTTTTCGCCGAGCACTCCGACCTGCAGGATGTTGTTGCCCAGGTTCTGCACATTCTGGTTGAGGCCGAGGCCCTGACCCAGAATGCCAAACAGCGTCTGGGCGTTGGAGATCGTGTCGAGGCCGCCGCTGCCGCCCGCGGCCGCCGCGCCCTTGCCGCCTTTGCCCCCGCCGCCGCCGACGCTTTGCGCGAAGATGCCGGTCGAGGCCGCGCCGTGGGTGACGATGTTGCCGTTGTTGATCGTCGTCACCGTGTTGCCGTCGCCGCCGACGCCACCCTTGCCGCCAACACCCACGGCGATGGCATCCTTGCCGCCGCTGGCCGCAGCGGTACCTCCGCCGCCTGCGCCGCCGCCGCCGCCCACGCTCTGGGCGAACACGGCATCGGCGCCGTCGCCACGCGTCGCGATCGAACCGTCGTTGGTCAGGCCGACCGTGCCGCCCGTCCCTCCCGTTCCACCCGTTCCGCCCACCGCGATTGACGCGCTGAAGCTGGCTTTGGCGTTAGCCGCCGTTGCCGAGGCATCGCCCGTTCCGCCATTGCCGCCGCCACCGCCAATCGACTGTGCGAACACGCCGTGGGCGTCCTGGCCCAGGGTTGCGATGAGCCCTGAGTTTTCAAGGTTGACGGCGCCGCCCGTGCCGCCGCTGCCGCCGCTGCCCCCGAGAGCCACGGAGACCGACAGGGACGCGCCCTTGGCAGGCGACGCGGAGTAGGACGCGGCGGTTGCGTCGCCGCCCGTACCACCGCCGCCACCGACGGACTGCGCGAAAACGCCGGTCGCGCTGTCGCCCGCAGTGGTGATCAGGCCGGAATTATCAAGCGTGACATTGCCGCCGGTGTTGCCGGTCCCGCCGGCGCCGCCGATAGCGGCGCTGACACTGATCGAAGGAATATTTGGGCTGGCCGATGCGGCAACGGCACGCGCCGTGGCGCTGCCGCCGGAGCCGCCGCCGCCGCCGATGCTTTGCAGCACGACACCTTCGGCGTCCGAACCATACGTAACGACCTGCCCCGTGTTCGTCAGCGACACCGCGCCGGCCGCGCCGCCTCCGCCGCCTTGTCCGCCGATGGCAACGGAGCTCGACAGCGGGGCGCCGACGGTGAACGCTGTAGCGTTGCCGCCATTGCCGCCACCGCCGCCGATCGACTGAGCCTTGATACCGGCTGCGTGGTCGCCGTAGGTCGTGACGAGTGCGGCGTTGTCAACGGTGACCTGGCCGCCCGCGCCGCCACCGTGGGCATCACCGCCGATCACCATGGTGATCAGCCCCCCGCCGCTCGACGTCGCGCTGCCGGCATTGCCGCCGGAGCCGCCAATGCTTTGCGCAAGGATGCCGGCTCCACCGCTCTGGTCGAGGCTGCCAAACACGCTGTTCTGGCCCAGCGCGAGTTTCACCGCGCCGCCATTGCCGCCCTGGCCGCCGTTGCCGCCAATCTCGAAGCCCGCGCCAGCGGTGACGCCGCTGGCGTCCCCGCCGCTTCCGCCGCCACCGCCGATGCTTTGCGCGATCAGCGGGATGCTGCCTACGCCTGATTGACTGCCGACCGTGACAAAGGCGTGGTCCGAGTTCACCGTGACCGCGCCGCCATCGCCGCCCGCGGCACCTGCACCGCCCGTGCCGGCCAGCGCGAAGCTGACACTACCTCCATTGCCCCCGCCGCCTCCGACACTTTGCACCAACGCGCCATGTGTATATGGGCCGTTCGTTTTAATTGTCGCCGTGTTCGTCGCGTCTCCAAGGGTCAGCGAAGCGCTGCCGCCAGCGCCTGCCTTACCACCATCACCGCCTTCACCCACGACAGTGCTCTGGGCGCCGTCACCGATACCGCCGGCGCCTCCATTGGCCTGCACCAGCACCCCCTGACCCCCGATCAACCCGGCAGCAGACTGCCCAGCCGGAACATTCGCGGTGTAATCGATGGAACCAAGGACAGTGGCGCTGGCGTTGCCGGCAATTCCGCCGTTGCCGCCCACACCACCCTCATTGCGGAATGAGCCGTCGATGGCAGTGCCGCCGCCCCCGCCCGCTCCGCCATTCGCCCTGGCGGTTACGCCGCTGCCCGGCTGATACCGACTGTTCGCCGGTTGCATCTGGTCGGAGAACACGATCTGGCCACCACTGCCGAGTTCCGCGCTCGCTGTGCCGCCGTTACCTCCGTTGCCGCCGGTCCCGCCAAAACTGCCACTTCCACCGTACGCGCCACCAGCGCTGCCGCCCGTACCGCCATCGGCGTCGGCCTGCATCGGAAAGATCTGGCCTGCCGGGGTGCTGGCAGTCAGACTGCCGTTCTGAAAGGCAAGCGTCGCGGTACCGCCGTTGCCGCCGTTGCCGCCCTTGCCTCCATGGCCTTCTACAACCAAATCGCCCGGAGTGGGCGAGTTGCCACCTGCCCCGCCGGTCCCGCCCAGGGCGGACGCTCGCAGGCCGACACCATAGAACTGAATGCTGCCGGAGGCGTTAAGCGCTGCCTGACCACCCCGCCCCCCTGCTCCGCCGTTGCCGCCGTAGAGCGGCTCAGTACCTTGGGCATTGGACACGGCACCCACTCCGCCGGTGCCGCCATTGGCTTCCACGTCGAGCGCAACTTCCGGAAGGACACCTTTCGGGTCGGGACCAACCGTGCCGCTAAACTGCACGGAGACCGCGCCGCCATTGCCTGCCGCCCCGCCGTTTCCCGTGTGGGCGGAGCCATTGGCGTCATAACCGCCCTGTCCGCCGGCACCACCATCACCACCGTCGACGGACCATCCCGCTCCCATCGTGGGGCTGATGAAGGTCGGCGCGAAGCCCCCCTTCACCGTAATTCCGCTGTTGACACTGTTAAAGGAACCGCCCGACTGACCAGCGAAGCCATCCTGGCCCACTCCGTTCCAGGAGCCGTCGTCGGCGCCTTTGCATCCCGCCTGCCCCGCGGCGTTCAGGTAGTACTGGGGAAGCGGCGCTGCGCCAAACGACTGATTGGAAAAGTTGGTCTGTGCCGGCGCCACAGGCAGCGCCGGGTCGGCGCTGCTGTTGCACTGGGCTCGCACAGCGACCGGAACAAACAGCGCGGCAAGCGACGCTACGGCAGAGGCCAACGCAACCACGGTCCGACGCTTGCGGCCGCAGCAATCCTCAAAACAAAGCGCCGACGTCAATGTCCGCGCAGACTCACAATGCGATGAATGCTTGAATATGTACACGATCTTCCTCATTCGGTTCTGTCGCAATAACAGGCGCAACTGGTTTCAGTCTTTTGAAAAAGACATCGAATCTGTCTGCGAGTCGCACAGAGACTGGTTTTACTGGCGACCCGGCTCGATCGGACAAAATCCGATTTCTGGACACGACGAATGACCGCAAGCCGGCACTGGCAAGTGATGCCTACGAAATTGAGCGCTGCCCAGGAAGATGATTAATTTCTAACTTTCGCCGGAATATTTCGGCGGAGGTTTTCCAACTTGATTAAGGCCGTCAAAATGGGCTGATCCGTTCATCCTCAAGCGCCTTTTTTGAAGCCCACTCGGATTCATCGTCGGCGGCTGCGAATGCAACACCACCTGGTCCCACGCGGATCTGATCAGACATGGGGCAATTAGCGGAAGCCGCTCCGCCATAAGCCTTGCATGGTCACATAATCATGAAACTTAAAAGCGACTTAATATGGTTAAATGTTTTCATAATAAATCTCACGATCCAGCGTGCCGAGGCACCCAATGCGCGTTTGAAAAGACATCAATCCGTTGCGCTTAGGTTGCATAGTGCGCGTGATAACTTAGATAACCATTAGTAGGAGGGAACATCAGGTGCTGCTAGCCGGGCTTTGTTCAATGGAACAAAAATGCGAATATCGAGGAGCTGACGAGCGCTTGCTGAGCGACGCAGAACTATGCTTTTCTTCGGGGGTCTCCGATCATCACAAGTGCTCCGAAGAAGAATATTTGGAGATTCGCTTTATTTCCGTCAACAAGAGCCCGGAAAATTGACATCGCCGTCGTACGGGAACGTAGCCGAAACGCGCGGTCACACCTCGGGCGATTCGCCGAGCGTCACAGTCCAGCCGAGGCCACGCACGTTGCGAATCACAGACTGTCCGAACTTCTTGCGTACACCGTGGATCAGCACGTCGACCGCGTTGCTCTCGACTTCCTTACCCCAACCATAAAGCTTCCCCTCGAGCTGATCTCGCGAAAGGATAGTGCCGGGGCGCTCAAGGAACGCGAACATCAATGCGAATTCGCGCGCCGACAGAACGGATGACACCCCGTTGCAGCATAGAGTTCGTTTGTCGAGATCGAGGTTCAACGTGTCATTGCCTAGACGCGACGACGCAAAGCCTGCCCTGCGACGCAACACGGCACGAATCCGCGCGAGCAGTTCGGGCAGGTGGAAGGGCTTGAGAACGTAGTCGTCAGCGCCGAAATCGAGCCCTTGGACCCGGGCGTCAAGGTCGTCACGTGCGGTCAAGATCAGTATGGGTACCTTGCTACCCTTCTCACGCGCCGCCTTCAGCAATTCGATGCCGCCCATGCCGGGCAAACCAAGATCGAGCAAGACCAGCGTATATTCAACGGCAGCGATGGCCGCGCCGCCGGCATTGCCGTCGCGGACCCAGTCGACGCTGTACTCCGCATCCTGAAGCGCGCGCAGCAAACTTTGACCGATCTGCAGGTCGTCTTCGACTATGAGCACTCGCATAGTGCAATGTCCACGGCAATGGAGCGTTGTCGTTGGGCGCAAGGCAAGGAACATTCTTCCGCGGGCGCGTTTCGCGCCTGAGCGATTTGCGATTCATGCGTAATGCGCCGGTTTTTTCTCAACAGTTCGGAAGCTTCGCATCAGGCGAATTAGCTCTCCGCGGGAAAAACTTTCTGAACCACTCGGGAATGCCGGAACTGATGAAGCTGTATCGCCCCGGATTTCCACAGGTGACTGAACACTCACTATCCTCGGAATCGACGGGCAGTAAATACACATTAAGCATGTTGTCCCCCTCGCGTAGGCGACGATCTTGCACTAGGGTTTCCCTCGCAATAACTCCCGGAATCCAGCCTGCACTGGCGCTTTTCAGCCCGCCAATCCGCAATCTTCGTCTCAGGAAATATTTTAGGCCCCAAGAATGAGATGGGAATGAGAATCGACGGAAGGGTCCTTCCTCGGTCCTATTAAATGGGGTCGGTCGCGATGCACGGCTGCGGATGAAGTCAGGCGACCTGTGCATGCGCCCGCTGCGCCGCCAGTGTCCTTCCCTCGCCGCGATGATTGGCGTCTACCGACGTTCGATTACGCTACGCCCCGACACGTGACATCAGAGCAACGTCAGAAACACATTCCAATCTTCTTATGTCTTCAAGTATTCGATCCATTTCCATTGGATCGACAGATGTACTGTAAAGGGTTGCGATAATCCTTAGAACATCTCCAAAGCGCTCGCCGCAAGTCGCTACTGCAATCGCACTGATCGCAGGCATAACCAAAAGAGCTGCAAGCAACTCGCTGCTCAGAGAAGGCTACCTGACAGGAACGTAGTCACAATGCCAGTATGTACGGTGCCTATTTGATGAGAATTAGCGTTACGCCGCTTCCCCGACCGAAACCCGTCACCGGGTGCCATTCAGGGCCCACTCTCCTACATAGTGCCGCGCGCCGGCAGAACGATTGTAGCGATCAGACCACTGTGTCCATCGCTGCGGTTTGCAAGCGAAATAGAGCCCCGGTACTTCGCCACGACCGATTTGACGATCGAAAGCCCGAGACCACTACCTTCCGAATCCTCCGCACGCAGACGGAAGAAGCGATCAAACACCCGGTCCAGGGACGCTTCCGGAATGCCCGGTCCGTTGTCGGTCACGCGCACCACCAAGTCGTCGGCGCTTCGGAACAGATCGATGTCGACGGTTCCGCCGGCAGGCGTATAGCGCAGTGCGTTCTCGAGCAGATTGCGCACGGCCATACGCAATTCTCCTTCACGCGCTTCAACTTGCGCGCTCTCGAACTTCCCTACACCGAGATCGATCGAGCGTGCATCTGCAACCGGCAGAAAATCCGCGACGAGCTTCTGAACCAACTGGGACAGATCCACTGTCTCGATTGCTGTCAAATCGAGCTGTGCATCAGCTCGCGCTAGCGAGAGAAGCTGTCGGATCATCGTCGACGCTCGAGCGATGGCCTCGCGCAATTCGCGCAGACGCTCGGAGCGTGCCGCCTCGTCGGGAGCGTTGACGAGGTTGTCGACGCGGAGCTGCATCGCAGCGATAGGCGTGCGCAACTCGTGCGCGGCATCGGCGACGAATCGTTTCTCAGCGTCGATACCAACCTGAAGGCGGGCAATCATCCGATTGATCGACGCCGCGAACGGCCGTACCTCGTCCGGCACGCCCGATATATCGAGAGGCTCGAGATGCCGAATGCCGACTAACTCCGACTGCGCCGCTGCACGCGACAGCGACGCGAACGCCGCGTTGACGACAAAGGGAATAGCGAGCCAGACGAGTGGAATCAGGATGAGCGTGGGTATCAGGCTTTCGAGCGCGGCATGCCTTGCTGTTTCTTCGCGGAACGCCACCGGCTGTCCGACCTGGTATGTGTACCGGCCGTCGGCCTTTCTTAACGTGTAAATGCGATAGGCATGCCCGCCGATACTCTCGATCGAATATCCGTCCGGCGCATTGCGATCGAATAGCAGCTCCGGATCGGTATTATCCGTTGGCGCCGCGTCGCCGCTCCTCCAGATTTGCCCGACAAAGCCGTCGACGGAGTGCTGCGGCGGACCGTGTGAGCCTATCGCGCCGACGTTGCCGGCGGACAGCCAGATAGCGGCGCCCTGTAAGTGCACGTCGAGCAGTTCGCCGATGTGCTTGCGCGACAGCCAATACGACGTATACGCATCGATGAGGCCGACTGCCGTGACCAGTACGATCAACGTTACAGTAATCTGGTTTTTCAACGAGCTCATGCGATCGAGTTCAGCGTATATCAGCGGTTACCCGTGCGGCCACACAATCTTCCAGACATTGTCCGTATCGACGACGGAGTAGTCGCCGCCCTCAAATCGGCCCGCGACCACTCCATCGACGAAACGCCGGAAAATGATGCTCGTGTCGATGATCACGCTCGCCGCGACGTTTCCGTACCGACGCGATGCATCGGCCATCCAGCCGATCACGCGGACGTGCGGATGGCGGGCGGCCGCGACGATCACCGCGTCATTTGCATCTGCAACGAGTACGTCGGCGCCGGCGTCGATCTGCTGCACGGTCAACTGCTGCGTGCGTCGGCGGTCATCCCAGTTGCCGACCCAATCTACCAGAACCGTTGCGTCGGGCGCCTTGGCAAGTACGGCCTGCCTGAAGCTTTGCGCCTCCGTACCGTCGACAGACTCTACGCCGCCGACGAAACCGACGGTCTTCGTCTTCGACACGCTCGCGGCAACAGCACCAGCAAGCGCGCCACCGAGGCTCTTGCAATCGAGACAATAGTTGACGACGTTGGGGCCACTCGCCTTACCAGACAAGGTCGCGAAATAGGCTTGCGGGTATTGTGCTGCTGCCGTTGCGGTGACTGCGCTCAGCTCAGCGCCTACCAGAATGAAACCGCGTACACCTGCCGTGTAGTGGCGGCCGATAACCGTGAGAATTCGCGCGGCACCCAGACTGTCGGCATCGCGCACGACGGTCATCCGGTAGCCGTTGTGGCGGACCTGGAGGTAGCCGCGATATGCGGCTTCGCTGAATCCGAGATCGCTTCCGGCGTAGGGAATGAACAGCAACACGGGCCATCTGCTAACCGTGCCTGCAACGGATGCATGCGTCGCGCCTCGGAGTGCGGTCGGGGCGAACGCAGACAGTGCGAGCAGCGAACAGGCAACGCGACGTCGCTCGTTGACGGGGGCCGGTTTCATTCGGGCAGGATTTCTATGCGCTTCCCCGGATAGTCGAATGTTCTGAAGAACTGACCTGAATACGTCCAAAGTCTATGCAGGCGCGGAAGATAACGTCAAGAGCGATTTGTCGCACCGACAGCTGGTTGTGGGCTTTTGCCGGCTTGGTCAGGTTAAGCGAATGGGACACTGCTTTCCACTCAGATAAGGTCACCAACCATCGACAATTAAGTAGTCGAGATTTTTAGACCGGGGCTGCGGCTATTCCACACCAAGCTGAAGATACAGCGCTCCGGAGGTGCTGCGGAACGAATCCTCCCCCTTGAGAATTAGGCTGGAATTAGATGCGTGAGACGGCGCCCCACAGGCAACCATCCGGCTCGCAAAGCGCCGAATTACGGGCTGGGTCCAGTCTTTTTCGAAGCATCGCTTCGCCGAATTGCGGCCTAAGCTTTGGCTCAATTTTCTGCACTAAAACAAGGTAAGAACAGCGATGTCCACACGACGTGACCGGGCGTCTCGCGCGATCGGCTTTGCCCTTGCCGCCGCGACGTTCGTCGTGTCTGGCACGGCGGTGGCCAGACATCCCACCCGACTCTCCTCGCTTCCCGCTGACGATCAGATTTTCATCAAGTTGCGTGACGCCGCCCGCGACAACGATCCCGAGCGTGCCGCGCAGTTGGCGAGCCTAATCCGAAATTATCCAGCGCCGGCTTATCTCAGCTATTTTCAGATCAAGCCGCGTCTGTTCAACGGCGCGGGGCATGCGAATCTCGATGCGCCGGACGTACCGGTGCTATCGTTTCTGCAACGCTACGACGGACAGGCGATTGCCGACCGTCTGCGCAACGACTACCTGCGCGTGCTGGGCGCGCGCCACGACTGGAAGGATTTCGATTCCCAATATTCCCTGTTCGTCCTCAACGACGACACGCAGGTGAATTGCTATGCGCTCGAGTCGCGCGCCGCGCGGGGTGAAAACGTCGCCGACGCGGCGCGCGCGCTGCTCGTCGAGCCGAAGTGGTACGGCGACGGCTGCGTCGATCTGATCACCGCGCTCAAGGGTAATTCCCAGTTCACTTCGGAGGATGTCTGGCAGCAGATTCGCGAGGCCTATGAACAGGGCGCGACGAGGACCGGCGGCAGACTGGTCGATGCGCTGGGCACGGCGCGCCCGGATCCACTGTTGCTCGATCAGGCGAGGAACCAGCCGCGCGCGCTGCTGGCGAAAGGCATCCAGATGGACTCGGCGTCACATCAACTCGCGCTGCTCGCCATCACGCAGGTGGCGGCCAGCGACCCGGCAGCGGCCGCAGCCATCTTCACCGCGATCGCACCGGCGCTCACCTTGGCGGAACGCGCTATCGGCTGGGGCACGATTGCCTATCAGGCAGCGACCCGGCAGCTGCCAGGCGCGGTGGACTGGTACCGGCTGTCGGCGAACGCGCCCCTGTCGAGCCAGGCCTATGAGTGGCGCACGCGTAGCGCGCTGCTGGCAGGAGACTGGATGATGGTGCGCTGGTCGATCGAGCAGATGCCGGCCGCGCTGCGCGCACAACCACCGTGGGTCTACTGGTACGCACGCGCGTTGAAACAGGCCGGCGAGGTGACAGCGGCGAACCAGGAATTCGGGAAGATCGCGGAAACTTACACCTTTTATGGCCAACTGGCCTCCGAGGCGCTCGGCCAGCAGATTGTGATTCCGCCACAGATCAAAGTGACCGACGAAGAAGTTAAGAAGGCCAGTCAGACACCGGGCTTCGAACTGGCAAAACGTTTTTATGCGCTGAACCTGCGCACGGAAGGCAACCGGGAGTGGAACTGGCAGTTGCGCGGCATGACCGACCGGCAACTGCTCGCAGTCGCCGAGTACGCACGCCGCATCGAGCTCTACGACCGGACTGTGAGCACCGCCGACAGGACGCAGACCGAGCATGATTTTTCGCTGCGCTATCTGGCGCCGTTCCGCGCGATTGTCGAGCGAGATGCGCAGTCCAACGGGTCCCATATCGAATGGGCGTATGGCCTCATTCGCCAGGAGTCGCGCTTCATCATCAGTGCGCGCTCGGAGGTTGGCGCAGGTGGCCTGATGCAGGTGATGCCGGATACCGCAGAGATGGTCGCGAGGAAGATCGGGCTCGGTCCGATCTCGCGGGCGAGGATGAATGAGATCGACACGAACATCCTGCTCGGCACGTATTATCTGTCGATGATATACAACCAGCTTGACCGTTCGGCCGTGCTCGCGACCGCAGGCTACAATGCCGGCCCTGGACGCTCGCGCAAGTGGCAGGCCAACCTGCCGCGTCCGGTGGAAGGCGCGATTTTCGCGGAGACTATTCCGTTCAACGAAACCCGCGACTACGTCAAGAATGTGTTGTCGAACACGGTCTACTACGCGGCGTTGTTTGATGGCCACCCGCAATCGCTGATGGAGCTGCTTGGTCATGTCGAGCCCCGATGACATAGCAACGCTTCCGGCACTGTCAATTTGGGCGACCTCGTCGATGATGATCCATAACGCACTGCGGCTCAGAAGACATTCGACGGAGTTTGGGTGACATTGGTAAATTCGCGCCACGCGACGAACCGGGCCGCGAGGTGTTTACGATAGAGAGAAGCACGCCGCACCGAACTTCTCGCACCAGCGGCGAATCGTCTCGTAGCCGACCGTCACTCCGCGCTCGAACAGCAACTCTTCGATATCGCGCAGGCTGAGCATTGACTTGGCACCCGGCCTCGAGCTGCCGCCGCCAGCGACGGCGAGTCAGATTTGAATGCCACCCGCCACTTCTATGCGCTGCGCGTTTACCCAACCAAAGTCATCCGACAAAAGACCGGCAATCACGGGGCCCACATCCGACGGCAGTCCGGCTCGGCCAAGAGCGGTATGGTCGGCGACGGCCTTGTTGACCTGCGGATTGTCTCGCACGATGCCACCACTAAAGTCCGTCGCGATTGCGCCTGGCGCGACGACGTTGACCGCGATCCGGCGCGGCGCGAGCTCAAGGGCCATATAGCGCGTCAGCGCTTCAACGGCTGCCTTCATCGGCCCGTAGATCGCCCGCCCCGGAAACGCGAAACGTGCCAGCCCCGAGGAAATGTTCACAATACGTCCGCCGTCGTTGATGAGCGGCAACAGCTTTTGCGTCAACAGGAACGGCCCCTTGAAATGCACCGCGAACTGAGCGTCAAGCTCCGCTTCGGTGCCCACTGCGAACGTCGCCGCTGACGACGTCCCTGCATTGTTCACCAGGTAATCGAAGTGTTGCGCGCCCAACTTCCCGAGTGCCTCTCGCAGACGTGTGACGAAATCATCAAATGCGCTTGCATCACCCACGTTCAACTGGAGGGCAAGCGCCTGTCCGCCCGTTCCGGCAACCATCGCACAGACCTTTTCCGCCTCGACGCGATTCGAGTGGTAGGTGAAGACCGAGCGGACTCCACGAGTCGCGAGGCGCAGAACTGTGTCGCGGCCTATCCCGCGACTGCCTCCGGTGACGACCGCGATTCTCGAAGTCGGGTGACGACCATTGTTCGTTGCCATTTGGCACCTGGCGGTAAGTTTGAAAACCTCAATTCTCCCGGCAGAGCCACCAGCAGTTAATACCCGAACCTACCCAAATCTTGCCTGATCCTGCTGCGCTCACTAAGCTTGATCCACGCGCATTCTCCATACAAGGCAGCTATGTCGAACGAATTGGCCGTTGCACTGCTTCGTTATATCGAAACGCAAACAGGAACAAGCCCATACCGCACGGCCGTGGACGGGCTTCTGATTCTGCGCTCCGACCACCCGAAACCGCCGACATTTCTCGTGGCGCGCCCAGCACTGTGCATCGTTGCACAGGGTGCCAAATGGGCCAGCTTCGGTGGGGCGAAACTGGAGTACCGGGCCGGACAGGCGCTGGTGGTCGGCGTTGAGACGCCGTCGCAGGGCCGCGTGTTCGAAGCGAGTCCCGACAATCCTTGCCTGGTTCTTGTTCTGGAACTCGACCTGATAATGATGCGCGCCGTTGCAAGGGAGATGTCGCCGCCACCTGTGGCGGCAGGAGACGCAAGCTGCGGCGTGTTCATCGCGGACTTCGACGGCCCGCTGGCCGATTGCGCGTTGCGGGTTGTTCGCTTGCTGGATACCCCGGACGCGGTCGGAATTCTTTACCCGCTGGTCATGCGGGAGATTTGTTATTGGTTGCTAAGAGGTCCAAAAGGCCCCGAAATCATAAAGCTGGCGTCGAGCGGGAATGCCTCGCACGGTGTCCTGCGCGCGATGGAAAATATCAGAACTCGATTTTCGCAGCCAGTGCGAGTGGAAGATCTGGCTAAAATCGCCCAACTAAGTCAGTCGACGTTCCACCGTCAATTCAAGGCGCTGACCGGACTTTCCCCTCTTCAATATCAGAAGCAATTGCGCCTACTGGAGGCCCGCAGGCTGCTGCTGTCACAGTCGATGAGCGTTCAAGCCGCCTCATTTGCGGTGGGATATGAGAGCCCTTCGCAATTCAGTCGGGAGTACGCGCGGATGTTTGGCGCACCACCCAAAAGAGACAAAGAGGACTCAACCAATGCGAAGACGATGCGCGAGGCTGCTTGAGTTACTCCGGGGTTCCGGGGCTCCCGCTTCGTGAGCCCGCGCGTCGCAACGTAAGCGCGTCGGCATCTGCCTGCGCCAGTCAGAGAGTGACAATTTCAATGGGGACGGCTCCAGTACGGTTCCTGCATGGAAGTCCGCTGTATTGCACAGAGCGGGCGCTCGCATCACCGCGTGGCAACGATGGTGAACGGCTGCAGGTGGCCACTCATTGCCTCATGCAAGCCGATGCCTACGGCGTCTCAAACTCGGCCGTTACGTGATCTGCTGGAACACTCTGCAGCGCGTGCAGCAGTCCTCGGCAACAGCGCACTCGGCTCGGAGAAAGACACGATCGACCAGGTGCGCATCGGCGCACTCGACATGACGCGTGCCAACGGTGCTTCATTCACCGAGATCGTGCCGGAAATCATGATCCCGTCGTTGCCGTTCCTGTTCCGTGACATCGACCATTTCCGCAAGGTCATGTACGGCCCGGAAGGCCAGAAGATCCTCAACGCGTTCACGGGGAAAGGCATGATCGCTCTGACGTTCTACGAGAGCGGCGCGCGCTCGATGTACGCGAAGAAGGCGATCAAGTCTCCGGCGGACATGAAGGGCCTGAAGGTCCGCGTCCAGCCGTCCGAGCTGGTGGTCGACGAAATCAAGGCAATGGGTGGCATCCCGACGCCGATGCCGACCGCGGAGGTGTACACGGGCCTGAAGACCGGCATCGTGGACAGCGCAGAAAACAACTTCCCGACTTATGAAGAAGGCAAGCACTTCGAAGTCGCCACGGTCTATTCTGAAACCCAGCATACGATGACCCCCGAAGTGCTGGTGTTCTCGAAGAAGGTGTGGGACAGGCTGACGCCGCAGGAGCAGCAGATCATCAAGAAGGCTGCGGCCGACTCCGTGCCGGTGTATCAGCAGTTGTGGACCGCACGTGAAGCCGAAGCGCAGAAGACCGTCACCGCAGGTGGCGCAACGATCATCCCGGCAGCACAGATCGACCGTGCCGCGTTCGTGAAGGCGACCCAGCCGGTGTGGGCGAAGTACGAAAAGACCCCGCAGATGAAGCAGATCGTCGACGAGATCCAGGCGATCAAGTAAGTCTCGCTCCCTGGCGGCAATGGTCCCGCGAGATTCTTCGCGGGACCTATAGTGCAACAGTAGAGACGGGTGCCGATCGTAACGACGTCACCCAACTCGTTCCACCATACGTTGACCTTGCCGACGAAGCCTCGATGAATGCTATAGGTCGCGGTCGAGAGGATCGTCTCGTCATGTCCGCTGGCTAGTACAACGGTTCAGTGTGACTCAGCCGGAAATCCAGCAAGTCGAGTCGCGCCTGTACTGCGTGTTCGGCAACGGCGCAAGGAGATATCGGAGCCCTTATCCGCCCAGGACCGCCAGATCATGACCCCTCCTGTCGCGAGACCATAGATTCCAATGACGCACCGATCATGACAACGACGAAAATGATCCAGTCCGACGTGATGAATACTGGCTTGCCCTGCTCGCGGTCAGCCCAGACGTAGAGCGCGGTCGCAAGCACATACGGGACGGCTGAAAGCAAGATGAATTTCAGACCGCCGGCAAAGAGCAAGAACACCGAATGGATCACGGCAACGCCTGCGATGACGAGATCGCGCCCACGCTCGGAGACTATGAATCCATAAGCCGCCACGAACTGATCCGCAGTTTCAAGGTCGTGCGTAGGCTCGTGGCTTCGCGAGCGCGAGCTACGACAGCCCCTCCTCGTCCCTGCCCGCATGTGAATTGCCATCTAATTTGCACTATATATCTGCTGTGCTGCCGTAATAGCCTATGTTTATTGCACTGAATGCAATAGTCTCTTGCAAAGTAGGTGTTTACCCTTGTTTACTATTTCCTTACACTTCTCTTGACGGTTGAAAACAAGCAGAAGCTTGTAACGTCCAACCAACAACCAAGGAGGTAGTAACCATGAAGCCCCTCGTTAAACTCGCCGCCTTTGTCGCTGCCATCGCCTTCGCTGCTCCGATTACGGTTTTCGCCGCAGCGAACGCGGCAGCAAACCATCCACTAACCCGCGCTGAAGTCCGTGAGCAACTGGTCGAAATAGAAGCAGCGGGCTACAACCCAGCCCGTGCGAACCCGCGCGAATATCCAGCGGACATCCAGGCTGCTGAAGCCAAGGTTGCTGCGCAACACGGGGACACGTCCGGAGTGGGTGGCGTCATAAGCGGTTCGTCCGCAGCGGGCGGCCATGCCTACACGAGCGAAGCAGCCCGCACCGGCCCGGGTTCCGTCTACTTCGGTCACTAACCGGCTGACTGCCGGACGGCTCTTCGTCCGACCGTCTTTCCATGGAAGTGCGCAGAGAGCCTGCGCACTGACCATCTCCGCTGAACGGCTGGGGAAACATCATCGCCGTCACACGCCACTGTTTCATATCGATCAATTCTCCTCTCGAGGCAGCCATGAAATCAAAATTGCTCGCCCAACTCATGATTGCAGCCCTACTCGGTGCGTCGATCCCCGCTTTCGCCCAGCCTCACGACAATCAGCATCACAGTGACTGGTCGGCGCACGGTCCCAAACAACACGACATGCGTCCGCCGCCCGTTCACGGTCATGGCCCCATGCCGCAGGAGGCCTATCGCGGGCGGCCGGGCGGCCCGATGCCGCACGCCGACTGGCGTCAGGGCGATCGACTTCCGTCCGAATACCGCAATCACAACTACGTCGTCGACGACTGGCGCGGCCACGGCCTCCGACCGCCGCCGCACGGCTATCACTGGGTCGGGGTGAACGGGGATTACGTGCTCGCCGCTATCGCGACTGGCATCATTGCGGACGTCCTGTTCTCCAGCCACTAACACCGGCGGCAACAATGTCGACGAGGCTTCGCCTAAGATGAGAAAGCAGGATGTGCAGTCGTTTTGAGTTTGCCGCTGGTCCTCGGCCCGTTCGCGATGAAACTACTTCCACCACGACTGAACACCCGTATGCAACTACGCAAGAAACTGCGTCGCGCTAGCGGGTTTCAAATCGCCATTGCTCATCGCCTCCGCCAGCTCAATGTGGAGGATTGGCGCTCGGTAACTGCTGGGCAGAGCTTTTATTTTTCGCCGGAATACCTGCAAATGATTGAAGCGGCAGGTCCAGCCAATCTAGAGCCGCGCTACGCCTTGATCTCGGATGACGACGGACCGCGCGCCACTGTCTGCATGCAAATCGTCCAGGTGAGCCTCGACCACCTAGGCGAACAACGCAACCACAAACTCAAGGTTCCATTCAAAGAGCGCGTGCTTATCTGTGGCAACCTGCTCAGCTATGGGCAGCACGGGGTTTGTTTCGCGCCCGGCAGCACCCCTGCGGAACTGTGGCCCGCCGTGGCGGAAGCACTGTATCGTACCCGTCGAAGCGAAAAGCTGGATGGCCAGACCAACGTGATTTTGGTCAAGGACATTCTGGAGGCCGACAAGATGCCCAGTGCCTGCCTCGGGGAACTCAGCTATTCCGCCGTCGAAACCGAGCCAAACATGGTGCTGACGCTACCTGAAGGTGTCCATACCCACGATGACTATCTTGCGAGTCTCGCTTCCAAGTATCGCAATGCCGTCAAGTCCCAGATCTACAAGCCATTCGAGGCGGCTGGATTCCGGATCGAGCGTCTTGACCAGGTGACGCCGTTTTCTGCACGTTTGCAAGATCTCTATCTGCAGACCCACACTAATGCCAAATTGCGCCCGTTTATGTTGGAACAGGAATACTGGTCGGCGTTAGCGCTAGCTGCCGCTGCATCCATCGCGTTCCACGTCGCAGTCACGGGAAGCCAAATTTACGGCTTCGTTGTGACGCTCAAGGATGCTGAGACGGCGGTCGTCTGGCACATCGGCTTCGATCGCGAAACAGCCGCCAATGGTGTGCCGCTATATCTGCGCCTGCTGCATGCGTCACTGACGCAGGCAATTGATTTCCGTTGCCGACGTGTCTCTTTCGGCAGGACAGCGCTCGCACCTAAAGCGCGCATTGGCTGCCGGCCGGAGCCGATGCAGATTTGGGTACGCCACCGCCAGCCTCTGCTAAACCAGGCCATCGGCCCTTTGCTGCGATTGATCCAGCACGAAGATGCGCCGGAATGTTCTCCTTTCAAAAAAACAACGAACCACTCTGAAGGGTTTTAATAGTCGTCAGTTCACTTTGCATTGGATGCCCGCCCATCTCGTCAATCCGAAACCTACTTCAAGCTCTGCTAGAAGCGATGCCGGATGCCAACAACTACTTGTACCTGGCTCTGAGTTGTGGAGGCGGTTAGGCCGTTGAGGTTTGCGACCGCATTCCCACCGGTCGAATCGGTGCCCGACGCATGCTGGTAAACCGCGACTGTGTAAAGGTCAGTCCGCTTGGATAGCAAGTAGTTAGCCCCGATCGTGCCTTGATTGTAAGTTGCACCGTTCACGCCATATCCTTTCAGGTAGTTATAGGCGACGCCGAGGTGGAGGGCTGGCGTGAGTTGATAGCCGAGATTGACTTCAACGTCGTGGAATTTGGCATCGCCGCCTGCGCCGGTAGCCGGGAGACCCGCTAGCGTCCCGATATCCTTGAACTGCGTGTTGCTGTAGACAACGCCGAACGTAGCGGCACCAACGACATAAGAAGCGCCTGCGACGAAAATCTGCTGGCTTTTCGCGGACGCATAGCCCGAATACACGCGGCTTCCAGACATGTTGGACCCCGTCGTGCTTGAGGCCGCGGTATTGCCAAAATAGGAAAAGTTAGGATCTCGCGCGTCAACGAAGGCGGTGCCAAGCGTGAGTGGCCCCAAATTGTAGTTCGCCCCGACCGACCAGATCTGGTTCTGGTTGAATTTCCCAGCGACACCGCCAAAGCTGTAGAGGCCCGCGAACGACAATCCAGCGTATGACACACTGCGAAACTTGATCGCGTTGTTGACGTGGTTGCTACCATCTGTGTTATCTAAATCACCAGGATGGGCGCTGGCGAATCCACCCCACATCTGTGCCGCCACGAACATGTAGGTCAAGTCGTTAATCAAATCATATTGACGCCCGAACGTAACGGTACCTATGTTCGATGATGAAAAACCGAGATAGGCTTGACGCCCGAACTCGTCGCCCCCTTGGCCGAGCTTCCCGTTCGCAACACTGAAGCCGTTTTCTAGCACGAAAAGTGTTTGAAGTCCGCCGCCGAGATCCTCAGCGCCTCGCAGCCCCCAACGGTTGCCACTCAGATTTCCGGCAACCATCGAATACTGCTTGTGGCCACCAACGTTGTTCACATAGTTCATGCCGACGTCGATCATACCGTAGAGAGTCACGCTATTCTGAGCGTGTGCCGTACATGTGAACGAGGCTACGAGCGCCGCGGCAATCAAAGACTTTTTCATAAGAAGGTCTTGGTTGAATAAGAAAATGAAATAAAGCGAACGACACTCGTCACGCGTCGTCACCCGACGACCCGGCGCATATGATGTGGTGGATAAAACTTCTCCCGCTTCGCTGCGTCGAGATGGATGTAGCCGGTTGCGGCGCAGCGCATCGGGGAACGACGAAAACGCCGGAAATCAGAGTTGCCGAGGTCGAGGGACGCCTTCCTTACTTGATGACAAAGCGCGCGCTGCTCGTCGACTCGTCTTCTATCGTCGCGAGAGCGATCGCCTTGTCGTCCGCGACAAGCTTCACGCCGCAAGCGGCTGCAGCAAGTGCAGCAGGCCGGAAATTCGTTTCATTGGGGAGGAGTTCCAGCAGATAACCGTTGATCACTCGGGCAGGTGCGGCAGCACGAACGACAGTGTGGCCTTATGCTCGTCCTGGTTCGCCTTCGCTGGTTCCGACGGCGGCGTATCGAGTGTTGCTACGACCACGTTCAGGCCCTGGTTGCGCACCTTGATCGTCACGGTGCCATCTGCACCAGTCTTCATTGGTTTGGAATCAGGGTCATTGACGAAATCGGGTTGCACCTCGGCGCCGGGCGCGGGCTTGCCGTCGTAGAGCACCCGCACCGTGAGCGGCTGACCCAACTGATCCGGCATCTGTTTGCCAACCGGTACGATCTGCAGCTTCTGCCCGGGCAGTACGGGCATCGCCCCATTCAGGGGCCGGCGCAGATGCACCGCGTACTTGAACGTGTGCTCGCTGAACGTGGCGCCGGGCACCTCGTCCTTGCCCTTGTTTTGCCACTCGCCGTTCGCGGTCTTGCTCCACAGGCCGTAGTCCATCATCCCGGCAACGATTGCCGGCTGCGTGTCGGTATCCACCACGAGCAGCGGTCCGTTGGGCGTGAGATGCGTGACGACCTCCTTGCCCTGCTCGTCGTAGGCAGTGACGCTTTTCACCTTGTGCTGGCGCTTGATGACATCCAGGTCGTCGCTGCCCTCGCCGTAGATCAGCGCCAATTGGTTCGAGCGCTGCGCGAAATAGATGCCATGCGAGTGCGCCAGGCTGGCGATGCCCATGCTTGCAATCAGGCTTGCCACGACAGCGAGTTTTCCGGTGATCCCCATTTGTGTCTCCTTCCAGTGGTTGAAACAGTTCCGGTCTTTCCATCTACAGATCGAGTACCAGCGTCCGGCTATTGGCACGTGAACAGCAGGGAGTGAATCGATCGTTTCTATTCTTCTCGTCGTCGGAGAGAAACACGTCGCGATGCTGCGGTTCGCCTTCCAGCACGCGCGTCACACAGGTACCGCAGACGCCCTGCTCGCAGGACGCCGTAATATGGATTCCGTAATCGGCCAAAGCAGTCATTACCGTCTTGTCTGCCGGGATACAAATAGTCCTACCTGTGCTTGCGATCGTGACGTCGAATTCGACATTGCTGTCGGATTCCCTCTTCTCAACGCTGAAATATTCCCTGTGCACGCGGTCTTTGCGCCAGCCTTTCTGCAATGCGGCGTCGATGACGGCATTCATGAATGCCTCGCCGCCGCATACGTACAAGTGCATTCCGGCATCGTGCGTCTGGAGAAGCACGGCCAGATCCAGCCGTTGCTGTTTCTCTTCTTCCGTGAAGTGGAAGAAAACGTGGTCGGCGAATGTCGAGCGCTTGATGTGCTCGACAAAGGCCGCGCGCGCCGGCGAGCGCGCGAAGTAATGCATTTCGAAATCGGCTCCGAGACGAGCCAGGTGTTCCGCCATGCAAAGAATCGGCGTAATACCGATACCACCCGCGATGAGCAGGGAATGCTTCGCGGATTCCACGAGCGGGAAGTGATTTTTCGGAGCGCTGACTTCGATCAGGTCGCCTTCCTTGACCTGCTCATGCATGGCCCTCGACCCACCGCGCGTTGGTTCCGCCCGCATGACGGCAATCAGATAGCGATGTCTTTCCCCGGGAGGATTGCACAGCGAGTATTGTCGAACCTTTCCGCCGGGTACGTGAACATCGAGGTGGGAGCCGGCGGCAAACGGCGGCAGCGCTTTTCCGGCAGGGTCGACAAGTTCAAAAGATTGGATGTTCTCCGCTTCCGCCGTTTTTCTGGCTACTTTCAACGCGAGAGTCGTCCGGGGCGACACGGGAGCCGGCCGAGGCCGTCTGCCGCGCAGATAACTGCCGATGCCGGCGTAAGCCAATACCGGTACAGAGAGCACGCCGATCAGTTGCAGCACTTGCAGAACTCCGCCGCTCAGCCAACCGTAATGCAGCGCAAGCGCCGTCAGGTAAATTCGATGACCCAGGCTGTTCTCCGCATATGAAGTAAAGCGCAACACTTTGCCTGTGTTCGAATCGACACTAACGTAGGAGAACGCATTGATATGCGGCGCGTCGCGTGCGACAAGATCGAAGTTGAAAGCATCGCCCGGCTTGCCAGGGTAGCGAATGCGGGCATATTCTGGTTGCGGCACCAGTGCCTGTGCGCGTTGCCAGAGGGCCTCGACTGGCAGGCGTTGCGTCGCGGCCTGCACGACCGATCTTGGGGAAGGTGCGGGGGGCTTCGATGCCGTCAGCGTGTAGAGCGCATCTCTCAAGAATTGAAACGATTGCAGCGCGCCGGTGAGTGCGCACGCAAGTACGATGAGGCTGACATACGCGCCAAGGGTTTTGTGCAGACTGAGCCAGCGCGCGCGACCGGTGAGGTTGGGCTTGATCGTGACGACTCGCCTGCGTTTGCGCAACGCCTCTGGAATCCACACAGCCAGGCCGCCACCGACCAGCACAATCGCGAATGTCAGCGCAAGCGTTCCAGCGACGACGCTTCCATTCTTCAGAAACTGAAAACTGTGCAGGCTGGCCATCGTACCGAACAGGCCGCCGTAACGATGCTCGCTGCCAAGCACTTCGCCAGTGCATGGATTGACGTAGTACCACCGGTCGTCGCTGAGGAGAACACGTGTGCTGGAATCCGCGTCGGCGTATATGCGCACCTGCTTTGGCCGGCCTGCGGCTGGATTGGAAGCGCTGGCATTGGCAATCAACGTATCGAGCGGCAGGCGCTCTTTGCACGATTCGACCTTGAGCAGACCGTGGTAGATGACGGGTTCGAGTGGCTCCCGAAACAGCATGCCCGCGCCGGTAATCGCCACCATGACGACGAACAGACCGATGCTCAGGCCTATCACGCGATGTAACTGACGAATACGCTCACGTAGAGATACATGCATAGGATCCCCAATAACTGAAAAGGCCCTGGTCGATGACGAGCCTTGACAGTACGCGTACCCACTGCGAACCTATGAGTCCAATTCAAAAAGCTGGATAGGTCCAATGGCTGACTCGTTGCTTGCTGACCTCCTGATCGGCCACCTCCGCCGGGATGGGTCCCTACCACTACAGATCCAGATTGCGAACGGGATCCGGGACGCAGTATGGGACGGCACTCTGAAGGCTTCCACACGTTTGCCGTCTTCCCGAGCGCTCGCGGCTGCACTAAAAGTCTCCCGGATAACCGTTGTAACGGCTTATGACAGGCTGTCGGCCGACGGCTATCTCCATACCGATTCCACGAGTGGTACGCGTGTCTCCGACAAGCTGCCGCAATCAATGAAGTCAGCGCCCAGGGAATCGACCGCACGAACCCTGTCCGAGCGCGGGCAGCGGCTGATAAGCGCTCCTGCGGGCATCCAGGAACGCAAGGGGGCGTTCGTTCCGGGGGTTTGCGACACGGATTGTTTTCCGTATCAGATATGGAGGCGTATCCAGAATCGCTATCTCGGCGAGCAGCATGCGGAACTCATGGGCTACTCCAATCCGGGCGGATATCTGCCGTTGCGCCGCGCGCTGTCGGAATATTTGCGCGTATCGCGCGCGGTTCGGGCCTCCCCGGAACAAATCATCGTGACGATGGGGAGCAATCAGTCGATTGACCTTTGCTCACGCATTCTGGCCGACGTGGGCGAACTGGCCTACGTTGAAAACCCTTGCCACTGGGCAACGCCAATCCTGTTGCGCGCCAACGGGCTGGAAGTGGAGGCTATTGCTGTCGACAATAACGGTATGAAGCTCGAACGCTGTTCGCGCCGAGCTCGCCTCATAGTGACGACCCCATCGCATCAGTTTCCGATGGGGGTGACGTTGTCGGACGAACGGCGTGCCGGTCTGCGTGCGGCAGCTGAGCAGTGGGATGCATTCGTTCTGGAAGACGACTATGACAGTGAGTTCCGATATGACCAGCGTCCGCTTCCGTCTCTTCAGGGCGTCGATGAAAACGGCCGTGTCATTCTGATGGGAACGTTAAGCAAGGTCATGTATCCCGGCATGAGGCTCAGCTATATAGTTGTTCCGCCCGACCTGGTCGATTCCTTCGCAGCCGCTTCGTTGCGCTTGTACAGACCGGGGCACCTTTCCTTGCAGGCAGCGATGGCAGACTTTATTGCGGACGGGCATTTCTCGAAGCATATCCGCCGGATGCGCGACATCTACGGGGCAAGACAATCGGAATTGCTCCGATGTCTGGACCAGTGCTTTGGCGATGCACTTGAAACATCACGGAACGCGGCGGGTCTGCATATGACAATCAGAATCCGTGATCTGCTTGACTTCGATACGACTGTATCGCGATCGCTTGAACAGGGAATTTACCTTCGCAGGCTGCACACGTTCAATCAAGGAGATCCAGGATTTCGTGACGGATTTCTGCTGGGATTCGGTGCGCTCGATATCGAAGCCATCCGTCCCGCTGTGCAGACCTTCGCCGGCATCGTCGAGAGCGTAATATCCGTGCCGGATTCGCGGTAATGCCCCCTCATGTACTTTTCACCAGGGTCGTTCCGCTGCTCGCGGGGGAAGATTATCACTAGCCGTCCGGGTGGACCGTCAGCGTCGATTGACGTCGCACGCGGGGTGCGGGTTCGCATAAGTCGGCCGCGAAGCGGACAGGTGCGCGATGAACCGGCGCAGACGTTGAACCGAACAAAGCACCGGCCCTTGATCTTGAAGACGTGCAGCTTGCGATGGTCAGCAAGGGGCTCGCAACAAATGTCCGATTATCTCAGCGCGGGGATGATCAAACCGTCTGCATACCGGACGTTGCCACTACCCGAGGCCACCGAAACAAGCGACTTGTCGACGAGCTGCATCAAAGCCGTGATAACTGCGTCCGGCGCAAGCGCTGCGCAACTCGCCATTTCCTGCGCGGATGCCAAGGTGAAAGTCCCCGCGAAAAGGCTCAACCGGTTCAGTACCGATCGTGAGGCTGGGCCCCAGCCTCACGCTTCAGAGCGGCATACTGGACTCAGTTTAGGCTTGGTCTACTTGTGGCCAGCTATCACGCGCAGGCCACAGCTTTTGGCGTGCAACCTGCCGTTGTGCAACTTACTGCTTGATCTGGTCGATGCGCGACAGAAACGTCGACAGGATCGCTGAGCGGTTGTTCCGGTTATAGCCGACCACAAGCTCGATACTTGGCGGTTCGCCCTTGAGCGGTCGGCTTGTCACCGACCAGGGCAGCAATTTCTCGGCATAGGAGGGCAGCAATGCAACGCCTCTCGTCGAGGCGATTTTCGACCGGTTGTTCGCCGTCAATGTGCGCGCCCCATACTTCCTCGTCCAGCAACTGCTGCCCGTGCTGGGCGAGGGCAGTAGCGTGGTCCTGCTGTCCTCACTTGCAGCCCGCGCTTCGGTTGGCAATCTGTCAGCCTACGCCGCGAGTAAGGGAGCAATCGACACACTGGTCAAGCATTTCGCCGCAGCGCTTGGCGAGCGCGGCATTCGCGTGAACGCAATCGCGCCGGGCGTTGTTGAAACTGACATGTCGAACTTCGCCAAAACCGATGCCGGCCGGGACTTCACCCTCGGCATGCAGGCCCTCAAGCGCGTGGCGCAACCCGACGACATCGCAGGCGCAGCCCTGTTCCTCGCATCCGATGCGGCACGCTGGGTGACGGGTGACACGCTGCGTGTCGATGGCGGCTCGAAGCTCTGATACCGGTGGAGACGGCCATGACCCATACAGCCTGCCCGAGTGCCCCTGCGATTCACAGCGGGAGCACCCGTGGATACATGCATCCCGCATTTGGCCACCGGGCCAGTTTCTGGGTCTCGGCCGGCGTGGTCTCTCATACCCTCTGGACCAGCGCGGCACCCGCCATGACGTACCGGCTCTATGCAAGCGAATGGCCTCAAACCTCTGGAATGCACCCGTCATGCACATCAGCTATTACGAGGCCGCGGCCTTTGCGGCCTGGGCGGACGCACGACTGCCGACCGACGCCCGAGCTATCCAAATCTCTTTCGGCCCGAGCAGCGTTGGATGTTCTCAGGCGTCCGTCCAGGCTAGCCTCGACTCCGCGATCGTCGTCGACGACGGCGGAGCGCCCGTGGAAACAAAGTTTGTTGCACAAAAACGACGGCATTTTTTTCTGAGAATTCGAGTACAACGTTTGCGCACCAGTTTTTCCTCGAAACTTTTCATTCAATTACGTCCAATCGAAAAAAGGATTTAACAATGCTTAAAAGTCGCACCTAAAATGCCTCTTTCTGCAAGAGAGTTACTGGTACTGCAAGGCAACGATGGAAAGACTCAGGGAACAAACGCTATTCAAAACATCTGATGAGCAAGTACTCAGCCTTGCAAGGCAGGTGGCGCGCATTGGCGAATTCAAAACGGGTGATTATGTATGTTTTCAGGGCGATACTGCTTCGCCTTTAGTTATGCTGTTAGCCGGCCACCTGCGAGTGAGTGCATTATCGGAAGACGGACATGAGATCCCCATTGGTACGGCCAGTGCCGGCCAAATGGTCGGCGCCGTGTCGGCCATCAATGACATGCCGTTGCCTGGCAATATTGTCGCCACCCGTGACAGCAGCGTCGCTCTGATCAGTCGCTCCGACGCGCGCCGGATTTTTCGCGAGCCAGAAGTTGCGAGCGCATTGAATGGATGTCTGGCTCAATTGGTTCGGGACCTGGCGAAGCGCCAAACGGACCAAGGTGTTCTGGGCGCTACCGCGAGAGTGTCTGCCTGGATTGTTTCGACCCTCATCGGCGCAGCTAGCAGTGAGCAGCAGACAATTGAACTTCCGAGTCACGCATCGCTTGGAGCAATGGCAAATGTGAGCCGAGAGACAGTCTCCCGAGTTCTTGCGTCACTTACGCGACGCGGCGTGCTCGCAAAACGGGGCCGTCATCAGATATCAATTCTGGACTACGCTGCGTTGCGCGCAATTGCCAAAGGATCAGCAATCGCTTCTCGCTCTGTTATCTGAACGGACACAGTGGCGTGTAGAGAGAAACGTACACCCGACGTTTTCAGATGACATGGTTTTATTAGCGGCAATTAAGCGCCACGTGATTAAACCTCGGAATCCGTCTGTCTACCTTGATATGGGAGTTCCGGGATGGCCGACGCAATGCGGACCACGACGGCACCCAGTACATCTGCCGCGACGTTGCCGTCGACGGACCGCTTGAAGAGACACAACGCGCCCGCCTCGCCGATATCTGCGAAAAGACGCTGGGCACGCTGTTCATCAGGCGCGGCACGCGCATCGACACGACGCTGCGCGTTGCATGACTGACAAAGACTGCAGGCGGCGGTGCGCCGAGCGTACCGCCCGTTGCGTTGTCGTGGCCACCGTTCTCCAATCGGCCGCCCACGACAACCACAGACAGAATCGCTGTGCAGACCGACACGCGCGGTGCTTCACCAAGCCGCAAACCCGCTACCGCCGCGGTACGCCGTCGCGCCACTCGCCCCAATGCGTGACGATGTCCTGCACGAGCGAATTGCCCGTCAGGAACAGATTGTTGATCGCGATCGTGAAGCCGCCCTGTGACGCGTAGTTGAGCAGGTTGTCCGCGCTCGACTGGCCCGCGTAAGGCCGGTCGAAGTCCGAGCCGGCGCGCAGCACCGCTACACGGTCCAGGTCAACACGATGCGCGCTCGCCGCGCGCGTCAACGCCTCGAAAGTGGCGTTGTCTTCCTGCTGCGTCGTGCAATAGGTGCCCTTGCCGTCGGTCAGGATTTTCGTCCATTGCCGCGCGCGCTCGCCGAGATCGGTGCCCGACCACCAGGTGTCGCCCGCCAGCGTATCGCATTGGATCACTGTGGGCGGACGGTTCGCGGGCGCATAGTTGTATTTCGCGCGGGCAGCCTGCGCCTGTGCGTCGTCGGTGAGCGTCACGTTGCGCGACAGCGCGAATGCCGCATTCGAAAGCGCCGGATTGAGCTGGAACACTTCGCTGCGATAGTCGAGCGGCGGCTTCTGCGTCGGGCCCGTTGTGTTGATGCCGAGATAGCCGGTGTTCCAGCCCGGCGGAATTTCGCGCCCGTCGATCTCCCATTGAATCCCGAAGTCGACGAGCCAGTTGGCCCACGCAGCGGAACCTACGGTCCCCTGCTGCGGATCGATACCCGCGATGCCTGCCACCATGAAGTACGTATGACGCAAGTCGAAACGAGGCGAGAACGTCAGCGCCATGATCGACGCGGCGGCATTCGCGTGCCCCATGCCCGTCGTCATCACGCACACCTCCTGGCGATTGCAGTGCACTGCGGGATAGTCAGGAGACAGGCCCGCGACGGGGATGTCCTGCCACGGTCCGAGATGATCGAGCCACACCTGGCCTTCCGGACCGAACATCGAAATGATCATCACCTTGACCGGACGGCCACGCGATGCGCCGTCGTCCTGCGCGAAGCCGTCGTCGGCATGCGCGATGGCCGGTGAAGCTGCTGCGCCTGCCAGCAGCAACGATGAAATTGCAGCACCAAAAGCACGATTTCGCATAAGTGGTCCCACCCGATATGTAAGAACTGCGGTTCCAAAACGTGGATCGCGTGCCGTATTGTCGACTGACGTCGTGGTTTCTTATCGGCGTGCAGCGTGGGACCTGGGCGTGAGCCGTTCAGGCGACTATGAGTATAAGCAGAGAAAGATATGAATTGGCAAGCGTTAGCGGAAATCGATGCGCAGTCCGAGGAGGGCTTCCACCTGTCTCAAGGTCCCATCGCGTCGCCATTGCAGGCACTTTATGTAGCAGGTCCGTGCAGGTGGCATGTCCGGCGGCAAATAGGTCCATGCCTTTTGGTGTGTCGAGACCCATAATATCGCGTTCAATATTTCGCGCGGATGCCTGGGTGTCTTTCCATACCGCCTTGCTTCGTCGAACCGGAAAAGACTGGCGATACGGGCCCAGTCCGCGTCGCTCAGTGGTATGGATGCGGACATATCATTCAATCGTCTTCTTTGCTGCGGGCTCCCACTCCGTCCCGTCAAATATTGATCGCATCATCGACCTCCTTTTTCCGAATCGGGTGCGACGCACCAGTCCCTCTGCCCCGGCGTGGTCATGCCAACGGCCGATGCAACCTCGGAGTTATATCTCGCCTTCGGGGTTCCGCCATTGCCTCCGCCTCGGTCGAAAACATCGTAGGCAACCGTAAATCCGACTTCCATCGGTGCTGGCCGATTATGCCGTCGGAAATGGCTGGCCTAGTTGTCAGGATTTCCTTCGGAGTCAAACGACGTGCTTGCGCTTGTTGGCCGCTTTTTCGTCGAGCAATTCCCATCGGACCTTCATCATCGTCGATCGCTGCCTTTTCCCCGACTAAAAGGCCTCCGGGTGAGCCTTTGAGCGTAGCAGACCTACTTCGACAAATCCCCTTCAAACAACTTCTTTGGCGATCTCGCGCATCGTCCGCCCTGGATCGAGCAGTACCTCGCGCGCCAGCTTCGCGCGACGCTCCACCAACTGCCGCACGCTGCGCATTTCACGGCCGAAGTTCACGGTGATCGCGCCAACCAGCGCGCCCGCTTCATCAAGCCCGAACAATATGCACGGTGGCTCGTTGAGTTGCCCGCGCACGATCCAGTCCGGCGCGGACATGTCGCCGACGAACTGCACGTTCAGGCCGCACTGATCGGTCCAGAACCACGGCGCGGTTTGCGCGTCGGGCGCGAGGCCGAGCATGGCGCGCGCTGCCGCAATGCCCTGCTTTTGCGCGTTGTCCCAGGTTTCGTGGCGTCGATAAGTCCCGCTGCTCGCGTCGTGCCGGCTCGCGACATCGCCCGCCGCGTAGATATGCACGTCAGAAGTACGGCACGCCGCATCGATCACGATGCCGTTATCGATCGCGAGCCCAGCGGACCGCGCCAGTGCGATGTCGGGTTGCGCGCCGACACCGTAGATCACCGCGTCGCCGGCAATTCGCGTGCCGTCCTGCAGATTCAGAACGATCTCGCCGTTTTCGCGCGTGGCGTTCGCGAGCGTCGCGCCAAAGTGAAACGTCACCCCTCGCCGGCGATGAACATCGCACAGGAACTGACTGAGCAGCACAGGCGCGCATCTCCCCATGGCCAATGGCGCAGCTTCGATCACGGTGACTTGCGCGCGGAGATCGACCGCACTCGACGCGAGCTCGAGCCCGATCACGCCCGCGCCGACCAGCAGAATGCGCTTGCCGGGGCGCAATTCGCTCGCGAGCTTGCGCGCGTCGTCGAGTGTGCGCAGCGTATGCACGTTCTCGCCTAAAGCATCGAGTAGCGGCAACCGGCGCGCCTGCGCACCGGTCGCGAGCAGCAGCTTGTCATATGCGATCGATGTGCCGTTCGCCAGTGTCAGCTTGCGCGTTTGCCGATCGAGCGTGCTGACAGCCACCCCGGTCTGCAGTTCGATATCGTGCTGGGCGTAGAAATCATCCGCATGCACGGCACAGCGTGTTTGCTCGGGACGCAACAGCACGTCCTTCGAAAGCGGCGGACGCTCGTAAGGCGGATGCGCTTCGTCACCCACCAGCAAGACACGCCCCTCGAAACCTTGCCGGCGTAGTTCGGCGGCTGCATTTGCGCCAGCCTGCCCTGCGCCGACGATCACATAAACGGGACGATTCATGAATCCCTTCTCGCGAATCAAAGATGAAGACCACCCGCGACGTGACGAATGCCGCGAATGCCGAGACCGGCATCAGCATTAATCATCACGCCGCTCAGTACGCGGTTGTTCGCGCGCGAAGCCAGCATCACGTAAGGGCCAGTGAAATCGGCGGGCTCGGGGAAGAACTGCAGCGGCAGGATGCTGGCGATCGCCTCGGGAGAGCGCGAATCCATGATGCGTTTGTCCTCCTGGCCGAGTGCGGTCGGACCGCGCAAATCGCTCGCCATCCCGCACGGGCCGACGCCGTTGACGCGCACCTTCGGTGCGAGTTCGTAAGCAAGCTCGCGGATCAGGCCGACGGCCGCATGCTTGCTGGCGGTGTAGAGCGGGCCGCCGCCGCCCGGATAGAACGACGAATTCGACAGCGTGAAGATCATGCTGCCTTCGCTTGCGATCAACGCGGGCGCCGAGGCCTTCGCGCCGAGCAGGTAACCCTTCACGTTGATCGCGAACAGTTCGTCGAATCCGTGGTCCAGTTGTTCGGGGCTCAGATCGAGCAGGCCCGACGCATGATCCCAGATCGCCGCGTTGCCGATGAACGTGTCGAGTGAGCCGAACCGCTCCAACGTGGCCGCGACGGCACGCGCATTGTCCTCGTGCGAGCGGACGTCGCCCTGCACGGCCACGACCTGCGCGCCGAAGCGCTCGTGAAGCGCGGCCACTTTTTCCGCCGACCGCTCCAGCACGCCAACCCGGCAACCTTCACCCAGAAACCGTTCGACAAGCGCGAGCCCAAGTCCCGAGCCGCCGCCTGTAATCAGCGCGACCTGGTCGCGCAGCCAACCGCTAGCCTCGATCTTCGCCGCGCTCATGCAACCTCCGGCATGTCGACGTAGATCTTTCCCTCGACCACAGCGATCGGAAACGTTCTGAGCGGTTCGGTCGCGGGCTGGCACAGCGCCGCGCCCGTCTTCAGGCAAAAGCGCGCCGCATGCAGTGGACATTCGACAGTGCCGTCGTCTTCCACGTATCCGTCAGACATCGAAGCATTGCCGTGACTGCAACGGTCGGCGAGCGCATAGACCTCGCCATTCGAACGGAACACAGCGACGGCCTCGCCGGGGGCGTCCACCTTGATAGCCTCGCCGTCGGATAAGGCGGTGTCTTCACAAACAAGAATGCGTGCCATGATATTCGCTTCAGAAAAGTACGCTGAGGTTATGAGAGTTCAGGGTCGCCTGATCGAGCGTGATCTCGCGGCGGCAAATCTGCCAGGCCGCGGACGTATCCGCGCGACGCACGCGGTCGAAGCGTTTGCCGGCGTAGATCGATTCGTCGCGCTCCTTCTGCGAGCGATACAACAGGTAGTTGAGCCGCACATCGAATTCGCCGGGATCCTGGGTGGCCGTCACCACGACGTTGCTAACCAGGTGTCGCGTTCGCGAAGGCGGCTCTTCCGCCCAGGCCATGCCCGTTTCGAGGCGCGCGATGCGGCGTTCCAGCTGGGCATAGTTATCGTTGAAGATCCAGGTGGTCGGCGGCTGGACGCTACGGCGGCGATCGCGCGTCTGTGCGTTGACGGTCGTGCGCATCGAGTAATGCACGTCCTGTGACATCAGCGCGAGCCAGTCGCGAAAGCGCCAGTCATCGAGCAGTTCGGCCTCGTGATAGAGAAACTGTTCGATCTCGTGATGCAAAGCCAGCGGCACGGTTGCCGGACGGTTCAGCGTGGTTTCAGTCATGTTCGAGCACCTCCTGTTCGTAGGCGCGCGTGCGCTCCAGTACTTCGTCCCAGCTATCGCAGGCGAGCAGATCGGCCCAACGGCGATACATGCCGCGCGCGGCCGTCTCCGAGAAGATGTAGTTGGTCATGCCCGGAATGCCGTCCTCGCGGACCTTCTCGTTGCCGAGTCCCATTTCGACGACGAGCTTCGTCTGCCGCGCGCGCTTGCCGCGCAGCACTTTCTGGATCTCCACCCAGTTCTCCGAGTCGTCCTGCTCCAGAAAGCCCGCCGGTCCGAATGCGCGTGTCGCGCTGCGTTCGAAGGCCTGTTTGACTTCGTCGGAGGCATCCTTGTCCGCAATGCAGAAGGCCCACACCTCGACCTGGTTCGGGCCGCGTGGGTGCCATACGCGCAACGTGGCGGTGCCGTTCAACCACGACATCGTCGGGAACATATTGTTGTGGCCGGCGAGCCGCAGTGCGCGCACCTTGCCGAGACGCGCCTCGACTTCGGAATACGTATCGCGAAAGTATTGCGACACGACGCCGTCCACCCACACGTTCGCGTCCGGATTCTCTGTGAAGAAAAAGCCGCTGCCGTGGCCGGCCTGGCCGTATTGCAGCGCATCTTTCGCGGTCTCCCACACCGGGCGCGCGGTCTGTCCCGCGCCGAGCGCCTTGTCGTCCTCGCCTGCCTTCGCGCCCAGTACCTGCACGGCCGACGCATGCGAATACAGCGCGTGATACTGATCGCTCGCGAACTGTTCTGCCGGAAACTTCCAGTTGCAGTCGATCACCCACTTATGTACGCCGCCGATGATTTCGGTGCCGCCGGGACGGCGGTCTAGCACGCCGTCCAGATACCACGCGATATCGCCCATGTACGCCTCGAGGTCGGGCGCGCTCGCGTCCCAGTTACCGAATATGAGGCCCTTGTATTCGGCGACGCGCGTCACTTCCTGCAAGCCGAGCTTCTCCTTGCACAGGCCATGCGGGTAGGCGCGCTGCTCCAGCGGCACGTCGACGAGCGCGCCGTCAGTCCCATAGGACCAGCCGTGATATGGGCACGTAAACGAACGGGTATTGCCGCAATCGGCGTAACTCACGCGCATCGAGCGATGCCGGCACTGGTTCAGGAATGCCTTGACGGAGCCGTCTTTCTGGCGGACCACGATGATCGGGTCCTCGCCCATGTATGTGTTGAAGTAATCGCCGGCTTTCGGAATCTGGCTGACGTGCGCGAGGAACAGCCAGCAGCGGCCGAAGATGCGTTCGAGTTCAAGCTCGTACAGGTCGGGGTCCGAGTAAATCGAGGATGCAACGCGGCCATTGCGGGCATCGACCAGCGCGTCGAAGTCGATCTCTTTCTGAGACATTTGGCGTCTCCTCCAATGGAGGTTTTTGGGGATGGGGCAAATGATCGACGGCGCCAGTCACGCTGTAAAATATTTTGTTTGTTTGATTTAAGACATTTGAACGATAACTGGGAGCCCCCTCGCCATGGAACTTCGACACTTGCGCTACTTCATCGCCGTGGCGGAGGAGCTGAGCTTCACACGTGCGGCCGAGCGGCTTCGCACGGCTCAGCCCTCGCTGAGCCAGCAGATTCGCGATCTCGAAGAGCAGGTCGGCACGCCGCTGTTCGAGCGCACGCGCCGCAAGGTGGAGTTGACCGAAGCCGGCAAAGTCTTTCTGATCGAAGCGCGTCTGACGCTGGCGCAGGCCGAACGCGCAGTGACGCGGGCGCGTCACATAGGGCGCAAAAGCAGCTCGACTGTCACCATCGGCTTCGTGCCGGCCGCCGAAGTGCGGATTTTCCCGGGCATACTGCCGCGGCTGCGGCTACGCTTTCCCGAACTGAACGTCGATCTGCGCAGCATTCCGACGTCCGAGCAGGAGCAGATGCTGCTCGACAACGAAATCGACGTCGCCTTCATGCGCAAGCCGATTCGCTCGCCCGACATCCTCTCTGAAGTCGTGCTCCGAGAACCGATCCTGGTCGTACTGCCGGTCGCTCATCCGCTTGCGCGATACAAGCGGATCAAGCCGGCGCAGCTCGACGGCGAAGCGTTCATCAGCACGCATCCGCTTTATTCGGGCGACGTGTATGACGTCGTGGACGGCTACTTCAAACAACATGGGCTGCAACCCAAGGTCATTCAGGTGGCGACCAATATCCTGCTCAACCTGAACCTGATCGGCATGGGACTCGGTTACGGACTGCTGCCCGCCTATACCGCATCGCTGACGAATCCAGCGATCTGCACGAGGCCGCTCGTGGGACCTGTGCCCGAGATCGAACTGTTGATGGCATGGCGCGCCGGCAACCGCTCGCCTCAGCTTGACGCACTGCTGGAGCTGGTGGCGCACCACTCGGACAGTAATCCGGGGGAATCCCGCAACGCCAGCTAAGCTGGCGCAACAGCGAAGCGGGTTTTGTCGCAACAAGATGGCCAGCTATGGCGTAGAGCGCCCGCGTTGGCGTGGTCCCTCGCCTGGCCGCTCCGCGGGTCGTGACGCCAAGCGACAGTCTCCGTAATCAGTAGCGGGAAAGCTGGCTGCCGTTGACCTGCACGCGCTCGCCCGGACGCAGGTCGCCGGGCGTCGGCACGTCGAACGCGCGCGTTGAGCCGTCGCTCAGCTGCACGTCGATCTGGTAGCCGGCGGGCCGACCCATCTGCTGGCCGATCTGGTTGCCCGCGTAGGCTCCACCGAGCGCGCCGATGACGGTCGCTGCGTCGCGACCGTGCCCGCCCCCGATCTGATTACCGAGAACGCCGCCAACCAGCGCGCCGACGACGGTTCCCGCGATACCCGAAGTACCCGTGGCAGTACTCAAGGGCTGGATGCTTGAGATCGTGCCGTACTGCGTGCCATATTGATTGCCGTATTGCGTGTTGTACTGCGACCCATACTGGCCGCCGTTTTGCGTGTCATACGGCTGTTGCGGCGCAGGCTGCGGCGCGTAGCCGGGTTGCTGCACGGTGCCCGGTTGCGCGTAGACGGGCTGGCTATACGCGGGCGCTGCATACTGGCCCTGGTAGCCTTGCTGCGAGCCGTACGGCGCGTAGCCCGGGGCAACGCACGCCGACAACGAAAGACTTGCTGCAACGACAAGCGCAGCGTTCAGGGCGAACTTGGTAGAGAGCATGGGCATCAAGGTATGGTTGGCATTTCTGCCGCGCCGGGCACGGCGAGCATAAAGAGGAAGGCGGTTGCGCGGCAGTATAAGGAAAGCCCGCCCAAACGTCCGCTGCGCGACGGTAACAACGTGTAAAGTCCGCTGCCGGGTGAATGGCGACGGGCGCCGGCATATCCGGATCGCGACGGCATTGCGAACACTCTGGCGGTTGCTGCTGGTGCCGCACTCGGAACCAGGAGTGCGCTGCACGTTAGCATTCGCTACAGAGCGCCTTGCCGAAGCGCGCATCGAGCCTTCCGTCATCACAATGCCCTGACGCCGGCAGATTTCTCGCGCCCCTGAGACGCCGATGCTCAACCGGTCTATCTGGGTCGGCTCTGCCTTGAGACGTCGTAGGTTGCGCGAGTTCGAGACCGCCCGCGATTGCATTGATCGACAGCATTGCCGTTGCGCGATCGCTTTATCGGCATGCGCTGACCGCCTCCGGCGAAGCGACGAAATGCCCGGGCGTCACGCCGACCGCGCGCCGGAAATGTCGGCCAAGGTGACTCTGATCGAAAAACCCGACCTCGGTCGCGACCTCAGACGGCGGGACGCCGTCGCGCAATAGCCGCTTCGCGTGTTGGATCCGCACCAGACACACATAACGATGCGGCGAGATTCCAACTTCTTTGCGGAACAGCGTCGCAAAACGCGACACACTCAAGCCCGCCGTCGCCGCGAGCGTCGCAAGACTGACCGGCTGCGCGAACGAGCTGTCGATAAAGGCCACGGCCCGCCTGATCGCACGCGACATCACCACGGTCGTGCCGCTGGCGGTGTAGTCGAAGATTCCAGTCATGTCGTATCCCTTCGGGCCACCAAATCATGCGCGCCGCTCCGACGACACCGATTCGGCGAGGCCGATGCCGTCATCGCGTAGCGCGAGTTCGCCATCAGACGCGCAGCGTGACAGACTGCGCGAGCCCACCAGCCGCAGTAGCGCCGTCCGGCGGTCCGTTCTGGTATTGCTCCAGTTCCGCTTCGCTGCGATGGCACAGCACCTGAGCGCCGCTCGCGAGCGTGCGCGCGGCCGGCGGCGTGCGGTTGCAGACCCCATCGATGCGCAGCGGGCAGCGCGCGAGAAACGTGCATAGCTGCGGCTCATCGGCCGGCTCGCCGATCGGCGGCAGCGTCTGATGACAGCGCTCGCCCGCTTCTTCGAGCCAGCCGGCGCGAAGCTCCGGCGCGGACGACACCAGCAGATGCGAATACGGGTGGTACGGCGGCGCCGACAACGCGTCGCGGTTACCCGCCTCGACGCGGTGCCCTGCGTACAGCACGACGATGTCGTCGCTGATCGCGCGCACCTTGGCGATGTCGTGCGTGATGAACAGATACGACACGCCGAGCTTTTTCTGCAGATCGCGCAGCAGTTCGAGAATGGCTGCGCCGACCACCGTATCGAGCGCGGAGGTGACTTCGTCGCAAAGGATCAGCTTGGGTTCGGCGGCCAGCGCCCGCGCGAGATTCACGCGCTGTTTTTGCCCGCCCGACAACTCCCCAGTGCGACGCTGCGCCAGTTCGGCTGGCAGGCGAACCAGACCAAGCAGTTCGGCGACGCGGCGCCGCGCGGCCTCGCCCTTCATACCGCGATAGAACTTCAGCGGGCGCGCCAGCGTGCGCTCGACGGTATGCGTCGGGTTGAGCGCGGTGTCGGCGTTCTGGAACACGATCTGGATACAGCGAAACTGTTCGCGGCTGCGACGGTTCAGGTTGGCGGCAAGCGGCTCACCATCGAGCAGCAGCTTGCCGCGCGCCATCGGCACGAGCCCCGCGATCACCTTCGCGAGCGTCGTCTTGCCCGAACCCGACTCGCCGATCACGCCCACCGTCTGGCCACGGCCGATTGCGAGGTCGAGGTCGCGCAGAATGACCTTGTGCGGCCAGCCGTGCGCGTCGGTGCCGCCGTAGCCGGCCGTCAGCCCGCGCAGTTCGAGCAGCGGCGCCGCGTTGCGATGCGACGCGTCCGGCGCGGCAGCAGCGGGTGCAACGGGCGTTACCG
This sequence comes from Paraburkholderia sp. BR10923, assembly GCF_040948765.1. Classification (NCBI taxonomy): domain Bacteria; kingdom Pseudomonadati; phylum Pseudomonadota; class Betaproteobacteria; order Burkholderiales; family Burkholderiaceae; genus Paraburkholderia; species Paraburkholderia sp. BR10923. Next base: position 44,053 of record NZ_JBFPKO010000013.1, on the reverse strand, counting down.
CGGCGATCAGGCTCTGCGTATAAGGATGGGCCGGCGCATGCAGAATCTGCTCGGTACGGCCCGTTTCACGAACCTCACCGTTGCTGAGCACAACGATCCGATCGGCCATCTGCGCGACCACCGCCAGATCGTGCGACACATAGACGGCGGTCATTCCGCATTGCCGGATCACGCCGCGAAACGCTTGCAGCACGTCGATCTGCGTCGTGACGTCGAGCGCCGTAGTCGGCTCGTCGAGGATCACGAGGGCGGGGTCGGTGATCAGCGCCATCGCCGCCATCAGCCGCTGCAACTGGCCGCCAGACACCTGGTGCGGGTAACGCTGGCCGATCTTCTGCGGGTCCGGCAGCGCGAGCGCGCGGAACAGCTCGACCGCTTTGGCCTGCGCGGCGCGCTTGCTGAGCGTGCCGTGAATCAGCGCGCTTTCGATCACCTGGTCCATGATCGAGCGCGCCGGGTTGAACGCGGCCGCCGCGCTTTGCGCGATATAGGCAACCTTGCGGCCACGCAATCCCTCGAGCTGTTTCGGCGAGAGTCCGAGCACGTCGGTGTCGCCGACCCGGATCGAGCCGCCCGCGATGCGGCAGCCGCTGCGAGCATGGCCCATCAGCGACAGCGCGATCGTGGTCTTGCCCGAGCCCGATTCGCCGATCAAGGCGAGCACTTCGCCGCGCGCAATCTCGAAGTCGATGTCGTGCACGATCGTGGTATCAGGCTCGCCGGGGCGGCTTCCCACCACGCGCAGGCCCCGCACTTCGACCAGATTGGACGACGGTGACGACGCGGTCTGCGAGGCGGCCGTAAAGTCCGCGTGAGCACGTCCGAACAGGTGTCCCTTCATCAATGACCTCCATCGGCATCGGGCATGTTCTTGCGGCGCCCACGATGCGGCAGTCCGTCGATCAGCAGGTTCACGCCGACCGTCAGCACCGCGATTGCGATCGCGGGCAGGATCACCACGGGCACGCCTTCACCGAGACCGGCGATGTTCTCGCGCACCAGCGAACCGAGATCGGCATACGGCGGCTGCACGCCCAGGCCGAGAAAGCTCAGGCTGCTCAGCAGCAGCACGACGAACGTGAAACGCAGCCCGGTGTCGGCGAGCATCGGGTGGATCATGTTCGGCAGCATCTCGAAGCACGCGATGTAAAGCGCGCTTTCTCCACGCGCCCGGGCGACTTGCACATATTCGAGCGTGCCGATATTGACCGCGAGCGAGCGGGCGATCCGGTACGAGCCCGGCATGTAGCTGATGGCCGCTGTCGCGATCAGCAACGGCAGCGACGAGCCGAACGCGGCGACGATCATCAGCGCGAACATCTTCGACGGAATGGAGGTGACCGCATCGAGCAGCCGGCTCATGGTTTCGTCGATATGGCGGCCGGCGACGGCCGCGAGCAAGCCCAGCATCGTCCCGGTGAGCGCCGCGAGCAGCGCCGCGGCGAGCGCCAGCACGACCGTCAGCCGCATGCCGTAGATGATGCGGGTCAGCATGTCGCGGCCCAGGTAGTCGGAGCCGAGCGGCAGCTTCGCGCTGAAGCCAGCGAAGACGTCGGGCGTGATGATCGCGCCCACCGCGTGCGGCGCGATCCACGGCGCGAACGCCGCGACGAACAGCGCGCAACTCACCATCGCGAGACCGATCCAGCCGCCGGTCGACAGATTCATGCGCTGCGCGACGCTGCGACGGCGCACCGGCCGCGGCGCCGGAGCGCCGCCGCCACGCCAGGACCGTGGTGGCTCCGCGCCCTGCGGCAGCATGCTGCTGCGCTGCACCGGCTCGAGCGCGCCGAGTTGGTGAGACGAATCGGAAGAAGGTCGAAGAGTCGTCATGTCCGCAGCCTCGGGTTCGAGATGATGGCGCACAGGTCGGCTAGCAGCACGAGCATCAGATAGCCGAGGCAGAACAGCAGCGTGCAGGCCTGCACGAGCGGGAAGTCGCGGTTGCTCACCGCGTCGACCATCAGGCTCGCGAGGCCCGGATAGTTGAAGATGGTCTCGACGACGATCACGCCGCCAAGCAGATAAGACAGGCTCAGCGCGATCGCGTTGGCGATCGGGCCGATCGCATTCGGCAGTGCGTGGCGCAGTACCACGCGCGCGGGACTCGCGCCCTTCAGCATCGCCATTTCCACGTACGACGAACTGAGCTGCTCGATCACCGCGGCGCGGGTCATGCGGGCCATCTGCGCAATCACGACTGCGCAGAGGGTTACGACCGGCATTGCATACGCGCGCAGAAAGTCGTGCAGGCTCTCAATGTCGCCGCTGTACGACAGCGCGGATAGCCAGTGCAGCTTGACGGCCAGCACCAGCACCGCGAGCGTCGCGATCAGGAACTCGGGCGTGGCGACCAGCGACAGCGTACCGAGGCTCACGATGCGGTCGATCAGCGAGTCGCGCTTGACCGCCGCCAGGATGCCCGCCGACACCGCGATCGGCACCGACACCGCGGTGGTGATCGCCGCGAGGGTCAGCGACTTCGGCAAGCGCCCTTCGATCAGCTCGGAGACCGGCAGATTATTCGATAGCGACACGCCGAAGTTCGCGTGCAGCAGACCGACGAGCCAATGAAAGTACCGCAGGTAAGCCGGCTGGTCGAGACCGAACTGCTGGCGCAGCGCCGCGACCGTTTCGGCCGTCGCCGACTGGCCGAGTGCGGCCTGCGCGGCATCGCCGGGCAACAGATTGGTGATCACGAAGATGATGATCGAGACGATCACCAGCGTCAGCGCGGTGACGGCGATGCGCCGGCCGATCAACTGGGCGATATTCCCGTTCATAGGCATGACCTCCTCGGTTGAGGCTTTGGGGCACGCGCCGGGCGCGCCCGGCGCGTGCGCGCGCTTCAGCGTGTTACGCGTTCCACCACACGTACTCGGCGAAGTTGAAGCCCATCATCGCGCCGGTAGGTATGGGTTGAAGCCCTTGCAGGCGCTTGTCGTTCGCATCGAGCAGGCTCAGGAAGGCCGGAATGCCGATGCTGCCCTGCTCCGCTACCAGCACCTGCATGTCGCCGTACATCTGCTTGCGCTTCGCATCGTCGGTTTCCGAGCGCGCGGCGACCAGCAGCTGGTCGAACTTCGGGTTGTTCCAGCCCGACTCGTTCCACGGCGCGTCCGACTTGAAGAACTGCGTGAACAGCACGTCGGCGCTCGAGCGGGGATTGACGCTGCCAAACCCGAGCGGATGCTTCATCCAGTGGTTCGACCAGTAACCGTCGGCCGGCACGCGGTTGATGTTCAGGTTCACGCCGATCTTCGCGGCGGACTGCTGCAGCAGCACGCCCATTTCGATCGAGCCGTTCGCGTCGGTCGTCGCATAGATCGGCGGCAACGCCGTCCCGATCGCTCCGGCTTTCTGGAAGTAGAACTTCGCCTTGTCCGGATCGTGCGGCCGCTGCGGCAGCGACGCATTGAAGTAACGGTGGCTGGGCGGAATCGGCTGATCGTTGCCGACCACCGCATAGCCGCGAAACACCGCCGTGCGGACCTGGTCACGATCGAACAGATACTTCATGCCCTGTACGAAATCGGGGTTGCCGGTCAGCGGATTGTCGTGTCGCATGATCAGATCGGTATAGAGACCCGACTTGGTCTCGCGCACCTCATAGCCCGGCGTCGCGGCAATGCGCTGCGTCGAGCGCGGATCGACGGCGCTGATCAGTTGGACATCGCCGGACAGCAGCGCATTGATGCGCGCCGCGTCGTCGCCGATACCGATCAGCTCGATCTGGTCGAGGTAGGGGCCGCCGCCCGTCTTCCAGAAGTTGTCATTGCGCACGCCGACTGTCGAGACGCCGGGCTTGAACGTCTTCACCTTGTACGGGCCGGTACCGACGGCCGTCGTGAAGTCCGTCGTGCCGTCCTTGATGATGACGAATTGCGGCGTGGCGAGAATCACCGGCAAGTCCGCGTTGGGCGACGCGAGCGTCAGTGTGACTTCGTTGGGGCCGGTCTGCTTCGCTTCCACGAACTGATCGGCCAGCGTCTTCACCTTCGAAGCAGTGGCCGGATTCTTATGACGCATCAGCGAGTAGACGACATCGGCGGGCGCAAGCGGCTTGCCATCGTGGAAGGTCGCACCCTTGCGCAGCTTGATCACCCACACCTTCGCATCGCTCGTGTCCACCGCTTCGGCGAGATTCATCCGCGGCGTCAGCGAACTGTCGAGTTGCGTCAGGCCGCTGTAAAACATGAAGAAGCGGATGTAGTCGGCGCCTGCCGATCCCTTGGCCGGGTCGAGCGTATCCGCGGTCGACGATGAGTCGTAGGCGACCCGGATCTTGCCGCCTTTCTTCGGCGCGGTCGCCGCAAGCGCGGGGCGAGCGCCCGCCAGCAAGCCTCCCGCGCCGGTGGCGAGCATGCCGCCGGCAGCCAGCAAACGCATCATGTCGCGGCGGCTGAAACCGCCCGTTTTGATTTCGTCGTCGTACATGCGAACTGCTCCTCACTGGTGATTGAACGTGGGATATCCAGCATTGGTGTTCGACGGCGCTCCGCGTGCTGGTCGCGGCGCGGCGGCACTGCATGAATCGATTTAAGCACTGCCAAAAATGGCTTTGATCGCGTATCGCTGGATTCGACCATTCGAAAACATGGTTTTGAGTGGTCCAAACAGCATGATTTGCCGCCCCTGGCATTGACCCTGACGCGCGAGCCCGGCGCCGTGCGCGATCTTCGAAGCGAGGCGTCGGTGCATGCACATCATCGTAGCGGCGAGCGCACCGCGGATTGCACCGACAAAATTGGCCGTTTCAGCACGCCGCACGCAATCTGCACGACCGAACCACACATTTCGCGTGGCATGCCCGGCATGGGCGCAGCGGCGCCTCGCCGGGCGCGGCACGCACCACGATGAGAAGTTCGTACTAGTCAACGCGCAAGCAACGTGCAACAGTCGCGGCACGGCCGACAAATCACGGAGCACCCCGTGCCCGATTCAACCAAGCACGCACTTTTCACCTACCGACGCCTGAGCGCCAACGACCTGCCCGCCGCACAACGCCTGTCCGCCGCGATCGGCTGGCCGCACCGCCGTGAAGACTGGGGGTTCTCCGCGCACACGGGAATCGGTTTCGTCGCCGAGACGGCAGGCGCATTGGTCGGCACCGTGGTGTGCTGGAAGTTCGGCGCGGATCAGGCGACGCTCGGGATGCTGCTCGTCGCGCCGGAGCATCGCGGCCTGGGTATCGGCCGCACGCTGCTCGCTTGCGCGCTCGACGAGATCGGCAAGCGCGACATCACGCTCTATGCGACCGACGCTGCCCAGCCCATGTGCGAGGCGCTCGGCTTCGAGGCCTGCGGCGCACTCGACCAGATGCAGGGCGCGGCGTTCCGTCCGCCGCTCGTCGCGCTGGCCGCCAACGAGCGGCTGCGCCCGCTCGGCGCGAGCGACGCCGTGCAACTCGTCGAGCTCGCATCGCGCGCGAGCGGTCTCGACCGCAGCCACGTGCTGCCACCGCTGCTCGATCTGGCCGACGGTATCGCGCTCGATCGCGACGGCGAACTCCTCGGCTTCTCGTTGTTCCGCCGCTTCGGACGCGGTTTCCTGATCGGCCCCGTGGTCGCCGTCGCGAGCCCGGACGCCGTGCACGCCAAAGCGCTGATCCGTCATTGGCTCGCCCTGAACGAAGGCGCGCTGGTGCGCATCGACGTGCCGCACGGGCAAGGCCTGCGAACGTGGCTAACCGGCCTCGGCCTCGCACCCACGGAGACGGTCGTCAGGATGCGGCGGATCGCATCCGCGCAAACCCGTTCCGAGCCGACGCGCGCCGACGGCTCGCTGCATCAGTACGCGGTGATCGCGCAGTCGTTGACCTGACGCGGCCACGAACGCTCGGGCTGAACTCCCGTTCGCGCCGCTATTAAGCACGCGCGGCAGAAAATGCTGTCTGTGGGGTAGAAAACGCTGCGCCTGCGCTCTTTGAGCATTTTTTTGGCGGAACGGCTCGCATGCGGCTCTCGTTACTATCAAGGGGTGACGCTCACCTGATCGCAACCTGCGGGGAAATACCACCATGTCAAGAACATCGCTCATCGACGCCGACCGCAAGCATCTGATTCACCCGGTCATCAACTACCGCGCGCACGAAGCGCGGGGCACCACCGTACTCGAATCCGGACACGGCGCGTATCTGCGCGACATCGACGGCAACGAACTGCTCGACGCGTTCGCGGGTCTGTGGTGCGTGAACGTCGGCTACGGCCAGCAGAGCATCGTCGAAGCGGCGACGCGGCAGATGACGAAGCTCCCCTACGCGACCGCCTACTTCCACTTCTCGTCGGAACCTGCCATCGAACTGGCCGAAAAGCTGGTTGCGCTCTCCCCCGCTTCGCTGCAGCACGTCTACTTCACGCTCGGCGGCTCCGATGCGATCGACTCGGCGGTACGCTTCATCACGCATTACTTCAACGCGACGGGGCGTCCGGCGAAAAAGCAGATGATCGCGCTCGAACGCGGTTATCACGGATCGTCGAGCGTCGGCGCGGGGCTCACCGCGCTGCCCGCGTTTCACCGCAACTTCGATCTGCCGCTGCCGCAGCAGCACCATCTGGCGTCGCCCTATGCATACCGTCAGCCGCACGGCGACAACGCGCAGGCGCTGATCGCCGCGTCGGTCGCCGCGCTCGAAGCGAAGGTGGCCGCACTCGGCGCGGAGAATGTCGCCGCGTTCTTCTGCGAGCCGATCCAGGGGTCGGGCGGCGTGATCGTGCCGCCGGTCGGCTGGCTGAAGGCGATGCGCGACGCGTGCCGCCGTCTCGACATCCTGTTCGTCGCCGACGAAGTCATCACGGGCTTCGGTCGTACCGGTCCGCTGTTCGCATGCGAGGCGGAACAGGTCGAGCCGGATCTGATGACGGTGGCAAAGGGGTTGACCTCGGGCTATGCGCCGATGGGCGCGGTGCTGATGTCCGACGAAATCTACCAGGGCATCGCGGGCGATGCGCGCGATACCGCGGTGGTCGGTCACGGCCAGACCTACTCCGCGCATCCGGTCAGCGCCGCGATCGGCCTCGAAGTGCTGCGTCTCTATCAGGAGGGTGGTCTGCTCGCTAACGGTATTGCGCAGGCGCCGCGTTTTGCCGCCGGACTCGACGCGCTGCTCGATCATCCGTTGGTCGGCGACTCGCGTCATCGCGGCCTGCTCGGCGCGCTCGAACTCGTCGCCGACAAGGATTCGCGCGCACGCTTCGATGCGTCGCTGAAGCTGCCGGACCGGATCGCCGAAGCGGCCTACCGCAACCGGCTCGTGTTCCGCGCGTTCGGCGACAACATCCTCGGTTTCGCGCCCGCGCTTTGCTTCGGCGAGGCGGAATTCGACCAGCTGTTCGGCCGTTTGCGGCGCACGCTCGACGAAGTGCTCGACCATGCGGAGGTGCGTGCCGCGTTGCGCGGCGCAAGCCGCGCAGCCGCCTGAGCGCGTGATAACATCGGCCTGCGCGTCGCTTGACTCTGGCGTTGCGCCATGCAGCGAAAAGCAGAACCTTCGACGGGCAGACCGATACATGACGACAAGCGGCGACACGAAGCTGGACCGGATCGACCTGCGTATTCTTTCGCAACTGCAGAAAAAAGGCCGCATCACGAACGTCGAGCTTGCTGACGCCGTGGGGCTCTCGCCGAGCCCCTGTCTGATCCGCGTGAAACGGCTCGAAAAGGCCGGCTATATCGTCGGCTACGGCGCGCACATCCAACTGCAGAAACTCGGCGACGTGCAGATCGTGTTCACCGAGGTCACACTTGCCGACCATCGCCGCGAGGACTTCGCCAAGTTCGAGGCGGCGATCCGCCCCGTAGAGGAGATCATCGAATGCCATCTGGCGAGCGGCGGATACGATTATCTGCTGAAGTTCGTCACGCGCAGCGTCAATCACTATCAGAGTGTGATCGAAGGACTGTTGGAGCGCGACATCGGCATCGAGAAGTATTTCAGCTACGTGATCATCAAGACGCCATTCGTGAAATCCGAATACCCGCTGGAAACACTGTTCTCGCAACGGCATCAATGAAGCGGTCGCGGGCCCGGTGAGCCTTCAGGTCGCAATCAGCCGTTGGTGCTCAGCCACTCCCCCGGCGTTCTGCCAAGCACGCGCTTGAAATGCCGGCATAGATGGCTCTGATCGAAGAAGCCCACCTCGGCCGCGACGATCGACGGCGGCATGCCTCGCCGCAGCAGGCGTTGCGCATGCCGTACCCGCACCAGCCTCACGTATTGCTGCGGCGACACGCCAATCTCCGCGCTGAAGCGCACCGCAAACCTCGAAATGCTCAGCTCCGCGACGGCGGCCAGTTCGGATAGGCTGATCGGCTCGGCGAAACATGCATCGATGAAGTTGACCGCGCGCTCGACGGCGCGGCTCACTCGATCCGGCACACGTCGCGCATGACGGTTCGCGCCCGCGAGATCGGGCGCGGATGATGACGACGAGGTTCGGCTCGGGCTCAGCATCGACGCTCCGCTCACGCAACGCGCGACGTGACAGGAGCCGCCGGCGAAGCACCCCGGCTGGCCGCGAAGCGGCGGATGTCGAACGGCTCGAGCGGCGTGCTGGTCGCGCCCGTGTCGATCAGTTCGGCCATCGTATCGCCGACGCCCGGCCCCAGCTGGAACCCGGCGCCGCAAAAACCGAACGCATAGAACAGGCCGCTCGTCGTGCCGCTCGCGCCCATGATCGGCCGGTCGTCGGGCATATAGCCTTCGACGCCGCTCCATACCCGGATGATGTTCAGCCTGCGCAGCATCGGCGCGACGCGCTGCAATTGCCTGAACTGCAGCAACGTGCTTTGCGGCAGGACCTTCGCACGGCGTTCGTCGAGATACGCCGGCGCACGCGCGCAACCGCCGATCACGATATTGCCGCGCGCGACCTGGCGGAAGTACACGACCTCCTCGATCTGCGGCGACGACACGCCGACCACCGGCTGGATCGCATACGGCACGGGTTCGGTCACAGCCATTTGCGGGCCGTTGACGGCGATCGGCACCGCTTCGCCAAACTGCTCCGAGAGCAGATTACCCCACGCACCCGCGGTGATCAGCAGCACCGGGGCATGGAAGGTACGGCCGTCGGCGCTCGTCGCGCGAAACTCGGCGCCCTCTTTTTCCACTGTCACCACATCGCAGTTTTCGACGATCTGCGCGCCGAGCCGCGCCGCCGCGCGAGCAAACGCGGGCGCCGCGAGCCGCGGATTCGCGTGCCCGTCCATTTGCGAGTACGAGCCCGCCAGCACCTCGGCACCGAGAAACGGAAACCGTGCGCGCAGCGCGTCGCCGCGCAGCAGATCGAGCTTGAGACCGTAGTGCGCGGCCTCCTTCGCGTAGGTTTCGAACTGGTCGGCCTGCTCTTCGCGATAACAGACGCGCACATGGCCGGATATCAAAAACTCGGCGTCGTGCTGGATCAGTTCGGGCAGACGCCCCCAGATTTCGCGCGAACGGTTCGCAAGCGGCAGTTGCGGCAGAAAGCGCCCTTGCCGGCGCACGTTGCCGAAGTTGGTACCGCTCGCCTGCTGACCAACGAACTGGCGCTCGAGCAGGATCACCGAGCGGCCCCGTTGCCTCAGAAAAAATGCGGCGGAAGCACCCATGAACCCGCCGCCCACGATCAGCACATCGGCCTGTGCGCGGTTCATTCGGTATCCTCCACGGTTGCGATGGCCAGCGGCTTCACGGGTGCCTGCCCGCGAAGCCTGCCAACCTGCTCGAGCGGCACGTGCGCGGCCGCCGCGATCACCTCGGCGCCCGCATGGCCGCAGTAGCGTCCCTGGCAGCGCCCCATGCCGACGCGGCTGAACGCTTTGGCGCGGTTCGCTTCCTGCGCGCCTTCGTCGCGCACCACACGGCGCAGTTCGCCCGCGGTGATGCCTTCGCACCGGCAAACGATCGTATCGTCGGACAGACGGGCCGCCTGCCCGGCAGGCCACGCAAACGCTTCAGCGAGACCGAGCCGGAAGCGATCCATTTTGCGCTGTTCGCGCGTCAACGTGGCGAGCGTCGCGGCCGGCACCGCACGTCCGAGATCGCTCAACGCAGCATAGGCCGCGAGCCGTCCGGCGATCTCCGCGCCATCCGCGCCGAGCACGCGCGCACCGTCACCGGCGATATAGACGCCCTTTTCGGTAGCACGGCCGAGTTCATCGATTTGCGGCACCCATTGCCGCGTCGGCGCATCGAAACGGAACGCGCAGCGCGCGAGGTCGGCCAGCTGAGTTTCCGGGCGCAGGTGATAGCCGAGACCCACCGCATCGCAGTCGATCTGCGCGACCTTGCCGCGCGCATCGCGAAAGCGTACGCCAAGCACGCCGTCGTCCGGCGTGCCGAGAATTTCGAGCGGCTCGATGCCGTTTTCTACCCGCACGCCCGAGCGCTTCAACGCCGCCACGAGCGCGCGGCCCTTGCGCAGGACGTCGACGCGCGCCAGCAATTTGGGCAGCGCACGCAGCCGCGCACCGGTCGTCGACGTGTCGAGTACTGCCGCTACCTTGGCGCCTGCCTGCACATACTGGTTCGCGACCAGATACAGCAATGGGCCGGTCCCGACGAATACGACCTGGCGGCCAATCGCGCAGGCCTGCGATTTCAGCGCGATCTGCGCGGCGCCGAGGCTGTAGGTCCCGGCGAACTGCCAGCCTTTGACCGGCATCAGGCGGTCGGTCGCGCCGGGGCAGAGGATCAGCGCGTCGTAGCCCAGCGCGCTCGCGTGTCCTTCATGCACGATGTGCAGCTTGCCTTGCGCGACGTTCCACGCGAGCGTCTGAGGACGGTAATCGATCTGCGGGCGCAGTCGCTCGAAGCTGCGATGCAGGTCCTCCGCGCGCGCGGCTTCAGTGCCGTACAGCTTCGCGTACGGCCGCGTGAAGCCGTCGGGCTGGCGCCGGTAGATCTGCCCGCCATCGCGCCGGCCTTCATCGACGACGATCGGGCGGATGCCGGCCGCCAGCAATGTTTCCGCGCAGCGCACCCCTGCGGGTCCTGCGCCGACGATTACGATGCGAGGTTCGCCCATTGGCCCTCCGGTTGCGTCGTGACGACGCGCATGCCTGCTTCGACCACGGTGGTGCAGGCGCGCAGCCTCTCGCCGTCCGCGGTCCATACCCAGCAATCCTGGCACGCGCCCATCAGGCAAAAGCCGGCGCGCTTTTCAGCACCGAATTCGGACTGCCGCACATGCCGCACCGAGCACAGCATCGCGATGAGCAACGTGTCGCCGGCCAGCGCTTCGACGGTGTCACCGTCGATCGTCAGCTCGACTTTGGCGCGAGCCGTCTCGCCCAAGCGTACGAATCTGCCGTTCATGCCGCGGCTCCCGCCATGCCGTCCGGCGACACGTGAGCGTCGCTGCGATTGCTCAGCACGTGCCGCAGGAATTCGCGGGTACGCGCCTCGCGCGGCGAACCCAGCACCTGCTGCGCAGTGCCCTCCTCGATGATGAGTCCGGCGTGCAGAAAGCACACCCGGTCTGCCACTTCACGCGCAAAGCCCATTTCATGCGTGACGACCAGCATCGTCATGCCTTCGCGCGCAAGGGTGCGCATCACGCCCAGTACTTCGCCGACCAGTTCCGGATCGAGCGCCGAGGTCGGCTCGTCGAACAGGATCGCCTTCGGCTTCATCGCGAGCGAACGGGCAATCGCCACCCGTTGCTGCTGCCCTCCCGAAAGCTGATGAGGATAGGCGTGCAGCTTGTGACCGAGCCCGACCTTGTCGAGCAGTTCGGACGCTTCGCGTTGCGCTTGCGCACGCGCAAGGCGTTTGACGTGCACGGGCCCTTCCATCACGTTCTCGAGCGCGGTGCGGTGCGGAAACAGATTGAAGCGCTGAAACACCATGCCGACCTGGGTCCGCAACTGGTTGATGTTGCGCGCGCGCTGCTCGACGCGCTCGCCGAGCAGGCGGATTTCGCCTTCGTCGTAGGACTCCAGCGCGTTAATGCAGCGCAGCAGGGTTGATTTTCCCGAGCCCGACGCACCGATCAGGCAGACCACTTCGCCCTGGTTCACGTTGAGCGAAATGCCCTTGAGAACAGGTACGGAGCCAAAACTCTTGTGCACATTCGTGATTTCGATCATCGCATCCTCACTTTGCACTTACCTGGCCCTGTGCCGACCGAATCGTCGTTCCAGATTGCGGGTCATGCTCATCAGCGGCAGGCTCATCGCCAGGTAGCCGAGCGCGACGAGTGTGTACACCGTCAGATTCTGAAACGTCGACGACGCGATCAACTGGCCTTCGCGAGTCATTTCGGCGACCGTGATCGTCGATGCAAGCGATGAGTCCTTCAGCATCATCACGAGCGTGTTGCTGTACGGTGGCAGCGCGACCTTGATCGCCTGCGGCAGGATCACCCGTACCATCGTCTTCACGCGCCCCATGCCGATCGACTGCGCGGCTTCGTGCTGGCCCGGATCGACCGCCTCGATACCCGCGCGGAAGATTTCCGCGACGTAAGTCGAGTAACCGAAACCCAGCCCGATGATGCTGGCCTGCAACGCCGACACCTGGATGTGGATATCCGGCAGCACGAAGTAGATGTAGAACAGCAGCACGATCATCGGCAGACCGCGCACGACGTTGATCATCGCGCTCACACCGCGTACCACGTGCGGATAGCGCGACATCTTCAACAGCGCCCAGGTCAGGCCGAGCACGGTGCTCAACAGCAGACAACCCAGCGTGATGATGATGCTCATCATCGCGCCTTGCAGCAGAATCGGTACAAAGTCGGCTATATCTTGCCAGCGCATGTCGTGCCTTCCATTGCTCTTTGCATTCGTTCAGTCCGCCGCTCCGCTGGGCGGCGAACATCGCAGGGCGGGTCCCGCGTCGTGGCGGGCCCGCCTCTTGTCACGAGAAGCGAATCAGCTCGTGAGGTGCCACTTCTTCAGGATCGTGTCGAGCGTGCCGTCGGCCTTCATCTTCGTCAGCGCGTCGTTGATCTTCGCCATCAGCGCGCTGTTGCCCTTCTTCACCGCGATCGCGATGTCGAACTTTTCCATCGGCACATAGGCATCTTCGACCCGCGTTCCCGCCATCGCGCCCGCCGCCTCCTGGGCCTTCAGGATCGGATAGTCGTTGAAGCCCGCGACGATGCGGCCAAGCGCGACGTCACGCGTCATGTCGGCTGGGCTGTCGTACATCTTCACTTCGGTGAAGATCCCGAGCTTCTTCAACTGATCGCCATAGTCGGTGCCGGTCGGCGCACCAACCGTCATGCCCTTCATGTCCTGCACCGAGCGATAGACGGCCTTGTTCGAGTCCTTCACGATGATGCCTTCGCCGAACGCCGTAACCGGCTGCGAGAAATCGACCACTTCGGCGCGCTTCGGCGTCGGCGTCATGCCGGCCACGATGATGTCGATCTTGCCCGATACCACCGACTGGATCAGCGCCGAGAACGGCACCGCGTCGTACGACACGCTAAAGCCCTCGCGCTTGCCGATCTCTTTCACGACGTCCGGCATCAGACCTTCGATCTTCTGGGTCTTCACGTTCATGAACGTAGTCGGCGCGCTCGACGGCGGCGAGCCTGCGGTCAGCGTCGCCGTCTCGGCGGCGTGGGCGGCGCCGAACATCATCGTCATCGCGAGGCCCGCGCCAGCGGCAAAGCGCTGCACGGTGTTGAAACGGACGGCGGAAGCAGGCTGGAACATGAAACGCAACATGGGGATTTCCTTTGGGAATAGTGTTTTTCAATCTGCGCGCTGCCCTGGCATCTGACAGTCGCGATCAGTCGATCCGTTCAATGCAGTACATCCTGCAACCTGTAATACGCGCCGACCAGCGGCAGAAACCACGCGCGTCCGAAGTGTCCTGGAATCGCGGGCCATTCGAGCGTTCGCCACGGATTGCGCGCGGCGGCGCCGAACATCACGTCGGCCATCAGTCGACCCATGTGCACGGACATCTGCACACCGTGACCGCTGTAGCCCATTGAATAAAACAGTCCTTCATGCTGCCCCGCGCGCGGCAGGCGGTCGGCCGTCATATCGACGAGGCCGCCCCAGCAGTAATCGATGCGCACATCGGCCAGTTGCGGGAAATAGCGGGCGAGCCCGTCACGCAGAATCCGCCCGCTCTTTTCGTCCGAACGCGGGTTCGACATCGCAAAGCGCGCGCGGCCGCCGAACAGCAAACGCTCGTCGGGCGTGGCCCGAAAATAGTTGCCGATGTTCAGCGTCGTCACATACGAGCGGCGCGTCGGCAACAACGCATCGAGGCGGTCCTTGCCGAGCGGCTCGGTCGCGACGATGAAGCTGCCGACCGGTGCGATGCGGCGCCGGAACCATTGCAGCGGACCTACCTGCGACGCGCCCGTGGCGATCAGCACGCGCCCGGCGCGGACCGTGCCGAGCGGACACTGCACGTCGAACGCGTTGCCGCCGAGCGGCTTCAGGTCCGTCACTGGCGCGTTCTCGTAGATCTGCGCGCCGCGGCGTGCCGCCGCCGTGCCAAGACCCACGCCGAATTTGCCCATGTGCATCTGCATGCCGTTGCGCTGCACGAGACCGCCGAAAAAGCTGTCAGACGCGAGCTCCTTGCGAATCTGCTCGGGCGGCACCAGTTCGACGTCGGGATCGACCTCGCGCCGCAGTACCTCGTACGTCTTCGCGAGCGACGCGAAATGCTGCGGCTTCGCCGCGAGCTTGATCTTCCCGGAGTGGCGCAAATCGCAGTCGATCTGCTCTTCCGCAATGATCGATTTCACCGTCTCGACGGCGCCCGCATACGCGTGATAGAACTCCGCCGCGCGCTCGCTGCCGATGCGCGCGGACAACGCGGCGTAGTCCTGCGCGACGCCCGTATTGCAATGGCCGCCGTTACGGCCCGATGCCTGCGCCGCGAGCCGGCCCGCCTCGAACACGATCACCGACTTGCCGCGTTTGGCGAGTTCCAACGCCGCCGACAGTCCGGTGAAGCCGCCGCCGACCACGGCCACGTCCACCCGCTGCGGCAGTGGACTCTGGGCGCCTCCGGTAAACCGTGGCGCGGTGTCGAGCCAGTAGGAGTCGAGCTTCATCGTGATGCATTCCTGTCGGTTGGGTGCGCCGCTCACTGGCGCACGGGAAGCGATGTCGTCAAAGGGCCGAAGCTATCGATCAGAGACCGAGCAGCGAAGCCAGTTGCGGAATCCCCGACACTTCGTTGACGCCGTAGTACGGATTCAGCGGCTCGTGATTACGGTTGACGAACGCCTTGTGCTTGATGCCCATGTCGTACGCGGTCATCAGGTCATAGCGGAAGCTCGACGACACGTGCAGCACGTCTTCCGGATTGCAGTCCAGCTGCGAGAACATGTACTCGAAGGCTTTCTGCAGTGGCTTGTATGCCTGCGCCTGCTGCGCGGTGTAGACCTTGTGGAACGGCGCGCCGAGCTTGTCGACGTTGCTTTGGATCTGGTCGTTCGACGCGTTCGAAAGGATCACCAGCTTGTACTTTTTGGCCAGTCGCGACAGCCCTTCGGGCACGTCCGCGTGCGGGCCCCAAGTCGGCACGGCTTCGTAGATTTTCTGCGCGGTCGCTTCGTCGAACGGCACGCCGGTGCGTTCGCAGGTGCGGCGCACCGAGTTCACGACCACGTCGCGGTAGGGCTTCCATGCGCCCAATACTTCGTCGAGGCGGTAGCCACGGAAGAATTCGACGAACTCATCCATCTTCGCCTTGTCCAGCTTGTCGCCGTAAAGCTGCCGCGCGGTCTGGCCCATCTGGAAGTTGGTCAGCGTGCCATAGCAGTCGAAAGTGATGTACTTCGGTTCGAAATCGATCATGGTCAACATCCTGTCGTCGTGGCGAACCTGTTCGCAGGCTCGGGGTTCAGTTTCGGGTTGAATCGATGCGGTTGCTGCTTGTGTAAAGCCGGTGTAGCGCGATTGTTCACAACGTTTCGAAATCGATCAGCACACTCTTGTGCCGCATGCAGGCCACCATTGCCTCGCGGCCGAGATCCTTGCCGATACCGGATTGGCCGAAGCCGCCGGTCGGAATGATCATGTCGCCGCTGCGGCCGTAGCGGTTGATCCAGATCGTGCCCGCCGCGATGCGGCGCATCGCCCGCAGCGCCTGGCCGATGTCGCTGCTATGGACACCCGCCGCGAGACCGTAGATCGGATGTGCGGCCAGCGCGATGCCCTCTTCCTCGTCTTTGAATGTCTGTACCGTCAACACCGGGCCGAACAGCTCCTCGCGCACGGCGGGTGTCTCCGCAGTCACATTGGCGATCAGTGTGGGGCGGTGGAAATAGCCTTCTCCGGTGCCTTCGAAAAAGCCGCCGCCAAAGATCACTTCCGCGCCGCCCTCGCGGCTCTGCTCGACCAGCGCTTCGATGCGCCGCGCCTGGGCAGCGCTGATGATCGGCGAATAAGCGGTGCGGCTGTCCCACAGCGGACCAGGCTTGATCGGCTGCAGTTGCCGTTCAATCGCGGCGATCAGAGGCTCGGCGATGCGCTCGTGCACGATCAGCCGCGTACCTGCCACGCAGGCCTGGCCGCCGTTGGCCGTAAAGCCGCGGGCGACGCAGCGCGCCGTATGTTCGAGATCCCGCACGTGCTCGAACACCAGTTGCGGACTCTTGCCGCCGAGTTCCAGCGTGACGGGCTTGGTGCCGTGCATCGCGGCGTCGCTCATGATCGCGGCGCCCGTGCGGGTCGAACCCGTGAAGCTCATCTTCGAGATGCCCGGGTGACGCGTCAGCGCGGCGCCCGCCGTCGCGCCCCGGCCGTTCACTACGTTGAAGATGCCGGGCGGCATGCCGGCTTCGATCGCGAGTTCCGCAATTCGCAGGGTCGAATAAGGCGTCATTTCCGACGGTTTCATCACGACCGCGTTGCCCGCCGCGAGTGCGGGGCCGCACTTCCATGAACACATCGACAGCGGGAAATTCCAAGGCGTGATCGCACCGATCACGCCGTACGGCTCCGATGCAATGAAGCCGAGACTGTCGCGGCGCGTCGCCGCGATATCGCCACCGAGCTTGTCGGCCAGCTCGGCGAAAAAGCGGATCGCCTCGGCGGTGAACGGCACGTCGGACGCGTAGCTTTCCGCCACTGGGCGCGTCGAGCTGACCGTCTCGAGTTGGGCGAGGCTCACCGCATCGCGATCGATCAGCTCGGCCCAGCGGCTCAGCACCTTCGCGCGCTCACGCGGAGAACGCGTGCCCCAGCCGCTCGTCTTCCATGCGGCAAGCGCATTGCTCACTGCGTAATCGACGGTCGCGTCCGACGCATCCGGCACATGGCCGAGCAGAGCGCCATCCGAGGGCCGGTGAACGGCGATCTGCGCCTCGTCCGCCGAATAGTACGCACCGCCAATGAAATGCCCCTGCGGCAACGGAACGGCTGAAGGATCGAAATCGAGTGACGGATTGGACATGCCTGGCCTGATCAGTAGGTTCAAGTGTGTGGTGCCGCGTGCGTCAACGCACTGATGATTCCCGGGCACCACCCGGCACTGCTGTTCGCCATCGCGACCACCGAATGAACGAACATCGGATGAAGTTCATTTTAATGAACATCAAATGAAATACTAGTGGTCAAAAATAAACTTTGTGAAAAGTTCGTTGTGCGCTGCGATACGTTGCCTGCCGCGCAGAAGGCGCTGCGGCACCGGCGCACACAAGCGGCAAGCCCGCGCGAGCGCGGCGGGCGAGCAAGGCCATGCGTCACGTCCACCCGTTCGTGCAACGCAAAACCGAAAAGGACAACAGGGAACGAAAGGCGTCGACGTCAGCCGAGGTCCAGGTGAACCGGACGCGACGCATCGGAAAACGATCGGAGGAAACAGAGGAAGGACAGAGCCGCGCGCCACACGGCACGCGGCTCGAACTACGGACGGATCAAAGATGAATCACGGGCGGTTGCGTATTCATGATCCATAGCAAACGCGCGGTCTTCTTGCTTTCGTTGCGCACACTGTGCGGCACCGTGCTCTTGAACTGGAAGCTGTCGCCCGCGCGCAGTTCGGAGCGCCGGTCGCCGACGTTCAGCACGACGGTGCCTTCCAGCACCAGCCCCGCCTTCTCGCCGATGCCGACCAGCACTTCCTCCGAACCGGAACCGGCCGGCAGCATGATGATCATCATCTGCAAATCGTGATCGCCGTGCGGCGACAACAATTCTTTCTGCATGCCGTTCGTGCCGACTTCGAACAGCGGCCGCTCGGCCGCCTTGCGCACGAAATCGCCGGTGACCGGGTCCGAGACCGCGTCGTCTTCTTCGAGCAGCGCGGTGAGCGGAACCTCCAACGCCTGGCGCAGGCGTTCGAGAATCCGCACCGACGGATTGGCCTTGTTGCGCTCGACCTGGCTGACCGTGCCTACCGATACGCCTGCGCGCATCGCCAGCTCGTTGATCGACAGCCCCTGCGCGACGCGCAGCGCGCGCAGACGAGTGCCGACGTCGCCGTGACCCGGGTCGGCCGCGCGCTTCCTGTTGATCTGTGTTCGCTGCATGGGTGTCCTGTCGATGACGTTACGGTTGTTGTGCCGGGCACGCCCCGTGGCATGCGAAGAGGCTTCAGCCACTTCACCACACCGAACGGTCGTACAATTTCCATCATTATATTGAATATAGCACCATCGTAGTGAACGACAAAATACCTGCGCGGTTGCGTTGCGGGTGACTGGCCGACGCGAATCGAGCCCGACCGCGCGCGCCCCAATAACAAAAAGATCGTCCTATGAAGCGGGCGCTGGGAATGCGAAAGTCTAGGCTGACCACGCCGCCAGCAGGAGTTTGCAGTGTCCAAAATAGTGAAGAAATCACCAGGCTACCGCCGTTTCACCTCCGATGACATCGCGGCCGCGCATGGCCTCTCCGTTGCGGTGCGTTGGCCGCACCGCGCCGAGGACTGGCGTTTCATGTTCGACGCCGGATGCGGCTTCGTCGCCGAAGACAACGGCACCGTGATCGGCACCGCGCTGTGCTGGAAATTCGGCGCCGACCGGGGCACGCTGGGCCTCGTGATCGTGTCGCCGGACGAACAGGGACGCGGCATCGGCCGCAAGCTGATGGAACTGGTGCTCGAAGAACTCGGCAACCGCGTGACCTTCCTGCATGCAACGGTCGCCGGCAAGCCGCTTTACGAAAAGCTGGGCTTCGTCGCCTGCGGCGGACTCACCCAGCATCAGGGAACGCCTGGCAGCGTGGCCGCCGTCGCGCCGCCGCCCGGCGAGCATCTGCGCGCGGCGACGCCCGCGGACACGCCCCGCCTGATCGAAATCGCGTCGCGTGCGAGCGGCCTCGAGCGCAGCGCGGCGATCCCGTCGCTGCTCGCATTCTCGCAAGCCGTGGTGCTCGAACGCGACGGCGAAATACTCGGTTTCTCGCTGTTCCGCCCATTCGGACGCGGCTACTCGATCGGGCCGGTCGTCGCGCAACGCTCCGCCGACGATCTGCGCGCCCGCGCGCTGATCTCGTACTGGCTCGCGCAGCATGCCGGCGATTTCGTGCGGATCGACGTGCCGGGTGACGCCGGCATCAACGACTGGCTGACGAGCCTCGGCCTGACGCGCGTCGATTCGGTCGAAAAGATGGTGCGCAACGCTTCGGCCGACGCGCGCGAGGCGGCCCCCGACGCGACCTGGCGCGCGTACGGCATCATCAATCAGGCGATGGCATAAACGGCGATGACGGTCCTCTACAAGGCCGATCCGGAGCGTGGAGCGCTATGGGCCGAGCGCTTCGCGCAGCTCGCGCCCGAGATCCAGTTCCGCGTCTGGCCGGACCTCGGCGATCGCGCGGCCGTGCGCTATCTGGTCGCGTGGCAGCCGGGCGACCTCGCGCTCACGCTGCCGAATCTCGAAGTCGTGTTCTCGGTCGGCGCAGGCGTCGATCAGTTGGACCTGTCGCAGATTCCGGCGCATCTGCCGGTGGTGCGCATGCTCGAACCGGGCATCGTCGAAGGCATGGTCGAGTATGTGACCGAGGCGGTGCTGGCGATTCACCGCGATCTGTTCGACTACGCGTTGCAACAGCAGGCGCGCGCCTGGCAGCCGTTGCCGCTGCGCGCCGCCGCGTCGCGCCGCATCGGTGTGCTCGGCCTCGGCATGCTCGGCACCGCGGTACTCGAGCGTTTGCGGCTGTTCGGCTTTGCCTGCGCGGGCTGGAGCCGCTCGCGGCACGACATCGAAGGTGTCGCCTGCTACGCGGGCGAGGCGGGGCTCGATGCGATGCTGGCCCGCACCGACGTGCTGATCTGCCTGCTGCCGCTGACGGACGCGACGCGCGCGCTGCTGTGCCGCCGGGTATTCGACAAGCTGCCACGAGGCGCGTCGCTCGTGCACGTCGGGCGCGGAGCGCAACTCGTCAGCGGCGATCTGCTCGACGCGCTGCAAAGCGGGCAGATTCATAGCGCGGTGCTCGACGTCACCGACCCCGAGCCGCTGCCCGCGGACCATCCGCTGTGGACGCAGTCGCGCGTGCGCATCACGCCGCATATCGCGAGCGCGACGCGGCCCGAATCGGCTGTCGATGCGGTGCTGGAAAACCTGCGTCTGCATCGCGCCGGTGAGCGCATGAACGGCCTGATCGACCGGACTCGCGGCTACTGATACCGATGCACGGTCCGACACCAGAACGCACCCCCAATTGGCGATCCGCGCGGTGCCGGCAGACAGTGCGCGATCAACGCAAGGAGAGACACGTATGACCCGCAAATACCGCATTGCCGTCGTTCCCGGCGACGGCATCGGCACCGAAGTGATGCCCGAAGGCCTGCGCGTGCTGGACGCCGCCTGCCAGCGCTTCGACATCGGCATCGACTACCGACATATCGAATGGGCGTCGTGCGACTACTACGCGCAATATGGCCAGATGATGCCCGACGACTGGAAGCAGCAGTTGCAGGGCTGCGATGCGATTCTGTTCGGCGCGGTCGGCTGGCCCGACAAGGTGCCCGACCATATTTCGCTGTGGGGGTCGCTGCTGAAGTTCCGCCGCGAATTCGACCAGTACGTGAACCTGCGCCCCGCTCGCCTGTTCGAGGGCGTGCCCAGCCCGCTCGCCAACCGCAAGCCCGGCGATATCGACTTCATGATCGTGCGCGAGAACACCGAAGGCGAATATTCGTCGGTGGGCGGCACGATGTTCGAGGGCACCGAGCGCGAAGTCGTGATGCAGCAGTCGATCTTCACGCGCCACGGCACCGAGCGCGTGATGAAGTTCGCGTTCGAGCTGGCGCGGCGCCGCGCGAAGAAGATCACGGTTGCGACGAAGAGCAACGGTATCGCGATCAGCATGCCGTGGTGGGATGCGCGCGCCGATGAAATGGCCGCACGCTACCCCGACGTGAAAATGGACCGTCAGCACATCGACATTCTGTGCGCGCGCTTCGTGCTGAACCCCGACCGTTTCGACGTGGTGGTCGCGTCGAACCTGTTCGGCGACATCCTCTCCGACCTCGGTCCGGCGTGCACCGGAACGATCGGCATTGCGCCATCAGGCAACCTGAATCCCGACCGGCGCTTTCCGTCGCTGTTCGAGCCGGTCCACGGTTCGGCGCCCGACATCGCCGGCAAGGGCATCGCCAATCCGGTCGCGATGATCTGGTCGGCCGCGATGATGCTCGACTTTCTCGGCAACAGCACCGGTGTCGAGCGCGATGCGCACGACACCATCGTCGCCGCGATTACGCAAGTGCTGAAGGACGGCCCGCGCACGGGCGACCTGGGCGGCAGCGCATCGACCAAGGAAGTCGGCGCGGCGATCGCGGCGCGCGTCGCCAGCGCAAGTCGCCAATAGGCACTGGTCACTAATAGCGCAGACGGCATGGCTGCCCGGCGCGTGTCGGGCACTCCGCCCTCGCAGGCCAACCGAACTGGAAACCTCAGATGAGCACGAATCTCGAACAACAGGCCCGCGCGCTGATCCGCACGGACAACTTCATCAACGGCGAGTGGGTCGCGGCCGCGAGCGGCCGCCGCTTCGCGGTCACCGATCCGGCAACCGGCAAGCTGATCGCCGAGGTGGCCGACAGCGGTCCCAGCGACGCGCGCGCCGCCACCGACGCCGCCGCCAAGGCGCTGCCCG
This sequence comes from Paraburkholderia sp. BR10923, assembly GCF_040948765.1. Lineage (NCBI taxonomy): Bacteria > Pseudomonadati > Pseudomonadota > Betaproteobacteria > Burkholderiales > Burkholderiaceae > Paraburkholderia > Paraburkholderia sp. BR10923. The sequence continues at coordinate 22,030 of NZ_JBFPKO010000013.1, read as the reverse complement.
CATGGCGTGCAAGGCTCGCGAGCGAACGCGCGGCCGTGCTGCACCGCTGGCACGCGCTGATCGTCGCGAATCGCGACGCGCTCGGCGCGCTGATTTCGCTCGAACAGGGCAAGCCGCTCGCGGAAGGGCGCGGCGAGGTCAGCTATGGCGCGTCGTACGTCGCGTGGTTCGCCGACGAAGCCACCCGCATCTACGGCGATCTGATTCCACAGCAGCAGCGTGGCAAACGCATGAGTGCGATCAAGGAACCGATCGGCATCGTCGCCGCGATCACGCCGTGGAATTTTCCGCTCGCGATGATCGCGCGCAAGATCGCGCCGGCGCTCGCGGCAGGCTGCACGGTCGTCGCGAAGCCCGCTGAAGACACGCCGCTCACCGCCATCGCGCTGGTGATGCTGGCGCACGAGGCGGGCGTGCCAGCCGGCGTGCTCAATCTGATCTCGGCCTCGCGCGCCGGCGCGGCGGAGACGGTCGGCGAATGGCTCGCCGACAGCCGCGTGCGCAAGATCACGTTCACCGGATCGACGCCCGTCGGCAAGCACCTCGCGCGTGAATCGGCAGGCACGCTGAAGAAGCTTTCTCTGGAACTCGGCGGCAATGCGCCCTTCATCGTATTCGACGACGCCGACCTCGATGCCGCGGCCAATGGCCTGCTCGCCGCGAAGTTCCGCAATGGCGGGCAGACCTGCGTGTGCCCGAACCGCGTGTACGTGCAGCGCGGCGTCTACGAGCATTTCTCCGCGCTGCTGTGCGCGAAGGTGGCCGAGCTGCGGGTCGGCCCCGCGAGCGATCCCGCTTCGCAGATCGGCCCGATGATCAACGAACGGGCCGTGGACAAGATCGCGCGTCATGTCGACGACGCGCTCGCGAATGGCGCGGTCGTGCTGACCGGCGGACGGCGGCTCACCGAGCTGGGACCGCACTACTACGCGCCCACGGTGCTGGGCAACGCCACGGCGTCGATGGCGTTGTGCGGCGAGGAAACCTTCGGCCCGGTCGTGCCGCTGTTCCCGTTCGACAGCGACCAGGAAGCGGTGCAGGCCGCGAACGACACGCCGTTCGGGCTCGCGTCGTATTTCTATAGCGAGAGCATGCGCCGTATCGAGCGCGTGTCGCGCGCGCTGGAAGCGGGTATCGTCGGCATCAACGAAGGCGCGCTCGCTTCGGAGGCGGCGCCGTTCGGCGGCGTGAAGGAATCCGGCTATGGTCGCGAAGGATCGAAGTACGGACTGGATGACTATCTGTCGATCAAGTATCTGTGTCAGGGAGGACTGGAGTAAACATGCAAGCCTATCCGATCGAAGTCGAATTCCCGGACATCTCGGCGCACGCCGACGGCAATACCGGCATCGCATACGTGCACACGTTCGACTCCGGCCAACCCGGGCCGCACGTGATGATCAACGCGCTGACGCACGGCAACGAAGTGTGCGGCGCGATCACCGTCGACGCGTTGTTGCGCGGCGGGCTGCGGCCGCGCCGCGGCAAGCTCACGCTGTCGTTCGCGAACGTCGCCGCCTACGCGCGCTTCGATCCGGCAACGCCCGACAAGGCGCGCTTCGTCGATCAGGACTTCAACCGCGTATGGACCGCTGCGAAACTCGACGACGTTGCAGCGCGCTCGTCCGAACTCGATCGTGCGCGCGCGATGCGGCCGGTGATCGACACGGTCGACCTGCTGCTCGATCTGCATTCGATGCATGAAAAAAGCGCGCCGCTGATCGTCGCGGGCCCGCTGCGCAAAGGCGCGGAACTGGCCGAGCGGCTCGGCGCGCCCGCCACGGTGATCCAGGACGAAGGCCATCCCGAAGGCCGCCGGATGCGCGACTACGAAGGCTTCGGCGACGACGCGAGCGCGAAGAACGCGCTGCTGATCGAATGCGGCCAGCATTGGGAAGCCAGCGCGGTGACGGTCGCGCGCGACTGCACCGCGCGTTTTCTGTTGCTCTCGGGCATCGTCGACGCGGCGGATCTGCCGTCCGGCTGGATCAGGCCGCTGCCCGACGAAATGCGCATCGTCCGCGTGACCGAACCGGTCGTTGCAAAGAGCATGGACTTCCGCTTCGCGGGGCCTTACACCGGGCTCGAAACGTTCGAGCACGCCGGCACCGTGATCGCCTGGTCGGATGGCCAGCCGGTCGCGACGCCGTACGACGACTGCATGCTCGTGATGCCGTCGCTGCGCCAGTTGCGCGCCGGCGTCACCGTGGTCCGGCTAGGCCGGATCGAACGCCGTATCGACCTGCGCACACGCCAACAGGAACAAACCACATGAAAGTCCAGCAGATCAGGCAAGCGGCGGAAGTCACCGCCCTCGAGGATTGGGGAACCGCCGGCCTGCCCGGCACCGAGCCGTCACGCGTAGCGGGACGCCAGTACGTGATTCCGGGTCATGACGCGGTCGACACCGGGCTGTTCGAGTGCTCGCCCGGCACCTACAGGCGCTCGGTCAAGCAGGCGGAGGTCATGCATTTCATCAAGGGCAGCGGCACCTTCACACCCGACGGAGAAGACACGATCCGCTTCGCCGCCGGCGACACGCTGTTCTTCGAAGCCAACACCGAAGGGCTTTGGAACATCGACGAAACGCTGCGCAAGATCTACGTGATCTTTTGACTGCAGCCACACGCACCCGGTAATCGCCGCTCACATCCATCATGGTGGCTCGAACATGCTAAGAATCGACGAAGTTTCGAATAGCGACGGATTCCCCGCTCGCTGTGACGTCGCGGTGATCGGCGGCGGCATTATCGGCGTCAGCACCGCTTACGAGCTTGCGCGGCGCGGCGTATCGGTCGTGCTGCTCGAGAAAGGCATCATTGGCGCTGAACAATCGGGACGCAACTGGGGTTGGGTGCGTCAGCAGAACCGCGATCTGCACGAGTTGCCGCTCGCGATGCAAAGCCTCGCGCGCTGGAGCGAGTTGAGCGACGAACTCGGCGAAGACATCGGCTTCAGGCGAGCCGGCATCCTGTACGGAAGCGAGCAGTCCGCGGACGTCGCGCAATGGGAAACATGGCTCGGCAAGGCCCGTGCGCTCGGCTTCGATAGTCAGTTGCTGTCGGCTCGCGAACTGGCGGCGCGCGTTCCCAATGGTCAGGCGAAGTGGGCAGGCGGCGTGTGGTCGCATTCCGATGGACGCGCCGAGCCGTCGAAAGCGGCGCCCGCCATTGCAAGAGGCGCGCAACGGCTCGGCGCGCGCGTGCATCAGACCTGCGCGGTTCGCGGACTCGATATCAGCGCGGGCCGTGTCTCCGGTGTATGGACCGAGCGCGGCCTGATCGGCGCGAGCAGCGTCGTGCTGGCCGGCGGCGCGTGGAGTGCCCTCTTCTGCCGGCGTCATGGCATCGATCTGCCGGCGGTCAACGTGATCGGCACCGCGCTGCGCACGGCCGAAGCGCCGGCCGTAATAGACGGGTGCTTCTCCGGCCCGAACTTCGCGATGAGGCGGCGGCTCGACGGCGGCTATACGATCGCGGTCCCCGGCTACGGACGCATGGAAATCGCGCCGCAGAACCTGCGGCACGCGGTCAAGTTTCGCAAGATGTTCCGCAGCAAACTCAACAAGAAGCTCAAGTTCCGGATCGCGCAACCGTTCTTCGGCGGCCCCGAAGGGAGTGCCGACTGGCGTAACGACGACATCTCGCCGTTCGAGCTAACGCGGGTTCTGAATCCTGTGCCCGATGCCGAGTGGCCGACCCGTGCGCTGCAAAACGTCGCGACGGTGTTTCCCGAGCTGTCGGGATTGCGTGTCGCGCATGCGTGGGCCGGCGCGATCGACACGACGCCCGATCTGGTGCCGGTGATGTCGCGGGTGGACAGCGCGCCCGGCCTCGTGATCGCGTCCGGGTTCAGCGGTCATGGCTTCGGGTTAGGACCGGGAGCCGGCATGCTGGTTAGCCGCATCGTGACCAATGACGCAACCGGGATCGATATTCAGCCCTACCGGTTGACGCGCTTTAGCGATGGAACCCGGCTGACGAGTCCCGAGATGATGTGACGACCCGCGCTGCGCTGCAAAGGCTGCTTTTTCATTCACCAAATCGCTGTGGGAATCAGAGTCGTTGACGCGACGCAGACGCGAATGGTCTGCGAGGCTTACCTAAAGGGACGGCAATGGGCTTGAGAATTGGAGTGGATATCGGCGGATCGTTTACGGACTTCGCCGTGCTGGACGACGAGACGCGTACCACGCGCACGTTGAAAGTGTTCTCGCGGCCGGATTCGCCGGGCAGCGAAGTGATCGACGGCATGCAAGGCCTGAAAACACGCTTCGGCATCGATCCGCACGAAGTCGTGTACTTCACGCACGGCACGACGGTCGGCGTGAACTCGGTCGTGCAACGCAAGGGCTTGCGCCTCGCGCTGATCACGACGCGCCATTTCGAGGACGTGCTGGATATCGCGCGCCTGAAGATCCCCGACATGTACAACCTGATGTCGAGGCGCCCCGAACCGCTCATCACGCGCGATCGCGTATTTGGCGTCGATGGCCGCATGCGCCCCGACGGCACCGAGGAAGCGCCGATCGACGAAGCGAGCGTGCTCGCCGCGCTCGAAGCGCTGCAGGCGGCGCATTGCGAAGGCGTGGTGATTTCGCTGCTGCATTCTTATCGCAATCCCGCGCATGAGCAGCAGGTCAAAGCGATCATCGAGAAAGCGGCGCCCGGGTTTTTCGTATCGTGTTCGCACGAAGTGTGGCCGATCATCCGCGAATACGAGCGCACGGTCACCGCGACGATCGGCGGCTACGTGCAGCCGCGCGTGTCGCAATACCTGACGCGCTTGCAGGCCGCACTTGCCGAAAGCGGCGTCGGCGCGGACCTGAAAGTGACGAAGTCGAATGGCGGCGTGATGAGCGCCGAGCACGGCAAGAGCAATTGCGTGCAGATGATCCTGTCGGGCACCGCCGCGGGCGTGATCGGCGCGTCGTATCTGGCGGGCATGTGCAAGATCAAGGACTGCATGAGCCTCGACATCGGCGGCACGACGGCCGACGTCGCGCTGATCGTCGATGGCAAACCGCAGTACGCGACCGGCGAGTACATCGGCGACTTCCAGATTCATATCCCGTCGGTGTCGGTTTCGTCGATCGGCGATGGCGGCGGCTCGATCGCATGGGTCGACGATTTCGGCGTATTGAAGGTCGGTCCGGAAAGCGCCGGCTCGAACCCGGGTCCGGTCTGCTATGGCCGCGGCGGCACACGCCCGACCATCACCGACGCGTTCGCGGTGATCGGCGTGCTGGGCCGTGCGTCGCTCGGCTATAACGCGGTGCAGGTCGACGTCGAAGCGAGCCGCCGCGCGATCGAACCGCTCGCGCAACGGCTCGGCATCGACGTGCATCGAACGGCGGCCGCGATCATCGACGTCGCGGTGTCCGGCATGTACGGCGGCGTGAGCCGTATCGTGTCGCGCTTCGGCATCGATCCGCGCGCATTCTCGCTGATGCCGTTCGGCGGCGCGGGCCCGATGCTCGGCGGCTTCCTTGCGCGCGCGCTGAACATGCGCCATCTGATCGTGCCGACCACGCCGGGCGTGCTGAGCGCGCTGGGCGGCCTGATCGCCGATACGAAGAACGACTTCGTGCGCACCACCTACTATCCGCTCGACGCCGCTTCGCTCGACAAACTCGCCGGCGACCTCGCGACGCTCGAAGCGCAGGCGCGCGAGTGGATCATCAACGAAACCGGCTCCGATGCAGGCGCGGAAATGCTCGTCTCGGCCGAGATGCGCTACCGCGGCCAATCGTTCGAAGTCGACACACCGCTCGATTCGCAAGCCATTCGCAACGGCGACATCGCGACGATCGGCTCCGCGTTCCACCGCGAGCATCATCGGCTGTATGGCCACAGCGACGCGAGTTCGCCCGTGCAGGTCGTGGCGCTGCGCCTCGTGATCAGCCTGCCGACACCGAAGCCAGAGATGCCGAAGATCGCGCTCGGCGAAGGCGCGCCGCGCGTCGAGGCGCTGATCGACGTGTATCTGGACGGCGCCTGGCGCAAGGTGCCGCTGTACCGCCGCTCGGTGCTGCTCGCCGGTCATCGCTTTCACGGCCCCGCGATCATCGCGCAGGACGACACGACGACCTGCGTGCTGCCGGGCTTCGAAGCCGTCGTCGACGAATACGGCAACCTGCTGCTGTCGGCTCAGTGAAGCGCCAGTGATATCCGAAGGACCAGACCATGACATTCAATCGATCCGTTCTACAGATCTTCGCCAATTACTGCGTCGCGGCCGCGGAAAGCATGGCCCACACGCTGATGCGCACCGCGCACTCGGCGTTCGTCAAGGAAACCGAAGATTTCTCCTGCACGATCATGACGCCCGCAGGGCTCACGTTCGCGTCGCCTAAAACGCTCGGCGCGACCTGGTATCCGGGCCTCGACTTCGGCTCGGTGATCGAGGCGATCGATCACTACGAGCCGGGCGACATCGGCATGACCAACGACGCGTACAGCGGTTACGTCGCCACGCACACCCCCGACGTGATGATGTGGAAGCCGGTGTTCTACAACGGCGAGATCGTCTGCTACGTCGGCGGGCACATCCACAACACCGACATGGGCGGCGCGGTGCCCGCGTCGCTGTCGCGCACGCTGACCGAGATCTATCAGGAAGGCATTCGCTGGGCGCCGACCAGGATCGTGCGCGCGGGCGTGCTCGACGAGACATTGCTCGACCATATGGCGATCAACGTCCGCGCCGCCGAGCAGAATCGCGGCGACCTGAAGGCGCAAATCGCGATGCTGATGACTGGCGAGCGGCGTGTGCTGGAAATCATCGAACGCTTCGGCATCGACGATTTCAAGGCCGGCATGCACGCGATGATCGACTACTCGGAAGAGCAGGCGCGGGCGATCGTCGCCGGCATGCCGGATGGCGAATATTTCTTCGCCGAGTACGCCGACGAGGATGCGGTCAACGGCAAGCCGCTGCGCGTCGCGCTGAATCTGAAAGTGCAAGGCGAATCGCTGGTGCTCGATTTCACCGGCAGCGACCCGCAGCTCAATTCGTCGCTGAACATGCCGACCGGTGGCAAGGAGCGGCACGTGCTCGCGCTCGTCGGGCTCAATTACGTGCTGTATTCGCTGCACCCGGATCTGCTGCTCAATGCGGGCATGCTGAAGGTCGCGCGCTGTGTGCTGCCGGAAGGCACGATCATGAACTGCCTGCCGCCCGCCGCGGTCGGCATGCGCAGTCTGACCTGCAAGGTTGCGCAGAACGTCACGTTCGGCGCGTTCTCGATGGTCTGTCCGGACCGGCTGCCCGCGTGCCCGGCCGGCGGCATGTCGATTCTGAACGTGCGCACCGTCGATAGCGACGGACGCACCGTGATCGCGGCAATCGGTCCGGTCGGCGGCGGCGCGGGCGGCATGATCAACGGCGATGGCTCGGACGCGTCAGGCGCCAACGTCGCGTTCCTGCGCAACACGCCGGTCGAGATCAACGAAGCAGAGGTGCCGATCCGCATCCTGAAGTACGGCATGGTGCCGGGCAGCGCGGGCGCGGGACGCTATCGCGGCGGACTCGGCACCGTGATGGAGTTCCGCGTGTTCTCGCCGGGCACGCTGGTGACCGCGCGCAATCGCGACCGCTCACGCTTCGCGTCGTGGGGCGTGCTCGGCGGCAAGGCGGGATCGACGTCGCGCTTCACGCGCAACCCGGGCACCGTGCAGGAAGAGAACCTTGGCGTGACCGATCTGGTCGTGTGCGACCCAGGCGACGTGATCCGCCTCGAAGGCTGCGGCGGCGGCGGTTATGGCAACCCGTACGAGCGCGATCCGCGGATGGTCGCGACCGACGTGACGCGCGGCTATCTGAGCGAAGCGGATGCGCTGGCGCTGTACGGCGTCGTACTGCGCGCGGGCGAAGCAGATATGGAAGCGACCGCTGCGCGGCGCACCGAACTCCAGGCGAACGCGCCGCGCACGCCGGCCGCGCACTTCGATTACGGCGCGGCGCGCACCGCCTATGAAGCGCGCTGGACGCGCGAGCGCTACGCGGTGTTGACGGAAATCCTGGCCGGTGTGCCGGTCGTGTGGCGGCACTTCCTGAAGCACAAGATCTTCGACGCGTTCGATGCATGGGAAGCCGACGGCCGTCTTAGTCCAGGCGGGCAGTCGATCAGCGACATCTTCCGCGAGGTCGCGGGCAAATATCCGCAATTGCTCGAAGCGCAGCGAGCCGCATAGCAGGGACGGTCGCCCACACGCAAAGCGGCCGTTCAGATGGGCTGCGCCGGGCACTTTGTCAACGAAATGCCTGCCGGATTCCCAGCGCAATCATGAGCCCTCCACAGGTGAGGTCGATCCATGCCTTCGCGCGACGATACGCCGTCGCGATCACCGTGTGCGATAGAACGAGCGCGACTGCTCCGTACCAGCACGTCGCTGATGCACCGACAGTAGCAAGCATCGCGAAGAACGTCGGCATGGAAACGTGGGTGGGCACCGCTGAGGAAAAGACCGCCGCATAAAAGGCGATGGACTTCGGGTTCGCGATATTTGTCGCGATACCTTGCAGGAACGCGGCACGAAACAGAGGCGCCTTCGTTGGGTGACGTGCTCCCAAGGGGGTCGCCCGTGCCGACACAACGAGCCGCAGCCCGAACCAGATCAGATAGGCCGCGCCAGCAAGCCTAACGCCGACAGCGAGCCACGGGAAAATAGCGAACACCATTCCGATACCAAGGATGGTACAAGTCGCCCAGAACAGATTCACCGTCACGATCCCGGCGACAAGCGCAAGCGCATCGGAGCGTCTGCCGGCGACCGCCTTGTGAGTGACTGCGACAAAGTTCGGCCCGGGTATGACGACAGCCGCCGCATACACGGAAAAGACGATCGCGATAGCAGACCAATCAACCATTGGTAGTCTCAGTGAAATGTGCTTGTACAAAACGTGGAATTGCTTCATCGGCTTGTATTCTGAAGCAATTCACGAATGGCGGCTGTGGGCTGAAAGCGGGCTCGTCGCATATCAACACACTGCCGCCGTACTGGATTGCGTTTCCCGGCCTCGGGCATTGACAGGCAAGCGCCGAGGTTGGCTGTGCTCGTCATCACTGCGTTCGATGCGGGACATCGCCGGGGAACGGATACGGTGCGTGAGGGCCCGGCCATTCTGGCGCGGGCGGCCCGCTCAACGCATTGCAACCACTTAAGCCGAAGAGAACCATGCCGGCAAGCAAACCGGTCGCAATGCGGCGCAGCATCGCTCGAGTGTCCATGTTGCACCTCCACGCACGTCACTGTCGTGCAGTTGGATCTTCAATTACCGCACAGGTTGCGCTGCGATGGCGTGCGCATCGTCATGCGCACGCGGGCGAAAGTGCGGCAACCCGCTCCGGCCGCTTCCCGCTTGGCTCGCCGGAAGACACGAGCGGCTCGCTCGTCCGGAACACCGCGACCGCGCCGTCGAGCGCGGCCGCCTGCTCCTCGAGCGATGCCGCGGCAGCCGCAGCCTGCTCGACGAGCGCGGCATTCTGCTGAGTCGCCTTGTCCATGTGCGTGACCGCGCGGCTGATCTGCTCGATGCCCCGTGACTGTTCTTCCGAAGCCACGCTGATTTCGCTCACGATACGGGTCACGTTGCGCGCAGCACCAACGATCTCCGACATGGTCGCGCCGGCGCGTATCGCCAGTTCGGACCCATTCTCGACCTTCGCCACCGAACTGACGATCAGTTCCCTGATCTCTTTCGCCGCGGCCGCCGAGCGCTGCGCCAACGCACGCACTTCACCCGCCACCACGGCGAATCCTCGTCCTTCGTCGCCGGCTCGCGCGGCTTCCACGGCGGCATTTAGTGCAAGTATGTTGGTCTGAAAGGCGATACCTTCGATCGCGCCGATAATGTCGACGATCCGGTTCGAGCCCGACGACATGTCGGCGATCAGGTCGATCACCTGATCGACCACTTCGCCGCCACGTGCCGCGGTTCGCGACGCGTTTTCAGCGAGCGTATTGGCCTCGCGCGCGTTGTCGGCGTTCTGCCTGACCGTCGCCGTCAATTCCTCCATGCTCGCGGCCGTCTCCTCCAGCGTCGCCGCCTGCTGTTCGGTGCGCGCCGACAGATCGGCATTGCCGCTCGCGATCTCTCGCACACCCTGTGCGATTGCCGCCGTGCCGAAACGAACCTGACTGACCGCGGCAACGAGACTCTGCTGCATGCGGGCCAGCGCGGCCATCAGGCGCCCCATTTCGTTGGCGCGCACGCCGCCGGTCTGTCCCGTGAGGTCGCCGGCCGCGATTCGTTCGAAGTGCTCGATTACCGCGTCGATAGGTCGAAGAATCGCTGCTTTCACCATGAAGCGCGTGCAGACGCCAAGCACCAGCGCGACCAGCCCGATTGCGGCGAACACCCAGCACAGTAAACGGAAGTGCTGTTGGGCCGAGGTAAAGCGTGCTTCCTCGTGCCTCATCTGGAAGTTTTCGAGCGCAGATTCGGCATGCTTATAGTCGCTGAACACCGCATCGGGCGCCTGCCGTTCCGTGCTCCGGAAGGTGATGAAATCGTTCTGGTCGAGCGCAGTGACTTCAGGTAGAAGCACCTGTTTCAGCAACTGCTCGCGCTTTGCGCGCAGCGCGTCGGTCAGCGCCTTCTCGTCGTCGTCCGACGCAGGCTGCGCGAAATAGGCCGCCAGTTCGCGATCGCTGTCCGCAAGCCCGGCATGGACGCGAGCGAGCACCGCATCAGTGGGCTTTCCCTGTGCCACGAGCGTTTCGTAGGCGCCGAGATCGACGCGCACGCTCTGAAGCGCCTCGCCGCTCGCGGCGAGGTGGCGCATCGCAACGGTCTGTTCGGCGTACATCTTCTCGAGCGCCCCGTTCGTGGCCTTCAAACCGGCGACGGATATCGCGATCACGAACATCAACGCGGCTGTGTAGCCGGCGATGGTCACGGTGAGCGCGGTTCTGATAGACGTATTGCTGAACATGCCTCTCCCTCGCCTGCTGAAATGAAAAAGCGGCCGCGGAAAAGTCCGCGACCGCTAGCTAAAGAACGTCAATCGAAACGGATGCGCTGCGAGGCCGTGTTTCCCGATCAGAATCGAGTACGCACACCCGTGGTCAGTTCGAGCTGGTTCGTCGCGCCGAACGTGGTGCCGACCGTGTAGCCGCCATGCAGCCTCATATAGTCGCCGGCCAGATACACTTCGGTGCGCTTTGACAGATGATAAAACGCGGACCAATACAGCGTTTCCTTCCAACCGTCGTGCAAGCCCGAGGTTGGGTCGAATGCGCCGATGTTCGCATTCGGAATATCACCGTCGGTGTTATACGCGGCATTCTTCACGCGCATCTGCTGATAGCCGAGCTGGTAATCGAGCGGACCCTTCGGCGACAGCTTGAGCGACACGGTCCACGCGTTATCCTGACGCTGACCCAGCGCGCCCTGATTGCCGAGATAACGGAAGTAGCCGGCGTTGGCACGCAGAATTCCAAACACATAGTTGCCGCCGACCGAGAACGACTGGTTCGTGTTGCCTTGGCGGTTCACGTGGCTATAGAAGCCCGACGCGCTGAACGGGCCGCCGTTATAGCCCAGTGCAACCTGGTAATTCGCATTGGTGCCGAAACTCGTCTGGTTGCCGAACGCGTAACCTGCACTCGCAAAGATGCCATTGTCGAACAGCTTCTTCCACGCGACGCCGTTTTCATAGCGCGTGCCGGTTGCGCTGGCCGCGTAGAAAATCATCTGTTTGAAGTTGTTGGCGTTCGTCCAGCCGCCCTCTTCCGTCGTCAGCCGCGCATTGCCATACGGATCGCCATAGATCGCCGCAGCATCGCGTGCGATGGTGTTCTGAAAGCCTGCCGTAATTTTGCCGAACGTGTCGTTCTCGATACCGACCCACGCATCGCGGTCGAACAGCTGACCCGGATCTTCCATCTGACCGTTGGCGACAACGAATTCGCTCTCGAGTCGGAAGATGATCTTCGAACCGCCACCAATGTCTTCGGCGCCCCTCATGCCCCAGCGGCTGCCGCTAAACCACGGCTCTCCCCCAATGCCCATGCCGATGACGTGATTCCCGTTGGCATCCGCGTGGGACTGGTAAGTCGGCACGCTCAGATCCATCAGCCCGTAAAGCTGCACGCTCGACTGCGCGTGCGCGCCGCTTGCCCCAAGTGCGCTGACCGCGACGGCCAGCGAAAGATATTTCGTCTTCAAGTTGTCTCCTCAGACTACTGTGTTGAAATTGTGTTTTCCCTGCACACGATTGCGTGCGTCTCAAGGTCCCTGCAACCGGTTCGGTATGCGAATGTTGGCCATGCTAGTCATCCAAATCCTTCACGTTCCTTTCCCGTGTCATTTATGCAACACAGTGGCTTTACTGATATACACGACGACGCTTGTACCGATCATTCGGATTCCTCTTGTGATGAGGCGAGGACGCCCTTGACCTGTTTCGAGCTCACAAACTCGTTCGTATACGTTCTGCCCAATTCCTGGTGAGCTTCGTGATACTGCCCACCACGATCGTGATCTGCCGCTCTCCGCGGCTGCCGCGTGCCGCGTGCCGCGAGGCAAGGCTGAACAACAGGCTGGAAGCCACCGCAATGACGAGACACACTCAACTTCGATTGCGTCGGTGGCGGGATTGTCGGAGCGCCAACCCTTCTCCCGGCTTTCACGGTCAGGACCTGCATTTAGGGGATTTCCATGAAATGGCCTGCGGATTTGCTCATGGAAAACCCCCATCGGAACGTGCAGTGGCTGAAAGCGTTCAGAAGGTTCCGCGCTCCTAGAATTGCATCATCGATTGCGGGGACCCCATCGTGCTTTCAACGCCGGAACGCGATGCTGGACGAGCTCACGCAATCACAGTGCTTATACCTGCTACCTGACGACGCGCATGCCGCGATAGCCGCAACATGACTACCGATGGCATCGAACACCACCTGATCCGCGGCGTGACGTCGCAGCGCAAGCTCTTCCGGCCAGGCGACTGGGCCGAGCGCCTCGCGGGAGTCGTTACACTGTTCGTAGGCGAACGCTGCGCAGGCAACCCTATAGCCAGCACACGGCTTGCGATGCCGGTCGTGGAGCAGGACATCAAATGCCTACGTATCTCGAACGAATTGCGACGTATCTGTCCGGACGGATTTGATTTTGTGATGCGCTTCGCCAGCGACAACGACCTGATGGTCGATATCTGCCGCGCGCTGGACGATAAGCCCGGACGAGATCCGCAACCTGAGCGGCAGACATCTGGAAGCAAGGCAAAGGATCGGATGAATGAGTTGCCGGTTCCAACCGCCGCTACCGTTGCTACCGAGTCAAGCGGCTGATGCGACCGCCAGGAGAAGGCTCATGGAGACACTCACTGGAGTACGTTACACCTACGCATGCGCAGCATGCGGATACCGCGGGAGCGTAGTTCGTCCGGACGCGTCGCATGCGAGAAAGCTGGCCATTTGCGCGCGGTGCGACGGACAGGTGTGGCTCGGCGTTGATGACGCAACCGCCCGGGAGCAAGCTTCGGCAGTCTTCTCACCGCGAAGACATCAGCAAACCCAAGACGCGGATGATGCAGAAGCTCTGCATTGCAAATAATTCCGAGTTGATCCGTTGTTCGATCCGGCATGGCGTATTGCCTGGGTAAGCGCGCGTGCGCCTTTCAGCCTGGGGCTTTTTGTCATTCCGGTTCCGTTCCCTCATCGGATACCACTTCGACCGTATCGAAACGCGACGCCGGCATACATTCCCGGCATCAAATCAAGGAGTCGTATTTTGTCCATCACCTCACCTACGCCGAAGCACTCACCGGCGGCGGCCGCGCAGCGGTCCGACAACGTCACTCGATTCTGGCCCGAAGGCTGGTGGAAGCTGATGGAATACAGAATCGGCATCATCCCGCTGCCGGTCTATTTCATTCTGCTCGCGCTAATTACCGGGTTCGCGGTGACGGGCAAGATCCCGGGTGAGATTTCAATGGCGATCGCCGTGCTGGCGTTCTTCGGCTTCACCTGCGCGGAACTTGGCAAGCGCCTGCCGCTTCTGCGCAATATCGGCGCGGCCGCGATCTGTGCGACGTTCGTGCCTTCCGCACTGACTTACTATCACCTGTTGCCCAAGCCAGTTCTCGGCCTCACGACCGAGTTCACGAAGCAGAGCAATTTCCTCTATCTGTTCATCGCGTCGATCATCGTCGGCAGTATTCTCAGCATGGACCGGCGCGTGCTGATCAAGGGCTTTCTCAAGATCTTCGTGCCGCTCGCGCTGGGTTCGCTGGCCGCATGCATCGTCGGTATCGCGGTCGGCTCGGCATTCGGACTCGGCGTGCGTCATACGCTGCTGTATATCGTCGTGCCGATCATGGCGGGGGGTGTCGGTGAAGGCGCCATTCCGCTGTCGGTGGGCTATTCGGAAATCATGCATCTGCCGCAGGGCGAGCTGTTTGCACAAGTGTTGCCGCCGGTGATGCTCGGCAGCCTCACCGCCATCGTGCTCGCTGGCGCGTTGGACATGCTCGGCAAGCGCTTTCCCCATCTCACCGGCGAGGGGCGTCTGCAGCCCGGAGAGACAGACGAAATGGACCCGGAAGAGGAGGAGATTCGCGGTCATATCGACGTGACGCATATCGCGGCGGCCGGCATCACGGCGATCACGCTGTACCTGCTTGGCTTGATGTGCCGCAACCTGTTCGGTCTGCCCGCACCGGTTGCCATGCTGTTCCTCGCGGTGCTGGTCAAGCTGGCGCGTGCGGTCTCGCCGCAGTTGCAGGAAGGCGCATTCGTCGTCTACAAGTTCTTTTCGACCGCGGTGACATATCCGCTGCTGTTCGCGATCGGCGTCGCCATGACCCCATGGGACAAGTTGATCGCCGCGTTCACGTTGGCCAATATCGTGACGATCGTCGCGACCGTGGCGACACTGATGGGCACCGGCTTTCTGGTTGCGCGCCGGCTCAAGCTCTACCCGATCGACACGGCGATCGTGAATGCATGCCATAGCGGCCAGGGCGGCACAGGCGACGTCGCGATCCTGACCGCGGCGAACCGGATGCAACTGATGCCCTTCGCGCAGATCGCCACGCGAATCGGCGGCGCTATCGTCGTCACTCTTACGCTGATCGTGCTCGCACATATCGGATGACGCGTTACTGGCCATGGCCCCGCGATGGTCGCGCAACGCGCATCGCGCGGGGTCCGGCGTCACACCGGCCGCGCGCCGGGCGGCTCGGCTAGCGGCGCACATCCCTGCGGAGATACGCAGCGACCGCGCCTGTCACCGCGAAGCCGGGCAATTCCTGCGGCGACGCCAGATGCACGGCGACGATCTCGCGATGATCCAGCCGCAGTTCGGGCAAGTGATCGACGCGCATTTCGAAGAAATGCACCCGGTCCCTTCGCCCATCCCACTCGCCGGCTGCGCTGCCTGCCGGGAGTAACGGGTGAAACGCGAGCCCGATCTCCTCGGCCATCTCGCGCAGCGCCGCGGCAGCAGGTGTCTCACCGGCCCGGACGCTGCCGCCCGGGAACCCCCATTCGGCACGGTACGATGACTTCAGCAGCAACAGCGACTGGCCGACGTAGATAGCGACTAGCGCGCCCTCATGGCGAGGCCGCCGCAAGTGCCACCACGCGCGGGCGAGCGGAAATCCGAGGCGAAACGCGATACGCCAGACAGAGTCGATCAGCGCAGTCAGCCGCGTGCGCTCAGAATTCGGCATCGGGTCTGTCCTTTCCTGTCATTGTCGAAAGATCTTCCGTTGCGCGTCACCTGTCCGGATCTACCGGATTGTACGTGCCGGCTCGCACAGGACGCTTTCGACTTAGAATCGCTCCGTGCGTCGGTCCTGCCGCCAGTTTGATTTCAGTTGGCTGGGAAATCCGGTTGGACGACCCTGAGGCCAGGCGCGCGCGTTTGCCGGGGGCGCCCTGGCTGAAGCGATCATCTGCGGTAACGCATTGGACGGAGATATGACGATGTCGGCGATGGCAAAGATTCGAGGATTCGTTGTATCGCTAGTGCTGCTTGGCTCGGCAGCGCACGCGCAGACCACCGACTTCTGGGGAACGCGTCTTCCCGATCAGCCGACGCAGTTCATTTTCGGCTACGGATCGCTCATCAACACGCCATCGCGCGCCGCCACGGCCGGCAAGCCGATTGCGGCGATTCCGGTGCGCGTCTCGGCGGCGTTCGGCTATGTGCGCAGCTGGAGCGACCGCGCATCCTCCGGGTTCACGGCGCTCGGCCTGCGGCGTCCGTTCGAGGGCGAGACGCCGATGACGATCAATGGAGTGATCTATCCCGTTGCCGGCAACGACATGTCCGCGTTCGACGAGCGCGAGAAGGGATACGTGCGCGTCGAGGTGCCGCGGGCGCTTATCGAGGCGGTGTCGTGGCAGCCGCTGCCGACGCAGGGAACTGTCTGGGTCTACGTGCCGAAGGCCCAAGGCAAAGCGCCGGGAGAAGGGCTTCCGGTGCCTGACGCGAAATTCCCGCTCGTCGAGTCGTATATCGATGTTGTTATCGAGGGCGCGCTAGAGTACGGGCCGGAATTCGCGCGCGAGGTCATCGAGACGACCCGAGACTGGAGTCCCTACTGGCTCGACGACCGCACGCTCGCACGCCGGCCATGGGTGTTCAACAAACAATATGCGCAGGTCGATGCCGTGCTCGCGACCTCGGCGCCTTGCTTCGCGCAGCGGGCGTTCTCCGAGGACTATGCCGCCGCGATCGCCAAACGCAAAAGTCCCGTGTGCATTCTGGTGAATCACGGTCGCTAGACCGGGTACCGCCCTCCGGGCATCAATGCGACCAAATAGCTCAAACACAAAGAGTTGCCGCACAACGCGCGCGTTCCGCCCGCATCCGGGCGCGCATTGATATCGATATCTGACTTTGTTCGTTTGAAGCGCCGGAGAGCCGCAATAGAATGAGTCGCTCCATCGTCGTCGCGTCCCTGCGCACACGCAGGACCCAGTTCGCCCATGCCCCGCCCTATCCATCTGAATCTGTTCATTCACGGCCGCGGTCATCACGAAGCGGGTTGGCGCCATCCGGGCGCGACGCGTAAGGCCCTGACCGACATCACCTATTTCGCCGATCTTGCGAAGCGCGCCGAGGCGGGCCGCTTCGATTCGATCTTCTTCGCCGATGCACTCGAACTCGGCGACAGTGCGCGCTACGTCGCAAGCGGCGCACTCGAACCGATAACGGCACTTGCCGCGCTCGCGCGCGAAACGACCCGCATCGGCCTGATTGCGACGGCATCGACGACATACACCGAGCCGTTCAATCTGGCGCGCCAGTTTGCGTCGCTCGATCATATTTCGGGTGGGCGCATTGGCTGGAACATCGTCACCTCGTGGGTGGGAGGCGCCGGCCCGAACTTCGGCTACGAGCGTGCGCCCGAGCATGCCGAGCGCTACGCGCGCGCCGACGAATACGTTGGCGTCGTCAAGGCGCTGTGGGACAGCTGGGCCGACGACGCGATCATCGACGACCCGCAAACCGGACGCTTCCTCGAGCGAGAACGAGTGCGGCGCATCGACTGGAAAGGCAGTTTCTATCGCGTCGCCGGTCCGCTCAATCTGCCGCGCCCGCCACAAGGACGACCAGTGCTCGTGCAGGCGGGTTCGTCGGCGACCGGTAAGGCGTTTGCCGCCCGTCATGCGGAAGCGGTCTTCACCGCCCATCTGAGCAAGGCATCAGCGGCGGATTTCTACACCGAACTCAAGCAAGGGGCGATTGCCGCCGGCCGACGTGCGGACGACATCGTCATCCTCCCAGGTCTGAGCGCGGCGATTGGCCCGACCGACGCGCAAGCTCACACGCTGCTCGAAGAACTCAATGCGCTGACCGATATCGAAGTCGGCCTGAGCCGGTTGTCGAACCGCTTCGGCGGGTACGACTTCTCCGCATTGCCGCTCGATCAGCCGCTCTCGCGCGACGACTTCCCCGACCCTTCGACGGTGCAGGCCGCGCAAAGCCGCGCCGCCGTCATCACCGATCTCGTCGCGCGCGAACGGCCGACGCTGCGCGGACTCCTGCGCCAGCTCGCCGGCGCGCGCGGCCACTTCACGGTGGCGGGTTCGCCGGAGCGCATCGCGGACGTCATCGAAGACTGGATCGAGAGCCGCGCGGCCGATGGCTTCAACCTCATGCCGCCCGTGCTGCCGGCACAGCTCGATATCTTCGTCGATCATGTCGTGCCGATCCTGCAAAAGCGCGGGCTATTCCGGCGCGAATACGAAGCCGATACGCTGCGCGGCCATTACGGACTCGGCCGGCCCGCCAACCCGTATTTCCAGAACTGACACCATGCGTCCACTCCGCGGCTTGTGGTGGCGAACGTTCGCGGCGCTCGTCGTCTGCTTTGGCTATCAGGTCCCGGCTCAAGCCGACGCCACCTGGCCCGCGACCATCAACATCGGCATCCAGAAAGGCGATCCGCTCGTCGCGTTGCGTGCATCCGGCGAACTCGAAAAAGCTTTTGCGCAACACGGTGTCGCGGTCAAGTGGATGGAGTTCGTCTATGGCGCACCGCTCGTCGAAGCGATCAACACCGGTGACGTCGACGTCGGCACAGTAGGCGCGACGCCGCCTATCCTCGCGCAGGCGGGCGCCGCGCCCGGCGTTGTCTACGTCGCGTCCGCACCGCGCATGCAAAAGAGCTACGGGCTGATCGTGCCGGCGAACTCGCCCGCGCGACGGATCGAAGATCTGAAGGGCAAGAAGATCGCCTTCGCAAAGGGCTCGCAAGGACATCTGTTCGTGCTGAAGGCGCTCGCCGATGCGGGACTGCCGGCGTCGGCAGTCCAGTTCGTTTATCTGAACTACAGCGACGCGCGCGCCGCGTTCGAGCGCGGCTTCATCGATGCGTGGGCGGTGCCGGACCCGCGCTATGCCGATACGGAACTCGCGACGGGCGCGCGCACGATTCTGTCGATCGGGCAACTGTCGGTGCCGCAGTACGGCTTCTACATCGGCTCGCGCGAGTTCGCGCAGCGTTATCCCGCCGCGTTGCGTCTGCTGTTCGATGTGCTCGACCGGCAAACGGCGCTTGAACTGGCGCATCCCGCGCAGACGGCGCAGTTCCTGTCGCAGAACACGGGTGTTCGGCTGGAAATCTGGACGCGGGCGCTGCCGCGGCTCGAATGGGGCGTCCACTATCCGCTCACCGACGAAGTCGTCAAGGCTCAGCAGGACTGCGCCGATCTCGCTTATCGCGAGCACGTCATCCCGCGCAAGATCGACGTACGCGAAGCCATCGTCGATATCCGGTAGTCGGGGTCACGCGATCATCGACGAATCGGCTGGGTAAGCGTGTCCGCGGGGGCCGGTTGCGCGTGGATGCAGAACTGGCGAAGCTCATCGCACGGCGCTTTCGCGAATCGCGTCGGATCACTATCCGTTGATCGCGCATATCAGTGCGTCGGCTAGTGAATGATCCGCGCGCGGCTTCCGGCTATTTGTGCAATTCGCTGCGCAACGTCGCGATGTCGTTGGCGGTGACGGTGACGGGCTGCGCATTGTTGCCCCAGGCGCCGCGGATCTTCAACACCTGGGCGATCCCGCCCGCGTCGCCCCGTCGAGGTACGGTGGTTGCTACGTCGCTGGCTGACTAGCTGCACCCCCAGGCCGACCGGCGAACCCGATCTTCATGACTGACACCGACACCACGCGCGACACGTCTGCCCGCCTGAACGCAATGCGCAGGACGCTGCGCGAGGTGTTCGGTATCAGCCGGCTGCGCCCGGGCCAACGGGACATCGTCCGCAGCGTGCTCGAACAGCGCGACACGCTCGCCGTGATGCCCACGGGGGCCGGCAAATCGCTGTGCTACCAGTTGCCGGCGTTGCACCTCGATGGTTGGACGCTCGTCGTGTCGCCGCTGATCGCGCTGATGAAAGACCAGTTCGACAAGCTGCGCGAGGCCGGCATCGACGCCTGGCGGATCAATAGCGCGGTGCCGGCTGCCGAGCTGCGCGAGGCTTACGAAGCGTTGCGCGGCATGCGCCGCGGCATCGTGTTCGTCACGCCCGAGCAGTTGACCCGGCCCGAGCTGATCGACGCATTGCAGGCGGGCTCGCGCCAGCGCATCAAACTCGTGGTCGTCGATGAGGCGCACTGCGTATCGCAGTGGGGCCACGATTTTCGCCCGGCGTTCCTGCGCATCGTCGATGCGGTCAAGGCGCTCGGCAAGCCGCCAATCCTCGCGCTGACCGCGACGGCGACGCCGGACATCCGCGAGGACATCGTGCGCTCGCTCGGCCTTCACGAGCCGCGCATCGTGAACACTGGCGTGTATCGCGACAACCTTCACTATCGAGTGACGCAGGTGTCGGTGGGTGGCGGACGACAGCGGGCATCGACGCGCGCAAGAGAGGCGAAGACGGACGCGTTGCGCACGCTGCTCGCGAGCGAATCCGGCCGAGGCATCGTCTACACGGCGACCGTGCGCGAAGCCGAACGACTCGCGGCGACGGTGCGCAGCTGGGAAGTTGCCGCCGCCTGCTATCACGGCCGTATGTCCGCGCGCGAGCGGCACGATGCGCAGGAGCGTTTCGTGTCGGGCGACGTGCGCGTGATGATCGCAACCAACGCGTTCGGGATGGGCGTCGATATTCCCGACATCCGCTTCGTCGTCCATTACCAGATTCCCGGCAGCATCGATGCGTATTACCAGGAAAGCGGACGCGCGGGACGCGACGGGAAGGTCGCGCGCTGCGAGCTGTTGTTCGATCTGAACGATCGGCGTGTGCAGCAGTTTCTCGCGCTGGGCCGCTATCCCGACGCTGCGCTGCTGCGGCGGATCTGCGACGTACTCGCGCAGCGCGCGAAAGCGCCCGCTTCTGGCGTGACGGCGCGCGAGCTGCTCGACGCGGTGCCTGACGTGGGGCGCAACAAGCTCGCCGTGGCGCTGAAGATGCTGACCGACTCGGGGCACGTATCGCGCAGCCGGCTGCAGCGATATCGACTACGCGAGCGTGGCCGCGATAGCGCCGAGGACAGCGCGATCGAGGCTGCGGTCGAACGCTATGCGCAGCTCGCGACGCGCGATCGCGACGCACTCCAGCAGATCATCGATTACGCGCAAACCGGCGGATGCCGATGGCGCGTGATGCTCGAATATTTCGGCGATGCGCAGGGATTCGAGCGCTGCGGCACTTGCGACAACTGCCTGAACCCGCTCGCAGCGACGCTCGAAGCGCAACGAACCGCCGCCGACGATAAGCGGCCGCCGCGCCACGCCAGCAGGAAGGCGCGCTTCGGCCGCGGCGACCCGGTCCGCGTGCGCAAATACGGCTCGGGCCATGTGGTGTTTTCAACCGACGAACAGGTCGCGGTGCTGTTTCCCGATGGCACGACCCGCACCTTCTTGGCGCGGTTCGTGAAGGCCGAGATCGCGTGATGCGCGGCAACGCGACGGAAAGTTCTACACGCGAGACGCTGTGCGCATCGTCATTGGCCGCCCTTTTCCTGCGATGGCTTCACTTCGGACAGGTCTTCTTCTTTGACTTCTGCTTGCCGCACGTTCGTGCCGTCATCGCCGGATTCGGAAATGTCCGTTTCGAACGTGCCTTCGTTGCCCGTGTCGGCGTCAGCAGGTTTCGGCGTTTTCGGCTGTTGTTGCTGGGTCGTCATGATTTGCTCCTTGCAGTGTCACACGGCGCGTGATGCCGCGCGTGAACATCACTCAGCATGGACGATGCCCGGGCACGCAAGACGTTTCATCGCCACGAAGTTCGCACTCGCAAGCAGGCGCGTATTGCCTGTCGTCTGCGCCAGATAGCTGGAACTCGTATGGGCCGTACCGGATTCGAACCAGTAACCAACGGATTAAAAGTCCGCTGCTCTACCAATTGAGCTAACGGCCCGGCCAGCCAGATCGTCACCCGCTGCGGGGTAATCCTGGCGTCGGTGCTGGCCGATGTCGATGGTTCGTTCAGTCGGTACGCACCTCGATCCGGTGCGGTCGCGCTTCGTCGCGGCGCGGTATCGTCAGCTTCAATACGCCGTCCTTCAGATTGGCTTCGATTTTCGACGCATCGAAGTCGGCGTTCATCGAGAA
>NZ_JBFPKO010000139.1:0-794 GCF_040948765.1 Paraburkholderia sp. BR10923 | reverse complement strand
TGCGTGCGGAGAATGCGCGACTGAAGATGGAGCGCGACATTCTAAAAAAGGCGGCAGCGTACTTTGCGAAAGAATCGCCGTGAAGTACGCCTTTATCGAACGGGAGCACAAGCGCTGGCCGGCGTCGCTGCTGTGCGAGTTGCTGGAGGTCAGCCCGAGCGGGTATCACCAGCGGCGTCAGCGGGCTGCAGCGGGCCGGGAGAGGCACAGCCCGGTACGAATCAGCGACGATGCCGTGCTGGCCAACATCCGCGCGATCCATGCGCAGGTCAAGGGTGAGTACGGCTGGCCGCGCATGACGAAAGAACTGGTTGCACGTGGTGTGCGCGTGGGTAAGGAGCGGGTTCGCCATCTGATGGCGCGGCACGGCATTCGTGCTCGGCACAAGCGCAAGTTCATCGCGACGACGAATTCGAACCATAACCTGCCGGTCGCGCCGAACTTGCTGAAGCGTAACTTCACGACGAGTGCGCCGAATCAGGTCTGGACGAGCGACATCACGTACTGCGCGACTGCAGAAGGCTGGGTTTATCTGGCGGTCATCATCGACCTGTTCAGCCGGCAGGTGGTGGGCTGGTCGATGCAGCCTCACATGAAGGCCGAGCTGGTCACTGACGCGCTGCGCATGGCATGGTTCAGACGGCGTCCGCCGCCGGGCCTGATCATGCACAGCGACCGGGGCAGCCAGTATTGCAGCGGGCTGTTTCAGGACACGCTGAAAGCATATGGCATGCGTTCGTCGATGAGCCGCCGTGGCGATTGCTGGGACAACGCGCCGACCGAAAGCTTGTGGG
>NZ_JBFPKO010000138.1:0-813 GCF_040948765.1 Paraburkholderia sp. BR10923 | reverse complement strand
CCGTCGGGTCTGCTCGGCGAACGTGTCGCGGATCGCGCCTGATCCCGGGCCACAAGGAGTCAACAATCATGACCTCAATTCAACCGATCGAGCCGTCCACAACGCTCATCCCCGAAAAGAACCGCACCAAGACGCTGACCATCGGCATCCTTACGACGATCTTCGTGATCGCCGCGCCGATGATCATCGGCGCTGCGGGCGGCAACTACTGGGTCCGCGTGCTCGACTTCGCGATGCTGTACGTGATGCTCGCGCTGGGCCTGAACGTGGTGGTGGGCTTTGCCGGCCTGCTCGACCTGGGCTACATCGCGTTCTACGCGATCGGTGCCTACACGGCCGCGCTGC
Organism: Paraburkholderia sp. BR10923; assembly: GCF_040948765.1. Classification (NCBI taxonomy): domain Bacteria; kingdom Pseudomonadati; phylum Pseudomonadota; class Betaproteobacteria; order Burkholderiales; family Burkholderiaceae; genus Paraburkholderia; species Paraburkholderia sp. BR10923. The sequence goes on along the minus strand of NZ_JBFPKO010000138.1, from coordinate 468 downwards.
TGAGCTCGCCACACCTGTCGACGCAATTCGAATGGATCGCGGCGCTCGCGCCGCACGGTTTGAACGTGCCGATCTGGATCATCGTGCCGATCGCGATGTCGCTGGCCGCGATGTTCGGGATTCTGCTCGGCGCGCCGACGCTGCGACTGCGTGGCGACTACCTGGCGATCGTGACCCTCGGCTTCGGGGAAATCGTGCGGATCTTCATGAACAACCTCGACCGTCCGGTGAATATCACCAATGGTCCGAAGGGGATCACCGGGATCGCTCCGGTGCAGATCGGCGGCTTCAGCTTCGCGCAGTCGCACTCGCTGTTCGGCATGCAGTTCCCGGCGGTGTATCTGTACTACTACCTGTTCGTGCTGTGCGCGCTGTTCGTGATCTGGACGTGTACGCGTCTGCAGCATTCGCGTATCGGCCGCGCGTGGGCCGCGATCCGCGAAGATGAAATTGCCGCCAAGGCGATGG
>NZ_JBFPKO010000137.1:0-843 GCF_040948765.1 Paraburkholderia sp. BR10923 | reverse complement strand
CGGGCGGCAGGATCTCAACCCGGGGGCCCTCCTCCGCATCAACGAAGACGCTGCGCAGCGCCTCGTGGCGCGCATACAGCTGATCGAGGCTGCGTCGCCACGCCGCGCGGTCCAGCCTGCCCCGCAAGCGCCAGCCCAGCGGAATGTGGTAGCGGGTGCTGTCCTTGTCCAGCTGGGCCAGAAACCACAGCCGCTGCTGCGCAAACGACAGCAATAGAAGGTCTTCGCGGCCTATGGTTTGTATCAACCTGGGCTTTCGCTTACCGTCATTACAATTTCTGTCTTTGGCAAGCAAGACAAGCTCGGTTAAGTCATCAATATCGAGATCTTCTAACTCGATCCTAGTTAGATCTGTCATGTCCGCATTCCCAAAGAAAGCAGGTTCCGAAGTTCATCAGGATCGAATTCTCGTTCGATCAAAGCGATAGCAGTCATACGGGCCAGATCGGCCAGCACCGGCCGCGCAAACAGCATCGCCAGCGACAGTTCCACACCCGCAATCTGCGACAGCCGGCTGAGCAGCCGAACGGCCAGCAGCGAATGGCCGCCCAGCTCGAAGAAGTGGTCATGCCGACCGACCCGCTCCAGACCCAGCAGCTCCGCCCACAGCTGCGCCAGCACCGTCTCGAGCTCCCCGCGCGGCGCCTCGTAGCCCCGCCGCGCATACGCATCGTCCTGCGGCGCAGGCAGCGCCCGCCGGTCCAGCTTGCCATTGGCCGTCAGCGGCAGCGCCCCCAGCGGCACGAACGCCGCCGGCACCATGTAGTCCGGCAGCTGCCCCACCAGATGCGCGCGCAGCGTCGCCGCAAGCTGCGCTTCCTGCGCCTCCTGTGCGGCCACCAC
>NZ_JBFPKO010000136.1:0-878 GCF_040948765.1 Paraburkholderia sp. BR10923 | reverse complement strand
AGTCCGTCCTGAACAATCCGTAGAGCCTTGAGTAGCTGGGCTTCCGGGTAGAAATCGTGTTGTTGGAATTGCAGAGACCTGGCATATTGCTTCACATAGCCTGCAAATTCTGACGAGGTTCAGATGGGTCCAAAGGCACCTGTAACGGAGAAGGATCTGTTCCGGCATCCACTGCGCGAACAGATCAACCTTAAGCATCCACTGGTACGTCTGGCCGAACTGATCAACTGGGAGCGGCTAGGCGCGTCGATGAGCACGAGCTTCGTGTCGGGCAAAGGCAGGCCCGCGACGTCGCCGCGACTGATCGCCGGTCTGTTGTATCTGCAGCACGCCTTCGACCTGTCGGACGAGGATGTCGTGTGGCAATGGGTAGAGAACCCGTACTGGCAGGTTTTTACGGGTGAGACGTACCTGCAGACCGAGCCGCCGATCGATCCGTCCAGCCTTACGCGGTGGCGCAAACGGCTGGGCGAAGCCGGCGTTGAGGAGTTGCTGGCCGAGACGATCGACGCGGCGAAGCGTGCCGGAGTGATCAAGGCGTCGAGCGCGAAACGGGTTATCGTTGATACGACCGTGATGCCCAAGGCGATCGCACATCCGACTGACTCGCGGCTGCTGGAGCGCTGTCGTGAACACCTCGTGAAGGCAGCTGCGCGGCACGGCCTGAAGCTGCGGCAGAACTACAACCGCGAAGCGCCGCGTCTGGCCACCCAGATCAGCCGCTACGCACATGCGAAGCAGTACCGGCGGATGGGAAAGGCACTGCGCACCCTGCGCTCGCGGGTGGGTCGGGTCATGCGCGACGTCGAACGGCAACTCGACACGGTGGTTGATAACAGGCGAGCTGAGCTGCAGGAACTGATTGCCCGCACGAAGCG
>NZ_JBFPKO010000135.1:0-887 GCF_040948765.1 Paraburkholderia sp. BR10923 | reverse complement strand
GGTCCCCCGTGCGATACATCCGCGCGCCCGGCTGCGCACTGAACGGATCGGCCATGAACCGCTGCGCGCTCAGTTCCGGACGCTTCAGGTAGCCACGCGCAACCCCCGCCCCGCCAATGTAGAGCTCACCCACCGCCCCGAACGGCACCGGCTCGCCATGATCGTCCAGCACGTACACCCGCGTGTTCGCAATCGGACGGCCGATCGTTTCAACGACCGCCTCCCCCCTTGCCATGCAGGTCCAGGTCGAATACGTCGTCGTTTCGGACGGAGCGTACAGGTTGCAGATCTTCTCTGCGCCACTGCTGCTGAACACTCTGCCGATCAGGCTGGCGGGCAACCGCTCGCCCGCCAGGTTGATTACGCGCGCCGATGCCGGCACGGCCTGCTGGTCGAGCAGCGCCGCCATCGTCGAGGGAACCGTGTTGATCAGCGAGACATCCAGGGGTGTCTGCGTCAGTGCCAGCGCATCCTCGACAAGATAGAGTGTGCCTCCCTGCGACAGCGTAACGAAGCACTCATAGACCGACAGGTCGAAGCCGATCGAGGTAGAGAACAGCATGCGGCTGGTCTCGGATTCCGCAAACACGCGGCGGCTCCAGTGCAGCAGGTTCACGGTGCTGCGGTGCTCGACCATCACGCCCTTGGGCGTGCCGGTGGAGCCCGACGTGTAGATCACATAGGCCAGATGGTGCGGACCCAGGCCCAGCGCGCGCGCATCCGGATCCGATGACGGCTGCCCGGCCCACGCCGGCGACCCCGCCTCCAGCTCCACCAGCCCCACGCCAGCGAGCGCCTCCTCGCCCAGCGCCGCACGCCCCGCCCCATCGGCCAGCACCAGCCGCGGCGCCGCCTCCCCCACAATCTGCCGCAGCCGCGCGCACGGA
>NZ_JBFPKO010000134.1:0-894 GCF_040948765.1 Paraburkholderia sp. BR10923 | reverse complement strand
TAACAAAATGAGTTCTTCAGCTTTCGCCAGCAGATGATGCAGCAGGCAATTTTCATGAAGGCTTCATGGATGAATGCAAGCCGTTCGAAGCGGATGCGCAGTCGTCGAAAGTTATGAAGCCACGAAATGGTGCGCTCGACCACCCAGCGTGTTTTGCCCAGTCCGCTGCCGTGGGGCTCGCCGCGTCGGGCGATTTCAGTCGCGATGCCGGCTGCGTGTAGCGGACGGCGGTATTTGTCGTGATCGTAGCCCCGATCGCCTTGAACAATGCGGGGCTTCGAAAGCGGCCGGCCACGCTTGCCAGCAATGGGTGGGATGGCGTCAACCAGTGGGTGAAGCTGGGTAACATCGTTACGGTTGGCGCCCGTGAGAATTACCGCGAGCGGGATGCCCTGCGCTTCGGTGATGAGGTGGTGCTTTGAACCGGGTCGCGCGCGGTCCGTGGGATTCGGTCCCGTTTTTGACCTGCGCCCACGGCGCGGATCGAGGAGGAATCGACGACGACACGGGACCAGTCAATCTGGTCAGCCGCGCGCAGCCTGGCGAGCAGGACTTCATGCAGTCGGTCCCAGACGCCAGCAGCCTGCCAGTCCCGCAGACGGCGCCAGCAACTCATGCCGCTGCCGCAGCCCATCTCGCGTGGCAGCAGGTCCCAGCGCAGGCCTGTCTGAAGGATGAATAGGATGCCAGTGAGCAGCGCACGATCATCGAGCGGCCTGCGCCCAGGATAACGGCTTCGCCTTGGTTTGGGAGGGGGCAGTAACGGTTCAATGAGTGCCCAAAGTTCGTCGTCGAGTATGGGTTTAGCCATGTCCTTTTCGTCGTCGAAACAATGAAAAGGTTAACAGGATTCATCGAGAGTAAACAGCCCCTTTGTTCATTTTGTTAAGGTTT
>NZ_JBFPKO010000133.1:0-895 GCF_040948765.1 Paraburkholderia sp. BR10923 | reverse complement strand
GGACTGGCGATGAACCGCTCGGCTGTCAGCTCGGGGCGGTTCAGATAGCCCCGCGCGACCCCCGCCCCGCCAATGTAGAGCTCACCCACCGCCCCGAACGGCACCGGCTCGCCATGACCGTCCAGCAGATAGAGCCGAAGATCGGGAATGCGTCTTCCGATCAGACCACCCGGTCCGGACGAGTCAGACTGGCCAAGAGACCGATAGGTCACATGCACGGTCATTTCCGTGATGCCGTACATGTTGATCAGTTGTGGCGCGTGACCGGAATATCTCCCAGACCATGACCTGAGCATCGACGGGTCGAGCCTCTCACCACCAAAGATCACGTATCGAAGTCGGTTCGGAACACTGCTGTGAGACTCCACATCCATCAGAGCTCTAAAAGCTGAGGGGGTCTGGTTCAGAACTGTGACGCCATATCTGCGGATTAGCTCATCGAATGCTGAAGGCGCGCGAGCAACATGCCCGGGCACGAGCACCACACAGCCGCCATGGCGTAGCGCCCCCCACAACTCCCATACTGAGAAATCGAACGAGAAGGAATGGAACAGACACCATACGTCGCGTTCATTGAAGCCAAACCAGTGCTGCGTCGTCTCGAACAAACGAACAATCTGAGCATGCTCAACCATGACGCCCTTGGGCGTGCCGGTGGAGCCCGACGTGTAGATCACATAGGCCAGATGGTGCGGACCCAGGCCCAGCGCGCGCGCATCCGGATCCGATGACGGCTGCCCGGCCCACGCCGGCGACTGCGCCTCCAGCTCCACCAGCCCCACGCCAGCGAGCGCCTCCTCGCCCAGCGCCGCACGCCCCGCCCCATCGGCCAGCACCAGCCGCGGCGCCGCCTCCCCCACAATCTGCCGCAGCCGCGCGCACGGATACGCCGCAT
>NZ_JBFPKO010000132.1:0-909 GCF_040948765.1 Paraburkholderia sp. BR10923 | reverse complement strand
CGTCGATGGGTCTGTCGCCGATCATGGTCGAGAAGATCTTCGAAGTGGTGCGCTCGATTTCCGCTGAAGGTATGACGGTGCTGCTCGTCGAGCAGAACGCGCGTCTCGCGCTGCAGGCGGCCAATCGCGGCTACGTGATGGACTCCGGTCTGATCACGATGTCGGGCGACGCGAAACAGATGCTCGACGATCCGAAGGTTCGGGCCGCTTACCTGGGAGAATAATGCTGTTGTGTGATACTGGCTACGGTAAGTCGGGTCCCGGCTTCCCGAACGATCCGCCGATGCCGAGGTCACGCTGATCAAAAAGCGCGCTTTGCACGTTAGATCATTTACAGGCATCCACGACTATGGCTATAACTCGCACCATCGCTTCAAGGACGACAGTGCCTAAGCGGGATCACTTTCCGCAGCGGTGTTGCGGGGTAGGTTCGATCCAGACGCGTTCAATCTGGATATTACAAATCAGCGGACGTCTAGTCTTACTGTGTCACAAAAACTTATTTGCAGCGAAGCGATACCTGGTAGTATTGAATAATACAGACTTCGGGCGATCGCGATGAGAGAAGATATCGACGAATTTGACGCGTATCTGAACCATCTGGCGCAGGCGTTAGGGCACGCCGATCGCCATGCCGGCCTTAAGGGTTACTGTTCGGGCCTGGTATTGCCGTTGTCACGCAAGAGCGTCGAGCCGATGGCCGCGCATATTGACCCACTTCATGCGAGTGCGAAGCACCAGTCACTCCACCATTTTGTGGCCAAGGCAGAATGGTCTGACCGGGCGGTCCTGCAGCGGGTACGCGAATGGGTGATGCCCGCGTTAGACGCGCACGCTGCTAAAGAAACCGGTTACTACTGGATTATTGACGACACCGGTTTTCCAAAGAAGGGACGTCATTCGGTCGGG
>NZ_JBFPKO010000131.1:0-924 GCF_040948765.1 Paraburkholderia sp. BR10923 | reverse complement strand
CTCTCTTTCTTTCTCGGCGATCTCGGCCATCAGCTTCACGTTCAGTTCGCGTATCTGTTCGGTACTGAGGGCGTCGAGATCGGCGGGTATGTCCATGGCGACCAGTCTGCCAGAGCGGCGCGCGATGCAGCAAGGGAAACAGTTTACGTACTTACGGGGCTCAAACCACCGTGATCGCGTGATCCGGCGCGAGAGTGCGCCACGGCAGTCCCATCACCAGAGCCTGAAGCTGTTCAGGGCTCAGCCCCACGCTCACCGCCTGCTCGCCGTTCGTCCAGACGAAGCGCCCCTTGTTCAGCCGCCGTGCGGCAAGCCATATGCCCAGGCCATCGTAGACCAGCACCTTCATTCGAGTCGAGTGCCGATTGGCAAACAGGTAGGCATGATGGGGCCTCACTGACCCGAACACCTTGACCACGCGTGCGAGCAGCGTATCGACACCGGCGCGCATGTCGACCGGCTCCGTCGCGAGCCAGATGGCATCGATGCGAATCAACGCAACCACCCCTGCAGCCACGTTGCGCAGTCGCTCGCGGCCGACAGTGGCCAGCGCACCGTGATCGCCGTCGCGCCCCTGCGTACCTCGATCTCGATGTGCGTCGCCGCTGCAACACCATTCTGCATCTGCAGCGGCACAAATTCCGGCGACGAGACATTCAATTCCTGTCGGGCCGCTTCAGCGGCATCGCGTTCCTCCCGCGCCGCAACCCAGCTACGCAGCAGGTTGGCGTTCAACCGGTAATGCAGTGCCACGGCCGCAATCGACACATTCGGCTGCATTGCCGCCCGAATGACCGTCTCCTTGAATTCCTTGCTATGCCGCCGGCGCCGTGTCGGCTGCACCACATCCTGGACAACCTCGACTTCGTCCGTCATGTACACCTGTCCATTTAAAATTTGAATGGACATGATCGTCGGGCGGCA
>NZ_JBFPKO010000130.1:0-930 GCF_040948765.1 Paraburkholderia sp. BR10923 | reverse complement strand
CCCGCCTGCGGCAGCGGCGTGCCGAAGCGCTCGACGTGCACCTTCGCGGGCGGCACGCCGGCAGCCTTCAGCGCCGCCTCGGCCGCGTCCATCATCGGCGCGGGGCCGCAGATGAACGCCTCGTCGATCGCGTCGGCCGGCAGCAGCTGGTCGAGGAACGCTGCGCATTTTTCCTGGTCGAGCACGCCGTTGAACAGCTCGACGTCCTGCAGGTCGTCCGACAGCACGTGATACAGCACGAAGCGGTTCATGAAGCGGTTCTTCAGATCCTCCAGTTCCTCGGCGAACATGATCTGGTCGACGCTGCGGTTGCCGTACACCAGCGTGAACGTGCTGCGCGGCTCGACTTCGAGCGTCGTCTTGATGATCGCGAGCACCGGCGTGATGCCCGAGCCGCCCGAGAACGCGAGGTACTGCTGGCCCTGTTCGGCGTTCAGGTGCGTGAAGAAGCGGCCGTCCGGCGTCATCACGTCGATCGTGTGGCCGGGCTGGAGCGTGTCGAACGCGAAGTTCGAGAAACGCCCGCCGCGCACGCGCTTGATGCCGATGCGCAACTCGCCGTCGCGGTCGTAGTCGGTGACGCCCACGCAGATCGAATACGAGCGGCGCGTTTCCTCACCGTCGATATGCGTCTTCAGCGTGACGAACTGGCCCTGCGTGAAGCGGTACTGGTCGCGCAGTTCGGGCGGGACTTCGAAGGCGACCGACACCGCATCGGCGGTTTCGGGACGTACTTCGCGGATACGCAGCGGATGGAATTGCGGGGTGGCCATATCAGTACGGTTTGAAGTAGTCGAAGGGTTCGCGGCAGTCGAGGCAGCGATACAGGGCCTTGCAGGCGGTCGAGCCGAACTGCGCGAGCCGCTCGGTGTGTGCGGAGCCGCAGCGCGGGCAGGCCGGTGCCGGCAGCGCGCGCGGCACGAAGCGCAG
>NZ_JBFPKO010000012.1:0-215076 GCF_040948765.1 Paraburkholderia sp. BR10923 | reverse complement strand
CTTCCGATGGCAGCGGCTCTTCCGACGGCGGCGGCTCTTCCGATGGCAGCGGCTCTTCCGACGGCGGCGGCTCTTCCGATGGCAGCGGCTCTTCCGACGGCGGCGGCTCTTCCGACGGCGGCGGCTCTTCCGACGGCGGCGGCTCTTCCGACCGCGGCGGCTCTTCCGACGGCGGCGGCTCTTCCGATGGCAGCGGCTCTTCCGAAGGCGGTGGTTCTTCCGACGGCGGTGGCTCTTCCGACGGCGGCGGCTCTTCCGACGGCGGTGGCTCTTCCGACGGCGGTGGCTCTTCCGACGGCGGCGGCTCTTCCGACGGCGGTGGCTCCTCCGACGGTGGCGGCTCCTCCGACGGCGGCGGCTCCTCCGATGGCGGCGGTTCTTCCGTCGGAAGCGGATCTATCGTCGGAAGTGGTTCCTCCGAAGGCGGCGGCGGAATAATTGGAACGTCCAGCGCATCAAGCACCACTAAAGGAACCGGCACCGTCACTGCGCTACCGCATTCCATGTCACCGGGGTTGAGGTCCAGCGGCGTGCCTTGCACCACAACACGGGTGTCACCCTGGATGCGGATCGACTTACCGATGAGCTTGATCTCGCCATCGTTGCTCATCGTCAGCGACGACTTGCCGCACACGATGGACAGCACCCCTCCAGCCGACAGCGAATAGGCTCCGCCCACTGCGTGCGTTGACGCGCCACCGACCGTGACCGTACGTGCCCCGCCTACCGTCAGAGTGGAGGCGCCCCCAACCGCAGTCTCGTCGAGCCCCCCGATCGAAACGAACTGTCCAAGATCCACGGAATGGAAGGCAACATTCTTCACCCTCATCGAATACTTGCCGCCAACGACCGTGCTGGAAGTCGCCCCAACGGTCATGCTGTGCGCCGCGGCCACGCCGATCGTGTAGTCGGCACCGATCACGTGCGATTCGTTGAGCTTCGTCAGGCGGTTCATGTCCCGCTCAGCCTGCACCGTGAATTCCTCGGCACCCGCCTTGTCCTCGAAGCGAATGCTGTTGTAGTTCTGCAAGCCCCCTTCCATCGACCGGCTCATGAAACCGCTTTGCGTCGCGTTGCCTGGCAACTCATAGGGCGGACGCGTCACCGTGTTGTACAGACTCCCGGTGATCAGCGGACGATCCGGGTCGCCGTTCCAGAAATCGACGATGACTTCCTGGCCGATGCGCGGAATATAGATGCCACCGAAACCCTGACCGGCCCACGCCTGGCTTACACGGACCCAGCAGGAGTCGGTTTCGACGTTGCGGCCATAGCGGTCCCAGACGAAGCGGACCTTCACGCGACCGAATTCGTCGGTCCACAATTCCTTGCCCTCGGGACCCACGACGACAGCCGACTGAGGCCCGCTGACGATCGGTTTCGACGTCTCCCGCGGCAGTCTGAACACTTCGCTCGTCGGCTGTACGTCGAACTTGTTGCTGCAGGTGTACTCGTAACCGCTACCCGATTCATCCGGCGTGCCAATCAGGGCGAGTTTCGTACCGATCACGAGGTATTCGCAGTTCGCAGCCGTATGGTCGTAGTGGGTCAACCCAAACGTCTGCCCGCACGCGAGTCCGCGCACGTTACCTTCGCCTTGCGCTCGCGTGCCCGGCGCGCGCAGCGCTTCCATGCGCGTACGCGCGAGCAGTTCACCGTGGTTGCCGTCGGTGTAGTCGCCCGGCCAGTCGTAGCGCTCGAGCAGGTTCCAACTGGTATCGCGCGGCTGTTGATTGATCGCTCGCATGTCGGCACGCGAACGCGTGAAGTCGAAGTCGCTCGTCACATAGTGACCGGTGCACAAAACTTCCGCCGTCGAAAACGCGCTGATGTATTCGGTGTCGGTCTTGCCGTTCTGCGGTTGGAACGCGAGCGTCCGGTATGCGGAGTTCGGCGACTGGCGGTGCGCGCCGATGTGATCGCACAGCACGAGCCGGTGCTTGCCGTCGGCATGCTCGAAAAACCAGTAGATGCCCCACTCCTCCATCAGGCGTTGAATGAAGTGGTAGTCGGTCTCGCCGTACTGGACCTGGAACGCGCGCGGCTCGTTGGTCGGACTCTCACCCTCGAGCGCATAGCGGCTGACGTCGAGACGCTTTTCGACCGGATACGGATAGTCCTTCAGAACCTCGTCGATGATCTCGATGACCGTCTTGTTCTGGAAAATCTTGTAGTCGGTCGTCAAGGTGGCCAGCCACAGCCAGGGCTTCAGCACGACACGATAGACGTTGTAGCGGCCTTCCCGACGCAGGTATTGCGCGGCGGCGACGAGTCCGGTGATTTCGCGCTGAGCCGCTTCGGGATCGGCGCTCGGCTCGAGGTCGATCGCGACGGTCATTTCCTTGCCTAGCAGCGCCTTCAGATCGAGGTTGGCACTGACGGCAAGCGGCACCGTGTAATTGTCGGGCGTGCGCAACAGCAGTTCGTATTCGAACAGCTTGCCGAGATGCTCGTTGCCCTTCAGTGACATGAACTGCAGCGCCGGCTGCGTCAGTCCGTCCGCGCTCTGAGCCGGCCACCTCGGTATCCCCGCGCTGGATACGGTCACTGCGCGGCTTTGCACACCTATCGCGTTCAAGGGATTACTTGACATGCACTCCTCTAAGTTCTCTTTATCGAAAAGGCGCTACAGCTCATTGGACGATGCGGTGCCTGACGACGCGTCCGTTCGCCTTGCCAGCGTGTTTCCACTGCCAGGGCAACGAAAATCCCGCAGCAACGCGGTGAGTTGCGGTCCCGACTGCCCGCCCGATGTCAGTTCGATAACCGCGTGCCGGTCGTCGAAATTGAAGTCCACTGCCGAGCGGCTCGACGACAATGTCGACGTCGCACGACCCCGGTCGATCAGACGGAACAGCGCCCACGGACCCTCGGTCATCACGGTCGACGTGTCCGGACGCACGCGCGGATTCGCGGTGAGGCCGGCCATCGAGCCGCCGCGCGGCCCCGGCCATGTGATCGGGAATGTCGTGACCGGACCGTGCGCATAGCGCAGGCTTTGCCCGTCGACGTCGATGAGCAGATCGGTAATCTCGGGGTCCAGCGACACGACCTTGAGGCCCGCATTCCACGACATCCGGGTCGCGCCGGGATCGCGGAAAAATGTCTGGCGGATCGCCGCGGCGCGCTCGAACGGTTCGAGGCTCGGTCCCTGCATGGGCGGCATGCCGGGGCTGACCGGCTTATAGCGCCACGGCCGTATGCTCGTATCGACACGGCTCGCGAGCGTCTTGTGGAAGAAGTCGTCGAGCAGGCCGCCCGCCGCGAAAACGCGGTTGAAATCGTCGATGTCGACTTCCTGGACGCTCGCGACGAACGGATATTTGCCTTCGACAGCACGGCGGCATTGCGCGCCAACGCTCGATTCGACCTGCATCGTCAGCAGCGAGCCGACGTTGCGGTCCACCTTGCGCATCGACTGCGTCGCGAGGCCCACGAGCACGGCCCGAAACGGCGGTGGCAGCTTCTGCGCCTCGAGCTGCATCGTGGCGCCGAGGTCGTCCGTGGGCGGCATGCTGTTGGTGGCGAGCACGTCGCCGGCGGTCGTCAATCGCGTGTACTGCTCGTTGATCAGCCCGATGACGCCGCCCAGCTGCAGCACGCCGCTGCCGCCAGGCAGCGCGCTCCCGCTATCGGCCTGGCCGGTCACGACTTCGCGCAGCGCGGCAAAGCGTCGGTCGACCAGTTCACGTTCCATCTTCTGCTGCGCGAGCTGACCGATGGTGGCGGTTGCGGCCACGGCGCTCGCGGCGCGCGCCGCCTGCGAGCGACGCATGATCCCGTTGATGGCACTCCCGGCGGCCGACGATTCGTCCGCGCCGTCAGCGACCGACAGCGACGTCTCGCGCGCGGCGGTTCGCGCGAGTCTGGCCAGCGGCGAATCCGGCGCGGCCAGCGTGCGCAGCGTCTGCAGATCGGGCGCCAGCGTGCCTTCGCTGGCGGACACCGGTCTCACGTCGTCGAGAAACTGGCTCCAATAGTTGCCATAATCGGTCAAGTACTGGCGACGGATATCGTCGGCGAGCTTGTCCTTGCGCAGCGCGTTGCCGTTTGCCATGTGCCGCCACCGCGTCGATGTATCGGCCTCGCCCATCACCCACGCGTCCTGTTTGCGCGCCTGCTCGAGAAATTCCGGCAGGCGCTTGTTGAATACCGCGTGATAGCCGTCGTAGGTATAGAGACCGGGGATGCCTCGCGCGAGCGTCGAGCCGTTGGCCAGCATGAACACGGTAGTGGCTTGCGGACCCGCGGCGCTCAGCAGCGTGACGTTCTCGGGCGCCTCCGGCGCCATGCTGTTCATCGCGCGTTCGTAGAGCCGTCCGGACGCCGGATTGCGGCCGAGGAACTCGCGCGCGCGACGCACTAGCTGCGCATTCACCGGTTTTGCCGGCACCGCGGGCACCCCTTCCCCGATCAGCGCGTCGAGGTGTCGCGCCATCACGGTGCGCTCGCCGAGCGGTGCGACGCCGTTGGCGTGCTCCCAGTCGCCGAGCACCCATGCCTTGATCGCTTTCGCGTCGTAGTGCGAGCGATCGAACAGCATCAGGTAGACCGTCAGCGTGCGATAAACGCCGTCCGCGTCCTGTGCGCCGATTTGTGTATCGAGCACCGTTTCGAGCCGGCCGATGACTTGCGGCAGCAACATCTGTTTCAGCAGACCGTAGTAGGTCTCGCCGGCGGCGGCGCTGATGGCGGGCGCCGTATACAGCCCGTAGCGCCATGCGGGACCGGGACTGTCGAGTTCGATGCCGTCGAACTGCGGCAGGTCACGCGACGCTGACAGCATCGACCCCATCGCCCCGGGCTGCGGCGTCTTGCGCTGCGACAGGACCCGCGCGGCGAGCCCATTGGCCTTGGCGTCGATCGCGGCAAGATACTCGCGGTTATTGCCGAAGCTAACGACGAGTGCACCGACTAGCCACACCGCGACGACGATCGCGAGCAGATGCCCGACAACACGCAACGCTCGGAAACGGATTTCCCAGTACAGGTTTGGCCGCACCAGATGCGCTTCAGCCAGGATCACGTGCTGAAACAGATTGCGCAAGAAATAGCCGCGATAGGCGGTAGGCGTAGCGCCACCGGATGACGGCGAGACCGTTTTCGGCGCGGCGCCGAACAAACCCGCAAGCCCGCGACGCAGCCGCTGCAACAGTGTGGTGCTGTCGGCGGACACGGCCTCGTGAGTTTGCGCCGCGCTCGTGAAATAGACGCCGCGCAGCGTGCTGTTCAATTGTGTATCGTCGTATTTCGAATCGAGAAACACCAGCGCGAGCAGTTCATTGAGTTCCGCGCACAGGCTACGAAATTCAGACGGCAACGCATAAAGCTTCTTGCGCAGATCGACCTCGTACACCTCAAGCAGCCTCGTGTTGATGCTGTCTTCGAGTCCCTGCTCCAGCTCACGCATCTCGGCCGCGCAGGCCACGCGCAATGTGTCGCGGCCGTGTGGTTCCGGCTCCTCCTGATAAGGCAGTGTGAAGCCGAAAATCTGCGCGCGGCTCTCCGCCGTCAACGACTGGAAATACTCCCCGAAGCCAGGCAGCAAATCGAGCTTCGTGACGAGTACGTAGACGGGGAATCGAATCCCTAACTGCTGGCGCAGCTCGCCAAGCCGCGCGCGCATCGACGCGGCGAGCGCCTTTCGTTCGGACGCGGGGCGCGTCAACAACTCTTCGACCGAAACGGCCAGCAGCGCACCGTTGATCGGCGCGCGCGGGCGCCGCTTGCAAAGCAATCCGAGAAAGCCGCGCCATTCGGCCTCGTTCGCGCTCTTCAGGTCTTCCGGTTTGACGTCGATCTTCGCGGCGTCTTGCGATGCTGCGTCCTGAACCGTATAACGGCCAGCGGTATCGATCAGCACCGCCTCGTTCGCGAACCACCAGTCGCAATTCTCAGTTTCGACGCGGCCTCTCAGCGACGCCGCGGCCATTTGCTCCGCCTCCGGAAAATCCAGACCCGAGTTCAGGATCAACGTCGTCTTGCCGGCCCCCGGCGAGCCCACCACCATGTACCAAGGAAGTTCGTACAGATAGCGCTGGCTTTCGAGCAGACGACGCAGCCCCGCCGGTCCGCCGCGCATGCGTTTGAGTTTGTCGATGGCCTTCGCGACGACCGCGTGAAGCGCGCGGATTTCGTCACGTGCGACAGGGGTCGCGGCCGGCTTCTTCGTGAACGGGTTCAGAACGCGCTGCAGCAGCACGTCGTCGCTGCGCACTGCCCGCCACAGGCGATACAGCCCATAGATCGCGTAGCAGGCAAGCAGCACCGAGATCAGCAGCACGCGGGACCATGTAGTGCCGAGCGGATGCGTTTCGCCGAACGCGAGTATCGGTCCGAAATACCAGAGCGCGACACACAGCAACGCGACGCCGATGACGCCCGGCGACCAGCCGAGCAGCCAGAACAGCAGCAGCAACAACAGCACGACGATCGACAGCGCGCGCGAGAACACGCTGTCGAGCGGCCGGTAGTCGCCAAAAGCGATCAGAGGCCCCACGAACCAGAGAGCCATAGCCGCCACGAGGATCGCGGCGAGCACCAGCGTCTGGCGCGTCAGCACCAGTTTCGATAAGCGGTTCAAATAAGACATCAAGGCTTTCCCGTTAGTGCGCGACGAAGACTTCCACGCGTCGATTGCGGGAACGACCTTCCGCTGTAGTGTTGTCCGCGACAGGTTGGGCATCGCCCTTGCCGACGGCCAGGATGCGATTGGCAGGCACGCCGTGCGCCTTCAATACGTCGGCGACGAACGCCGCGCGCTGTTCCGATAACACCCGGTTGTCGGGAAACTCCGCCGTATGGATCGGCTGGTTGTCGGTGTGCCCGGTCACCGTGACATGGTCGCCGACCCGCGCGACCTCCTGCGCAACCCTGCTCAGCACTGGATCCAGTTCGGGGCGAATGCGGCTTTGCCCCGGAAGAAACACGTAGTCGCCACGAAACACGACCCGGCTGCTGCGCTCGTTCTCTTCGACCAGGACCTGGCCGCGAGCAATCTCATCCTTCAGCAGAACGGACAGGCGCAAGCGCTCGTGAACGACCGGAGCCGCGACCTTGATCGGCACTCCGATCGCGAGAATCTTTGCTTGCAGCGCATTGCTTTGCGCCAGAAGCCGATACTCGTACCAGGCGAACAACGAGAACACGCATAGCGCGGCGACGCCCGCCGTCGCCCAGACCGGCACGCTTTTCAGCAGCCGCATCCTGCCCGGCTCCTCGCCGCGCCAATGCGGCGACAGTTCGAGCCGCAGCGTGTCGCGCGTGCCGCTGATGAGCGTCAGCATCCGCTGCCGGATCTGCTCCAGATGACGTGGACCGTCCGCGGCAACGCTGTAGCGTCCTTCGAATCCCAGGCTGAGAATGCGATACAGCACCTCGAGTACGTCGATGTACTCCTGGGGGTCGGTTGCCATGCGGCCGATCAGCAGGAAGAACTTCTCGCCACCGTCCACTTCTCCTTCGAAGTTCAGCAACAGACCCCGTGCGGCCCAGATGCCACCGCTCCCCCAACGCGTGCGGTTGGCGGCTTCGTCGAGCGCGGTGCACAGCGCGTAACGAACAGCCGCCACATGTTTCCACGGCAAACCTGCCTTGTCGCAGACCTTCTGGAATGCGGCGACCTCACGCACCAGCAGCGAGCGCAAGCTCGCGACCGCGGCCAACGAATCGAGCGAAGCCGGCATGTCCGCCAACATGCGCAACAAAGGCTGTGCGGCTTCACGCAACGGATTGCGCGCGGTCTTCATGCGCTCGAGACGCGTCTGCACCTCTTCCGGCGGATCGAAGGAGGTCGCATCCACGACCGGTTCCTGATTGGCGGCGGCCGCGGTTGCGGGACGGCCCGCGGGCAATCCAGACGGCTGGCTCTGGCCAGAAGCGGAGTTCTCGGGGTTCAGCAGAAAGTCGAACGCATCATCCCCGTATGCGCCGGTACTCATTTTTGACGCACGCCCCACAGTTCAAGCTTGAGTTCCGGGAAGTGTCCGGCGACGTGCATGGCAAGCCCTCCGTGCCGTGCAATCTGCTCCCAGAACGGTCCGGTACGCGACAGTTCGAAATATATAAAGCCCGAGTTGAACGGAATCTGGCGCGGAGGAACCGGCAGCGCGGCTATGGTCAGACCCGGCAGATGCGAACGGATCAATTCCGGCAAGCGCTGTGGATGGCTGATCTTCGTTTGGGCAAGAAACTGCTGCTGCAGCAATTCCGAAGGCATCTGCGCGCCCACCGCGAGCACGAGGCTCGAATAGCCTGCCAGTTCGTTCGGCAACATGGCGGCCGTGCGGATGCCGTGCGCCTGCTCCGTAAGCGCAATCGGCTGCGCACCGCGAATCAACACCTGGTTCAACAGATAGTGAACCTCCTCGACGAGCGGCCTGATACTGCTGTAGAGCTGCGCGTGGTCATAGCCTGGAGCAGGCCGCGGACGACGCGTTTGTGGACGCACGAAGGTCGAAAGCTCGCCGGCAAAAAGCGCGAGCTCGCGATACAGGTTTACCGGCGCTGTCTCCTCGAGCTGGCAAATATGTTCGAGCAGCGGCTCATAGCGATTGAGCACCTGGAGCAGCAGATAGTCGGCCACTTCGGCCGCCGCGCCCGAACGGCCATCGGCACCTGACAGACGAGCGGCGAGCGCGTCGGCGCGTAGTCGCGCGAGGCCGTGCAGCTGCATCGCCCATTCGCGCAGCAGTGGATTCGCGCCGTAGCCGGTCACGGGCGGAATGTGGTCGGTGCTGTGCAGCGACACGGCGCCGTCCGCGTGCAGCGCCTTCACGCGCGTCAGCGCAACACCGATCCAGGACTGTGTCAGCTCTTTCTCTGGCAACAGCCGCAGGCGCAGATTCGACAGTTGGACGGGCTTCGGGCCCTGGCCGATCGCATTGCTGTCGCGCAGTTCCGTGTCGTACGCATGGTAACGGGCCAGCGATCCGCTCTGCTCGGTGAAGGCGGTTTCCTCGGTATTCGGCAGGCGAAGCGGGATCGCCAGGTAAATCACCTGCTCCTGATGTTCCGGTCCGATCGTCAGTGGGGGCGGAGGCTGCGTCAGACCCGGCACCTCGAACGGCGTGCCGTCCGGAAATACGCCGAGCCCGCTTTTGAATACCAGCTTGCCGAACGCGAGCGATTCCTGATCGATTTCATAACGGCTGAAGCCCCAGAAAAACGGGCTCAGCGGCGCACTGCGGCGATGCGCGAACGACTCGAAATATCGTTCCTGCTGCTGAAACAATTGCGGGCGCAGGAAAAGTCCCTCGCTCCAAACAACTTTGCTATACCAACTCATTGATATTAGTCTGACTTTGAAATCGAAACAGTGCGCTGGTCAAGCTGGATCGTCAGCTTCTGTTCCTTGTCTGGAAGAGCCATCCTGTACCATGCGGCGTCGGGCGCGACTGGCAACCGGTACACCGCGCGCCAGACTGATTTCCCGAGATCCCGGTAGCCGGCCAGCACGCCAATTGCGGTAGTGGCGGCATTCGACTTGCGGACGATCTCGCGGGTGTCGCCGGGACGCAGAATGAATTCGTCGACGATCAGCGCGTCGTCGCCAAGGATTTTTTTGTCGTCGCTTTGCAGCGTGAAAAAGTCGGCGGTTTGAAACGCGGTGGGTGACTTCAGTTCGTAGATCCGCACGAGGATCGGCGCCGCCGTTCCCCACTCGTTCGGATTGACGTTCTCGTTTGCCGCGATCTGAAGCCGGAGGGTCGTTCGCTCCTTGATAACGGGAGCCGGCGCGCCAGCGCACCCGGACAGCCATGCGCTCACCCCGCTTAGGGCTAGCCAGCCCCCGATGCTCAGCCATATCGCGAAGCGAGAAAGAAAGTTCGAAACCATCTGACGGTATCAAGGAGGTCTCGCACGTAGTCCTGAATGAACCAGGATGCCTGCATCCAGCCCGGCATCCTGGCTAACAGTCTTGACACTGTCCACCGGACAAAAGAGTGGTGGTGTCAGGATTCAGGAATCTGTGCGACTTTAGGCTTTGTTCTTCTTGATATCGAAGGTCGCCGTGATCGCACCGCCGCTGCCGCCTTGCGCGTTCTGCACCACATATTCCTGCTTCAGGCGAGCAAAGGACAGACTCACCGTTTCGCGGGGACGTGATTCGCTGTCGCTGACGCCGGAGGGATGCACCGAGGTAACCAGCACGTCGCTCATCGTGAATTTGATGTATTCGAGCGGATTGCCGCCGGCTTTACGCACGACCAGCTTCGCTTCATCGATGTGCTTACCGGTCAGGCAGTATTGCGTCAGATTGGGCGTTGCACGATCGATGAAATGCTCGAACGTGAAGTCTTCGACCGTTGCCCGGCCGGCGCCACCGCCGGAACCAACGTGCATATTCGATTGCTGCGTAACGCCCCACCCCCAGCTCAGAACGTCGATTTCATCCTTGTGGTTAGCGTCTGCCGACTCACCATCAATCCCGTTAATCTTGAGAAAGATGTCTTGCGCCATAAAAGTACTCCTTGGTACACGTTAGTTTTGAGTTGCTCAATGAAAGCCAGGCATATTTAGTGAGCGCCTGTCCGTCGCTCAATCACCGCATAAGCGGTAGACGCAGGATCAGGCGGCTTCCTTCACGAGCGGCAGCTTCGCGACGAGACGCAAAGAAACCGTCAGACCTTCGAGCTGGAAATGGGGGCGCAGGAAGAATTTCGCCTGGTAATATCCAGGATTTCCCTCGACGTCCTCGACGACCACTTCGGCCGCCGCCAGCGGTCGACGTGCCTTGGTTTCCTGCGACGAATTCGCGGGATCGGCGTCGACGTAGTTCATGACCCATTCATTGAGCCATTGCTGCATTTCGTCGCGCTCCTTGAATGCGCCGATCTTGTCGCGCACGATGCACTTCAGGTAATGCGCAAAGCGCGAGCATGCAAACAGATACGGAAGACGCGCCGATAGATTCGCGTTAGCAGTTGCGTCCGGATCGTGGTACTCGACCGGTTTCTGCAACGATTGCGCACCGATGAACGCCGCGTAATCAGTGTTCTTGCGGTGGATGAGCGGTATGAAGCCACTCTTGGACAATTCCGCTTCGCGGCGGTCGGAGATCGCGATTTCCGTCGGGCACTTCATGTCGATCCCGCCGTCATCCGTCGGGAACGTGTGACACGGCAGGTTTTCAACCACACCGCCGCTTTCCACGCCGCGAATCAGCGTGCACCAGCCGTAATTCTTGAACGAACGGTTGATGTTCACCGCCATTGCGTAGGCCGCGTTCGACCATACATAGCGTTGATGATCCGCGCCGTCGGTCGCCTCTTCGAAATTGAATTCGTCGACCGGATTAGTCTTGACGCCATACGGCAGACGCGCAAGAAAACGCGGCATTGCAAGGCCGATGTAACGCGCGTCTTCGGAACTGCGCAGCGAGTTCCAAGGCGCGTACTCGAGATTTTGCGTAAAGATCTTCGTCAGGTCGCGTGGGTTCGCGAGTTCCTGCCACGAGTCCATCTGCAGCACGGACGGCGCCGCGCCGCTAATGAACGGCGCATGCGATGCTGCCGCCACCTTTGCAATCGAGCCCAGCAGGTCGACATCGGCCGGTGTGTGATCGAAGTAGTAGTCAGCGACGAGACAGCCGTACGGCTCGCCACCCAACTGCCCGTACTCTTCCTCGTAGATTTGCTTGAAGAACGGACTCTGGTCCCACGCAATCCCTTTATAGCGCTTCATCGTGCGGCGCAGATCGTCCTTCGACACGTCCATGAAGCGTATCTTCAGTTTCTCATCCGTTTCCGTGTTCGCGACGAGGTGGTGAAGTCCACGCCATGCGCTTTCAAGACTCTGGAAATCTTCGTGATGAAGAATCAGGTTGATCTGTTCGGACAATTTGCGATCGATCTCCCCAATAATCGACTCTATGTTTTTGTAGGCGTCGTCCGACACTGTTGCCGATGTAAGCAGTGCTTGCTGAGCGAGCGTTCGGACAGCCCCCTCTACAGCCTCGCGCGCGCGCTCCGTTTTGGGCTTGAATTCGCGCGACAGGAGTGCATTGAAATCGGATTGATTGGTCACGCTCGCCGTTGCCTTGGCGCGCGTATTCGCTTGAAGTTCGGCCATCATTTCCCCATTGTTTCAGGCTGTGCTTTCGTGCGGAAAGCAAAGATCATTCGTCGGTCACCGGCTCGCCGGTGGTTGCCGCTTCCGGTTTCGGCGCCTTGGCAAGCGCTTCGAGCAATGCAGGGTCTCTCAACACCTTGCTGACCAGGTTTTCCGCGCCACTCTTGCCATCCATATACGTTTGCAGATTGGCGAGCTGCGTACGCGCCTCCAGCAGTTGCGCGAGCGCGTTAACCTTCTTCGCGACGGCTGCGGGCGAGAAATCGTCCATGCTTTCGAACGTGATATCGACCATCAGCTGACCTTCGTTCGTCAGCGTGTTGGGCACCGCGAACGCGACACGCGGTTTCATGGCCTTCATTCGCTCGTCGAAGTTCTCGATGTCGATATTGAAGAACTTGCGATCGCCGACGGCGGGCAACGGTTCGAGCGGCTTGCCCGACAAGTCGGCGAGGACGCCCATCACGAACGGGAGCTCGACTCTCTTATCGGAACCGTAAATTTCGACGTCGTATTCGATCTGGACGCGAGGAGCACGATTACGTGCGATGAATTTTTGAGAACTGGTAGAAGCCGACATAGTGCTCTGAGGTTATCGCTCAAATAAAATAAGAAGCGGTGGCACCGCTCGTTTTCACTTAGGAAATGCGCTATCCGGTGATGTTATGTCTCGAAGCAGCGTGACGATATGGGCGGTTGCCCAAAATTCGGTCTCGATTGCAAGAACAAATGAGGGGTTTGACGTGCCACGAATGCTGCCACTTGGACGGATACCCGCGACGAGTACTTTTATTGGGCGCCTGAATCGGGAATAAGGGTAATTTCGGCACGACGATTCTTCTCGCGGTCCTGAGTATTTTCATTGCTGGCAATCGGCCGCGTGTCGCCATATCCCTGAATGGCGAAACGTGTCACGGGCAAGGAAGCAGTGTTGACGAACCAATCGCGGATGGCCTGTGCCCGTGCCTCGGACAGCTTCTGATTCGCGACGCTGGAACCCATGTTGTCCGTGTGACCCGCGATCAGGATCCGCTTGTCGGGATTGGCGCGAATCAGATCGAGAACGCCTTTGAGTCTCGGCTCTGCACCTGGCTTCAGCGTCGTCTTGCCGCTGTCGAACAACAGGAAATTGTCGATCGTCACAGCGTACGGCGGCGAATGCGCGGGAATCGATGGTGAATGCGATGTGGCGGTCACGCGTTCAAGCGCGACTTGCAACCGCTTGCCCCGATACAGTCCCCAGCCGAGTCCCGTCGGCACACCGTTGCTCGCATAGCGAGCCAGCTCGGCGGAATGCCTGCGCAACGATTCGAATCGCTCACGCTTCGCGTCGGCACGGGCTGTGGGTATATGCGTGTACACCTCGAGGTCGTCCGCGACTCGCGCGACCAATCTGCTGTTCGACCATGCTGACACACCAACCGATACCATCAGGACGACGGCCGACGCAGCCACTGCGTGCAGCATTGCGGAGTACGGTCGGCCCCGCTCGCTCTTCGAGAACCGGACGCTCTCGTTCC
Source organism: Paraburkholderia sp. BR10923 (assembly GCF_040948765.1). Classification (NCBI taxonomy): domain Bacteria; kingdom Pseudomonadati; phylum Pseudomonadota; class Betaproteobacteria; order Burkholderiales; family Burkholderiaceae; genus Paraburkholderia; species Paraburkholderia sp. BR10923. The sequence continues at coordinate 201,484 of NZ_JBFPKO010000012.1, read as the reverse complement.
GCACAATGGTCCTGAGTAAGGGTAGAGACAGCGGCTGCGGCTGCGCCTTCGGCGTCATCAGCGGCGGCCGCAGCGTGGTTTTTCCGGTTAGCCATCGCGACCAGGCGCCGGGACGCATCGGTGGGTGTCCGATATCGGCCAACAGCAAGCCACGCAGCGAGAGCGGCGCGGTGTTCGCGAGCGACGAAAGTATCGACAACAGCGCCGCATCTTCTAGCCAGTCGAACACTGCGTGTCCCAAGCCGGCACGCGAGGCACGTTGCGGCCGTGCGACCGCGAGCCATGCCTGGTCCAGCTGTTGCCTGAGTGCTTGCGCATGTTGCCAAGCGGTTGCGGTCGCGAGTGGCGTTGTCGACAAACTGCTTGCATCGCCGAACCAGACCGGTTCCACTGCGCGGTCGCGATTCGCGCCGAGATAAGCGTAGATCGCGAGATAGCAAGGTAATACGAACGCCCGGGGAGCGGTGCTTGCGGCGATTTCATGCTTCCAGCGGGTAAATTCGCGGCGAATCACCGCGTCGTCGCACTCAGCGTCGGGAACAACGGGCATCAACACAGCATCCGGCGGACGTTGATACGACTCCATCACCGTGTCCAACACGCTGGACAGCGCCCCGGGGGACGTGACATGAAACCACACGGCATCAACGCTTCGGCGCAGCGTGGCTGCTTGGCCATCGCGCGCAAACAACGCACCGGCATGTGGCCCGGCGACAAGAACGATCGATAACTCGCGCATGTTCCCGGTCTGAACGTGCTGGTCCTCGTGGGTCGGCTTCGATCGCCCGCAAGTTGGCAATACCGCCGTGCCCACCGCCGTCAGCAGAACAAGGCTAAGCACAACGGGCCACGACGGTTGAAGGGCAAGCGGCAAACACAGCCAGATCAGGCCGGCAACGGAGACAGCGACCCAGATCAGCGCCGCTCGGTAGCTGTTTGCGGAAATCATTGCGTACTCTGCGGGGACGATGATTCAGGTAGATCACTTATCGCAACGTCCAGGCTAACGTCCAGCGCCGTCCATAGTGACGCGACGGCAATCGCGCCAGCAATGAGCACGCCGGCGGTCCTGCGCGAAAGTGCGATGCGTGATATGTCCGCCGGCCGAATCGAATTGGACGGTGTCATGGCGGTTTTCGGTGCGTCGGGTGTGGACAACGCCGCCGTATCACATCTATGCCAGTTCAACTCCAATCTCGCACGCTCCAGATATGCGTTCGCGTCTCTGCGTCCGCCGTCGAAGCCCAGCCCCAGCAACATGCTGTAGAACTCGAGTCCGGCGAGATCTCGGCCGCCGCCATCCACCACCGTTTCGATCCGTTCCCAAACCAATGCAGTGCCATCGCGCACGCCATGAAAACGCCTCTGCAACGGGTCACGCAACCATTCTTCGTGCTGGTTGGAAGGCAATGCATGCAGCGTCAGCTCATCCAGCAGAACGCACTGTGCGAGGCTGACTTCCTGGATATCCGTTGGCGGAAAGTTTCGATCCTGCATTTGCTGCTGTAGCGTTTCGATCAACGTGCTACAACGCGCGCGCCAAAAAAGAACAGCCGGCATTTGCGCGCCGTCGGACAGCAGTGCCGCATGCAACGCTGTCGCTCGCATCAGCGCGACCGTTGAATCAAACATCATATAAACGTATGCGCGCCGGCACCCTCAGGGCATTTCGACGACATAGGTGACGAATGTACTCACAGTGCCAGCCGTGGCTCGACCCGTTGCGTAGTAGCTGGCAATGAAATCCACCGGCGTCGGATCCGTGGACGTGATCGGAATGACCTTCATCGTGGATCGGTCGCCGACCTTGATCCGCGATCCGTCCGCATTCGCCAGCATGACCTGTACATTCTTTGCCGATGTCGTGCCGCCCGCGTTTTGCAGGTCCAAATTTCCCGTATTGGGATCGGTCGACGAACCGCTCTCGAAATACACGCGCGCACCCGTCTCGCCGCTTGGGCATCGGATCGTGATGGTGAAGACCTTTGAGCCATCCGCCACTCCGGCTCTCGGCAGCGATTGCGTCGAAAGCCTCGGCAATGTGACCGTCATGTCGGGCGAACTGACCAGCGAACACGTCGTCGCGTTGTAGGTGCCACTAAAGTTGAGCGTGACCGAGGGCGATCCTTGCGCATATACGCAAACTGATCCCAACAGCGCACTCGCGATCAACCCGGCAGTTGGTCCGGCAATTCGAAAGTATCTGCAAATATTTTTCATTTTCTGACCTCCACTGTCGGCGGAATCATCTGAGCCGCAGCGCTGGCGCTGACCGGGCATCGGCCTTCGCCTTCAGCGAAGCGAACTGACAAGCGCCGCGCCCGCTGAACGCCGCGCGACGGGCTTTGCCGGCGCAGACCAGACAAGCGCTGGATCACAGCTCAGTTTGATGCGCGCAACGATTCCCGCGTGAGGGCTGCTGTCCGCTTTGTCGTCGGCTGGCACCGTGTACGGCATCACGCACTGCTCCGCTGCGCGGTTGCCCCAGCGCACCAGCAGCTTGCCTTCGTGCTCGAGGCCGCGCAGATACGCGAGACCGCCCTGACCGACGATGCCCACCGATTTCTCGGATTCATCGAACAACTCGGCGCCCATCGGCATGGCTTTGCCTTCCCTATCCATGACCTCCGCGAAGATAGGTGTGCCCTGCGTCGTCGCAATCTTCACCTTCACCAGCGAATTCGCGCGCGGCACGACTTCTTCACTCGTGTTGCCCAGTTCAACGTCGAGCGGCACGTCGCTCGGATCCAGCGCGACCGTGTTGACCCGGTATGGCGTCAACGAAGACACCACCGCATAGCCGTGGCCGTCGATTCGCGCGCCCTGGCCATTGATAATCCGGCCACCCTCTGCGCCTTTCGCTTCGACGAGCGCGAAGGCCTGACCGAGTGGCGGGCTCAGCGTGACGCCGCCGCTGTGAATGACGACCGCGCCGTCGGCGTTGAATGCGGCTTGACGGGTCTGATTGCTGATCGATGCATTGAGGTTGTACGTACCGAACGGCGCGCGATACATCGCGTAACCGCCTGCGGAAACGGTTCGATTGTCGCCGGCGACGATCCTCGATGCGTTGACACCGTAGTTGATCGGCGTGGCTCCGGTCGTGTTGCCCGACGCAGTGGCCTGGATCGTGCTGTCCCCGTTCGAGCTGCGCGCAACGTTGGTGGTCAGATAGTCGAACGTACGATGCTCGTTCGAGTCGACCTTACCGAGCGGAATCGTCAGGTTCAAGCCTACCTGCGTGCTGATCTTCGAGTTTTGCAGGCGCGTGCGTTGCGCATACAGCGAGTAGGACACCCGTTTGTACGCGCTGTTGAAGCCAACCTGATATTGCAGATCGTAGCCCTTCGACGCGCCCCAGTAGTTCTGCGAACTGCCGGCGATATAAAAAGAACTAGACTCGCCGATCGGTTGGTTGACGTTCAGTTGCAGACGGCTGCGCGTGCGGTAGTCATACTGACCCGTGATGTCTCGCGGGCCATATCGCGCGTACATCGCGTCACGCAGGCTATAGAAGCGTGCGGTCGAATAGCGGTAGGCCGCAACCGAAAAATTCGTGTTCGGCCCCGGAAGAAGCTTGCTGTAGCTGATCCGGGTACTGTAGCCGGGACGACCACCCGACATGCCGGGAATATTCGTTCCGGCCGCGGTTACGTCAAACGCGAATGCGCCGAGCGGCGTATTGAGCGCGACACCGACCAGCCCTGCCCAATAACCTTCCGCGAACTGTGCACCGGTGTAGCCGGTCCACAGGTTTGTCAGGCCGCGCTGATAAACCGCCTGCGCTACCCACGGATGGCTATCCAGCACGGTATCGCGATAGACACCGGTCGTCAGATTGAAACGTGAAACACCTGGCCGCAACAACTGCGGGACTGACGCGAACGGAACCAGAAAAGTCCGCTGGCGGCCGTCGGATTCTGCAATAGTGACCTGAAGGTCGCCGCCATAGCCGGTAGCCGGCAGGTCGCTCAATTCAAATGGCCCCGGCGGTACGCTGGTCTCCGCGACGATGACGTTGTTCTGACGGACGATGATGCGTGCATTGGTATCGGCCACGCCACGCACAACCGGTGCGTAGGAGCGCATGGAATCCGGCAACATGCGGTCGTCGCTCGAAAGCTGGACGCCACGCACGTTGAACGAATCGAAGACGTCACCGCTCGTCGAGCTGTCGCCGATCGTCAATTGACTCTTCAGCGCCGTGACATCGTGCTGCGCGAACAGCGCGACACTTTGCCAATGCGCGTCGGGACTCCGGTTCTGCAAGCTTGCCGTGGCCCACTGCCGGAAACGCCAGCCGTTCACGTTTAATCCGCTTTGCACACCGAGGTAGGCACTGCTGAAGTCTCCGCTCCCATTGTTCTGGTGAGTCGTATAGCTGGCGAGACTGTATTGCACGAAGCCTGCGTTGATCCCGTTGTCCCAACGGGATGGATCGACATAACCGGCAGCCTCCTTGCGCAGTTCGATCTGTGGAATCGACAGATCGAGCTGGAGATCGGCGGTGTTGAACGATGCCAGCGATCCTGGTATGGCTTCCGCCAGCGGCACGCATTGCGATGACGCATCTGCATCGTCGACGTCGCCCTTTCCGGTTTCCGTTAGCCGTTGGATCACGTGTTCAGTATCTACGCCAGCCCGGTCCAGGCTGGGTATCGTGAAGCAGGGCCTGGCGATATCCGAGTCCGGCACCGCCTGAAAAACGACATCGAAGCGTCCACGCTTCTTACCATTGACGAGCAGTTCGACCGGATAGACACCCGGAGCAACAGGATTACCTCGCGTATAGCGCGACAGATCGGCGACGTTGCCCGTGAAGAACGCGGGATTGAACTCGACTTCTTGCGGAGCTTCCACAGACGGCGCATTCGATGTCGGCAGGTCAGATGACGCATCTGTATGCGCAGCTTCTACGTTGGCACCAACTGCCTGCTGCGGCAGTTCGGACGCCGAGCAGTCACTGGGCGGCGTCGCCCCGCCCGAATCCGACGCACATGCGGCGACCGCGGAATTCGCGGAAAAGACCCAGCCCGACGCTACGATTGCCGCCCACGCCAGTGGGTGGAATCGGAAAGGGACATTAGTGAATACTGTTGCAACCGCCGTCTTACTATTCCGCACGCCCGACATACCGTATTCCAATTATTGATTCTTTTGCGCTTCCGCGCTTTGTACTCCTACCACCACCGCCGAGTCCTTGATCGCTGTGCCGAAGTCGTTCAGAACTGTGTAGGAAACCGTGGCAGGAGCTTTGATATCCAGCTTTCCTTCTTGTGGATGGAGATCAACGTGCCCGAACGGAGGTGCCATAGTGGGCAAAAGAGCGACTTTCTTGCCTGCCGTCTCTACTTCCGCCATGCCGACGGAAATGTAGTAGGGCGATGGGTTGTCGAGACGAACGACCTTCTGACCTTTGTCATCCGACTCGACATGCCACTTCAGTTGAGCTCGCCCCGCCGTTGGGTCATCGAGCAACGATGTGGGCCGGTAAAACATCTTGATACGCGTGCGGAACGCGAGCTGAATCATGTTCCGGTCATCAGCGTCCTTAGGCTTCGGCGGAATTTCCAGAACGTTCAACCAATAGACTGTTTCACGGTCAACCGGCAGGTCGCCGCCCGCGAACATGATGCGCAAAGCCTGACCTCGGTGAGGTTCGACTCGAAATACGGCTGGCAACAACGTAAACGGCACCTTGATTTCATTCGGCGCAGCTGCCGCATCGCCGTCGTCCAGCCACGCTTGGACCAGGACCGGGCGGCTCTCAACATTGTTCAAACGAACGTTGACTTCACGGTTTTGCGCCGGATAAATAACTCGTGTACCGGTAATGGTGATAGCAGCTTGTGCAGCAAACGACGCGACACTGCACGCTATGGCCGCAACCAGATATCTAGAGAATTTCATTGAAGACACTCGCTCCTCCACGCGACCGATAAGCGGAATGTCACTTCGGGTTGCCTTCCGAGAAGAAGCGCAACCCGATGCCATTCGGCTTGGACTGGCTTACTGATATGCCAACGTGTAGCGAACAACAGCCGTCACGTTACCGGCCGTGGTTTTGTTCGTTGCGTAGTACCGGCCGCCGTAGTTCATCGTTGCGGTGCCGTTGCTCGCGATAGGAACGAACGAACCCGTGCTACCCAGAAGAATTGGCGTATTGCCATCACTGTCAAGCAATTGCACTTCGACATTGGAAGCCGGCGAAGTGCTTGCCTGATTGATGGCATTACGCGTAGCCGGGTCCATGTTCGTGGTCTCGAAATGCGCCGCGACATTGGTCAGCGTTGCCGGGCACTGCGACACCGAAATTTCGAACATCCTGGAGCCGGCGGTTTGGCCAGCGGCAACCAGCGACTGGGTAGACAGGGTAGGCAGCGTGACCGTCTTGTCGTCGTCACCGGCGTTAATCACGCAGGTGTCGTCGATCAGTTCGCCGTTGAACGTTACCTGACCTGTGCCCGGTGCGGCTTGAGCGAAAACCATCGGCGCGACGGACAGGCCGGCCACCGCGATCATGAGTTGCGTCACTTGTTTTTTCATGAGATTCCTCTTTGTTGCTATTTCAAAACTACACACCCTTGTGAAGCCGGAGCTCCCCAGCGATCGTCAAGGCAGAGGAATGATGTCATTGAAGAAGGTCGGTGTTAATGGGCCGATACCCAAAATGAAATACCATATGGGACAGCCGACAAACGGCGTGTCGATCCTCGAACTGAGCCGATGTCAGGACCGCCAGACGGTAGGGGAAAGGCGCCAGGAGAACTACAGAATCCGCCTGAGGATCGCGGCAATGGCTACGAGCAGGACCACTCGCGCACGATCGTGACGAGTTCTACGTCGTTTCTGGCACCCAGCTTCTTCATGCCAGCGTTCTTCTGATTGCTGACGGTCTTGGGACTGCGATTGAGCCGCTCGGCAATTGTGGCGATCGACATGCCGTCGCAGATCATTCGCACGACTGTCGACTCATTTTTAGACAGCAAATTGAGAGAAGAACCGCCTTCCGCTGCGCGCGCCGTTGCGCGCAACATCTTGTTCGCAATGGAATCAGGCAGAAAGACGCTCTTATTCTTGGCGGCACGAATGGCAGCGGTCAGGCTGACAAAGCCCTCCGGCCCCTTACCGACAAAGCCGGCCGCCCCCGCATTGAGCGCAGCCGAAATGATGTGCGTGGAAGAGTGCGTACTCAGGAACACTACTCGTAAGGTTGGAGCGACACGCCGGATGCGGTCAAGAAGATTGAGACCATCGGCATACGGATCGCCTTCGAATTCGTAGTCGCACACGAGCACATCGACTGGTACTTCAACCAACAGCTGGAGAAGCTGGCCAATCGTTTCGCTTTTGAAACAGACCTGAATATCCGGACAACGCTGGAGAAGATGCTCGACGCCGAGGAGAATGAATGGATGATCGTCGGCAATAGCCACTCTGATTTTGTTCACTCGCACTCCATACCACGCTGGTGAATACTTTTCTCGTGCCGACACACCTGCATGCTTTGTTACCAAAGTACGATGTCATTTCACGCCGATACATGACGGGAAGGGCGCGGGAATATCTCGCCCATGCCACTCGTCGGACGTTTTTGAGCCACTGTTTTTTTGAATCAATTGAAATCGCTGAGCAGGTCGGTGCGCTTTTGGTAGAACACAAAGTAATTTTTCGCATGCAACCTGACATGGACAGCGGCGAGAATTTAAAAGACTCCCGCCTTCAACTTAGCCGAATTGTACGGGGCGCTAACAGGAAAAAAATCGGAGAATTCCTATATGCGTCATAGGTACGAGGAGTGCTTGGCTCAAGGTGCTCTCCAGACACGCTTGCGAGCGGCAAGTACGTTGAGCGTTCCACAAGAAGCGGCAATGACTGGGCGATGAGCAACGTCGTGCTTCGAGTCAACATCTAGCCCCAGTCGGACCCGTCGCGATTCCTCGCTAGTTGCTGCCCCGTGTGCTGAATTCCTTGCGCACCGCGACGCGGCTCGTCACCGACTGAACACCGGGTACGCCTTTCGCAATGTTGGTAGCGAGATCGACCTGGTCCGCGGTCGGCGCGCTGCCCGTCAACGTCACGACGCCGTTATTTGCGCGCACTGTAATGTTGCTGGCCCGCAGCCCCTGACTTCGCGCGTTTCTGAATGCGCGGCGTACGTCCCGCACGAGTTGCCGGTTGGCTGCCTTGATCTCGCCCTCGGTTGGCGAGGAAGCCGCCTCCGCTTGCGCCGTCGGAACCGACCCACCCGCTTGCGGTTGCGCGTGAGTATTCAGGCAAGCGAACACGATCGCGCTCGCGCCAACCAGCTTCACCCATTTCCGTGCGTTCATTTTGTTCTCCTGTCATCTATGGCCGGATGACACCGACGACGACTCCGGCCGTTAATCGGTGATGCGCTCGTCGAATACAGTCAGCGCGGCGAGACTGACGAGTATGCACGCGCTCATATACCAGACCGGCGCATAGGCGACGACCCGCCGTGTCTCGATTCAGAACAGGTGATAGATGCCGAGTGACGCCGTCATCGGCGTCGTGCCCAGTTCAGGCGACGCGGTCCCCGTTTGCAGCGGCAGCGGATTACTGTTCAGAATCACACTCGAAATCCCGTAGTTGCGGATGAAGCCCGCGCGCGCATACAGCGACGTGCGCTTCGACAGCGAGTAGTCGTAGCCGAGCATCGCGCCGAGCGCCGAGTCCTTCGCCGGATCGCCAGCACTGTCACGCACTCCCGATGTATCGCGATAGACCACCGACGCGCGCACCGCGTGACGTCCCCACGGCACTGTCGCGCCGACGATGTACGAGCGCGCGATGCCGTTGCCTGCGAGCTTCGGCGCCACCTGCGCGAACGCGGCCGTTAGCACGTAGCTGCCGACGTCGTAGATCGCAGATACCCCGTAGATATCGTTGCGCACGGTTTGCTTGCCCGCCGAGGTTTCGACCGGCGAGCTCCACACGCGGTTGTAGGCACCCGACAGGTACCACGTGCCGTTCGTCCACGACGCGACCACGCCCTGATTCGACGCATTCGGCGACACGCCGGCCTGGTTGTTGAACGCATACAGGAACGTCGCGCCGAAGCCCATCACCCGCGGCGTGGTCCATGTCACCGCGTTGCTCGCGCGCACCAGCACCTGGCTCGAACCCGGCCCGAGGTCCGCGTTGTAGCCGACGCCCTTCGGCGTCTGCACCGCACCGCCGGCGAGCCACGCGACAACCGAGTTCGTCGTCACTTCGCCGAATGGGTCGATGACTTCCGGCAGGTTCGCGGTCGGTTGCAAGCCGAGGCGCACCACACCCCATGTCGCCGAGTTCAGCCCGACCCATGCGGCGCGGTCGAACAGCGTGTTGCTGGTGCCGAACGCGCCATTGTTCGCCATGAAGCCGTTTTCGAGGTTGAATTCCGCCTTCAGGCCGCCGCCGAGATCTTCGCGGCCAAACAACCCAAATTGCGACGTATGAACGCCGCCGCTCTGCGTTTGCCACTTCGAGGTGCCGCTGACGCTCTGGAAGTTCAGACCCATGTCGACGGCGCCGTACAGCTGAACGCCGTTCTGCTGGATCGCGCTTTCCATCGACGGCCACGCGGACAGCCATTGCTGCAGGTACGAGTCGGCCCAGGCCGCATGTGACATCAGCGCCACGGTCGCGGCGCAAACGGTCTTTTTATATTTCATGTGAATCCCCGATATGGACGTAGTCTGGCCACCGGCCCGTCGGCACGCCGGGTCGGCGAAACGCGAATTGGCGAAGTTCAGGCTGAGAGGTATTGCTCGACGAGCGCGGCCCAGTAGGCGACGCCGATCGGCAGCGCCTGATCGTTGAAGTCGTAGCCGGCGTTGTGGATCATGCAGCTGCCGTGACCTTCGTGACCGTTGCCGAGCGCGACGTAGCAGCCCGGCACTTTCTCCAGCATCCACGAGAAGTCCTCACCGCCCATCATGCCCGGCGGCAGCGGCAGGATGTTCTGTGCGCCGACCACCGCGGCAACCGCTTCGCGAGCGCGCGCGGTCTCCTGAGCGGTGTTCATCAGCACGCGCGTGACCCGCTGATAGTCGATGTGCGCACTGACGCCGAAGCTGGCCGCCTGGCTCTCGACGATCTCGCGCAAGCGCGTTTCGATCAGTTGCTGGACCTCGTTGCTGAGCGTGCGCACGGTCAGCAGGATCGTCGCCGTGTTGGGCACGACGTTGTGCGCGGTGCCGGCCTGGATCGCACCGACGGTCAGCACCGCGGCATCGGCCGGCGGCACGTTGCGCGCGACGATGGTCTGCAGTGCCATCACGATGCTCGCGGCAGCCACCACGGGATCGCGGCTCAGATGCGGCATCGCGGCGTGCATGCCCTTGCCGGTCAGTGTGACCGTCACCAGATCGGCCGATGCCGCCATCGCGCCCTGCTGCACGATGAACATGCCGACCGGCACGCCCGGTGCGTTATGCAGCGCGTAGACCGCGTCGCACGGAAAGCGCTCGAACAGACCCTCTTCCATCATCCGCACGGCGCCGCCCTGCCCCTCTTCGGCCGGCTGGAAGATCAGGTTCAACGTGCCGTCGAAGCGCCGCGTTTGTGCAAAGTAATGCGCGGCCGCCAGCAGGATCGCCGTGTGTCCGTCGTGCCCGCATGCATGCATCTTGCCGTGCACCCGGCTCGCATACGGCAGACCGGTGTCCTCGATGATCGGCAGCGCGTCCATGTCCGCGCGAATGCCGATCGCGCGCGTGCCGTCGCCGAGTTTCAGACGGCCGACCACCCCCGTACCCCCGATGCCTTCAGTAACCTGATAACCCCATTCCTTAAGTTTCCCGGCGACGAGCCGGCTCGTTTCGACTTCTTCGAATCCCAGTTCCGGATGTGCATGAATGCGCCGGCGCAATTCGACGAATTCGGCCGCCTGCTCGCGAATTGCGGGATCGATATTGATGTTATGGGACAACGCCGTCTCCTCTGACAGACCCGTGTGACACGCGCTGGATCGAGCTCAGCGCGAATTGAGAGGCAGTCTACGAGAGCGGCGGCGAATAAAAACATGATAAAGTTTTATGCCAATAACCGTTAGTTATAGTATTTACCCTGAGGTAATAAGGTTAATGGCAATTAAGCTTCATCAATTGCGCGCACTGGTCGCCGTCGCGGATCATGGCACGATCGTCGGCGCCTCGCGGGCGCTATTCGTCAGTCAGCCAGCCGTTACCAAAGCCATTCGGGAACTGGAAACCGATATCGGCATGTCGTTATTCGGCCGTAGCGTCAATGGCGTCGCTCTTACGCGCACCGGGGAATCTCTGTTGCGGCATGCGCGGTTGATCGTCGGGGAACTCGGGCGCGCCGAACAGCAGATGGCGATGGAGCGAGGCGCGCAGGAAGGCCGCGTGACGATCGGTGTGACGCCGCTCGCGGCACTTACGCTGCTGCCCGATGCTTATGCACGGTTTCGCCTGGATATGCCGCACATCACAGTCGAATTTCTCGAGTTTCACGCGACGAACCTACAGGATCGGTTGCGCCAGGGTTCGCTCGATTTCGCGCTCGCCGCGGCGACCGAATCGTCCGCCGATTCGTCGATCGAATGTTCGGAACTGCTGTCTTATCCTTTGGCGTTCGCAGTGCGCGCGAACGGTGCGCTCGCGAAGGCCAGTTCGCTCGCCGATCTGTGCGATGTCGAATGGGTCCACTCCGACACTACCGACGACTATCCGCAATTTGTCGCCGATCTGTTCAACCGTCAGGGCCTGCCGGTGCCGAGCCGGATCACTCGCTGCACGTCGCAATCGCTGATGTACAGCCTCGCACTCAGCATCGACGCGGTGATGGCCTGGGCTTCGCACACGCTCGAACTCGTGAACTCGACGGGGCATATGAAAAGGCTGGATTTCGTTGAAACGTCGCGCACTGCGAGATTGCATCTGATGCAGCGCGAAGGCGCGATTCACACGCGCCCGGCCGACTATTTCATTCGCTGCATTCGCGAGGCCGCGCTGATGTGAGCCCCGCGGCGCGCGCAGCAAGCTATCTCCTGAGCACCGCCGTCACCTGCGAGCGGCACTGAAATGCTCAAGCCCCGAAATGATTGCGCACGAGATCGGCGAACGCGACCAGCGCGGTAAGCAGAACCACGATGAACAGCCAGCGTTCCAGCACCGTAAACACAGGCCGTTTTCCCTTGCGACGCTCGGCGATGTAGAACCATGCAGTCGCCGCCGTGTAAAGCACGGTCGACATCAACAGATAATGCAGGCCGCCCGCGTACACGAGAAAGAGCGCATAGACGCAGCCCATCAGCGCGAGCATGAAATCGATGCGCCGTGACCACGGCTGCCCCGCATACGATTCGCCGCTCGCGGCGAGCTTCAATCCATAGCCGGCGACGAACAGATATGGAATCAGGCTCATCGATGTCGTGAACTCCTTGGCCAGCGTGAACGCTTCTTTCGAAAACAGCGTCACGATCAGAAACGCCTGGATCACGAGGCTCGTCATCCATAGCGCGGCGACCGGTACGTGGTTGCGGTTTTCTCGGCCGAGAAACGCGGGCATCGTACGGCTCTTGCCCGCCGCGTGCAGAATTTCGGCGGCGATCAGCGTCCATGCGAGATAGGAGCCGAGTACCGAGATCAACAGGCCGAGCTTGACCACGACCGCGCCCCAGGCACCGACCGCGGCGCTCAGCACGCCAGCCATCGACGGATTTCTTAGCGTACCCAGCTGCTCGAGCGGCAATACGCCATACGACAACAACGTGACCATGACCATCAACGCAAGCACGCATAGAAAGCCGAGCACGGTCGCGACGCCGACGTCGCGCCGTTCGCGCGCGTGCCGTGAATAAACGCTCGCGCCTTCGACGCCGAGAAACACGAAGACCGTCCCCAACATCGTCTTGCGCACCTCATCGAAAAGACCGGTCGCCGACGGCTCGGGACCGGTCCACAGATTCGCGACGAACACCCGCCACTCGACGCTCGACAGCACGAGCACCGCGAACAGTCCGAGCGCAAGCAACTTGGCGACCGTCATAGACGCATTCGCAATCGACGAGCCCTTCACGCCGCGCAGAATCAGATAGTGAAACACCCAGATCATCAGCGAGGAACTGACGATCGCGCTAAACGTATTGCCGGCGCCGAACGAGGGCACGACGATCGCGAGCGCGGACTTGATCAGCACGAGATAGGCCACGTTGCCGAGACAGCTGGCGCACCAGTAGCCGAACGCCGACAGAAATCCCGTATAGCGTCCGAACCCGACGCGCGCATATGTATAGACGCCGACGTCGAGCTCGGCCTTGCGCCATGCGAGCCGTTGAAAGATCAGCGCGAGTATCAGCATGCCGGAGCCGGTGATGGTCCAGCTGATCAACGACCCGACGACGCCGGTATATTTGCCGAGCGCCTGCGGCAACGAAAAGACGCCCACCCCGACCATCGAGCCGATCACCATCGCCATCAGGCCCGGCGCTGAAAGTCTGACGCGCTTGTCCATGCTGCGATCGCTCTCCCGCGAACACGTTCCGATCGAGCCGCGCTCGCGCGACTACGATGATCGACCACTCAGATGACGATCGTGCCGGTCGCGAGGCCGATCAGCGCGGCAATCGCGCCGCAGGCCGCGACGGCAAAGATGACCCACTCGACTTTCGAAAACACCCGCATGCCGCGCTCGCGTTTGGCCAATACATACAGCACCGTACCGGGCGCATAAAGCAGTGCCGATAGCATCAGGAATTTCAGGCCGCCCGCGAACAGCAGAAAGGCCGTATAGAACGTCGCGAACATCGCGACGAAATACTCGGTGCGCAACGCACCGCTCAAGGTGCCTCCATTCTGTCCACTATCGCGGCGCGCAGCCTTGATGCCGTACGCAGCCACGAGGAAATACGGAATCAGCGCCATCGAACTCGTCAGATTGAGCATCAGCGCAAACGCATCGGTCGACCAGTACGTGCTGACGACGAAACACTGCACCACGGTGCTCGTGAGCCAGATCGCCGCGACCGGCAGCTTGCGCTCGTTTTGTCGCGCGAAGATGCGCGGCATCGTCTCGAGCCGCGCAGCGGCGAACAGCACCTCGGCACAGATCAGCGACCATGCGAGGTATGCGCCAAGGATCGAAATGATCAGACCGGCGCTGATGAACACGACGCCGAATGGGCCGAGCAGCGCGCCGAGTACCGCGGCCATCGACGGCTGGCGCATCACCGCGAGATCGGCGCGCGGCAAGCTCGCGTAAGGCAGCAGAGTCACCAGCACCAGCAGACACAGCACGGCGACGAAGCCGGTGATCGTCGCGGCGCCGACGTCCGAGCGCTTTTTCGCGTAGCGCGAGTACACGCTCGCACCTTCGATACCGACGAACACGAAGACGGTGACGAGCATCGTCGCGCGAACCTGCGAGAACAGGCCGTTGCCGAGCTGATCGTTGCCTTCCCGCAGATTTGCATGAAACATGTCGGCGCGAAACAGCGCGATCAGTATCACGATGAACAGCACGATCGGAATCACTTTCGCGACCGTCACGATCGTGTTGATCATCGTGGCCTGCTGGACACCGCGCAGCATCACCAGATGAAACAGCCAGATGCCCACCGACGACACGAAGATCGCGGTCGCCGTATTGCCCTCGCCAAAGACGGGGACGAAAGCGCCGAGCGTCGATTTGATCAGCACCCAGTACGACACGTTGCCGAAGCAGCCGGCCATCCAGTAGCCGAATGCGGATAGAAAGCCCGCATAATCGCCAAAGCCCGCTCGCGCATAGGCGAACACGCCGGCATCGAGTTCGGGCCGGCGCTGTGCGAGCGCCTGGAACACGCGCGCCAGCGCATACATGCCGATGCCCGCCACGCACCATGCAATGACGGCTCCGAACGGTCCGGTCGCGCGTGCGAAATTGCGCGGCAACGAGAATATCCCTGCGCCCACCATTGAGCCGACGACCATCGCGGTCAATGCGGGTAACGACAGTTTCGTCTCGACCTGGGTTGCCATCGTTCACCCTTCAGAGAAGCTGATTTCTTCCAGAAAGGGACTTACGCGGAGCAGGTGCGCGTACGTTGCGCATCTCCTGTTAGTCCTCCCGACTGAAGCCAACGGCCTTGCGAATGTTTCGTGCGTTTGCGGTGCCTCGTCGTCGCTCATTGTGACGCCGGCGCCGGTGCGTTCCCGGCGGCGGCCGCGGGTCCCGTCGGCGTTTGTGGATTCGCTGCGACTGGCGGATTGGCCAACCAGCCGCCCCCCATCGCTCTGAACAGCGCGAACTGTGCCTGCAGTTTGCCGACCTCTTCCCTCGCCTGCGACGACTGGCTTTCGAGCAGCGCAACCCGCACCTGATCGATATCGACGCGGCCGGTATCGCCGAGCTCGTAGCGACGTCGCACCTGGTTCAGCTGCGTGGTACGACGCGCGACTTCTTCATTGCGCGCATTGAACAACTCGTCCTGCCGGTTCAAACGCGCCAGCGCACGCTCGACGTCATAGAATGCGCCGAGCGCGGTCTTTTCGTAGTTGAACATCGCCTGCTGCGCCTGCGCATCCGACGACTCCACCTGCGAGCGCCGCGCGCCGAAGTCGATCAGCGGCATCGCCATCGCCGCGCCGAATAGCCAGAACGTGCTGGTCCCCAGGTTTTGACCTGCGAACTCCCAACCGTTGCGCGCGAGCATGCCGCTTAGCGATATGGTCGGCCAGTAGTTGAGTCGCGCGACATCCGACTGTCTGACCGCCGCATTCACGCGGGCCTGCGCCGCGATCAGATCCGGGCGCCGCATCAGCAGATCGACGGGCTGGCCGGGCTCGATATGCGGCAGCGCGGTCATCAGCGTGTCGCTTTCATCGAGGATTCCCGCGAACTCCGCTGGCTGCACGCCGCACAGATTCTGCAAATTCAGCCGCGCCTGAGCGATGCCGTTCTCCAGGTCCTGCAAACGCGCATCGACCTGCGCACGGCCAGCGCGCGCCGCTTCGATGTCGGTACTCATCACGAGGCCCGCGGTAAAGCTCTTTTCGGCGATGTCGACGAAGTCGTCCGCGATCGCGCGGCTTTGCAACAGGATCGTGCGCTGACGCAACAGGCCGCGATACGTGACGTACAGATCCGCGACACCCGACACCACGCTCAGGCGCACCGCTTCCGCATCGCCCGCAGCCGCGCGTACCTGCTCCCGTGCCGCCGAGAGCCGCGAGCGTCCCTGGCCGAACAGATCGATCTCCCATTGCGCCTGCAGACCTACTCGAAAGAACTGCGCATCGGTATTGGTGATGCCGAGGAACTGCGCGAACTCGAGCTGCGTCTCGCCGCCGTGAAACCTTGCGCCGCTCACGCTCGCACCGAGCGATGGCAACAGTTGCGAGCGAGCCAACCGAATCCCGGCCTGGACCTGATCGACGCGCGCGTAAGCGGTGGCGATGTCGAAGTTGCGTGCGAGCGCGAGTTCGATCAGTTTGTTCAGCGTCGGATCGTCGTACTGGGTCCACCATGCGGCGAGATCCTGCGCGGACATCGGGGTCGCCGCGTCCGGTTGGGCCTCCGAATACTGCGGCGGAAACGCGGCGGGCTTTTCCAGCTGCAACGAACCCGAACAACCTGCTTCGAGCAGCAGCGCCGCGACGACGAGAAGACAGTGGCGCGCGCGGATCATTTTGCTTCCGGGTGTCGGCCCGGCTCCCATTCCGCCTGCTTGATCGAGAACAGCATCGAGTACAGCGCCGGCACGGCGACCATCGTCAGTACGGTGGCGAAAGCAAGGCCCGACATGATCGTAATCGCCATGTCCTTGAAGAACGGGTCCCACAACAGGGGCGCCATGCCGAGCGCCGTCGTGCCGGCCGACAGCATCACCGGACGCAAGCGGCTCATCGCACCGTGGGTCACCGCCTGCATGCGAGGTACGCCGGCGGCGACCTGCGCATCCATTTCTTCGACGAGCACGACGCCGTTCTTGATCAGCATGCCGATCAGGCTCAATAGACCGAGCAACGCCATGAAGCCGAACGCGCCACGGAACAGCAGCAGACCGATCGTCACGCCGCAGATCGACATCGGCACGACGAGCAGCACGACGAGCGCGGGCTTCAGGCGTCCGAACATCATCAGCACGAGCAGCGCCATCGCGATGAAACCGAGCGGCAGTTGCCGGAACAGGCTTTGCTGCGCGCGCGTCGACGATTCGTGCTCGCCGCCCCATTCGAAGCGATAGCCCGAAGGCAGCTTGATGTCCTCGATGCCCGAGCGAATGCGGTTGAAGGCGTCGACACTGTTCTGCCCATAGATAGGGTTCGCCGATACGGTGATCGTGCGAATCCGGTCCTCGCGCGCGATCTGACCTTCCTCGGTCCCGACCGTGAAGCCGTCGACCACGTCGCCGAGCGGCACGTAACGGCGCAGACCGGCGCTGAACACCTGCAAGTCCTGCAGACCCGCGACGCCGCGCGTGTAGTCGGGCGAGAGCAGCACGATCGGCAGCAACTGATCGCCTTCGCGATAGATGCCCGCGCGCAGGCCCTCGGTTGCATAAGCCATGGTGTCGGTGACCTGCCGGCGCGTCACACCGAGCGAGCGCGCGCGCGACTCGTCGAATTCCGGCCGCACGATGCTGATCGGGTTCTCCCAGTCGTCGCGGATCGCGATGATGCGGCCGTCGGCCTTCAGCACGTTCTGCGCTTCCTGCGACAAGCGACGCAGCACGGCCGGATCGGGACCGGAGAAGCGCGCCTGAATTGCCGCGCCTCCGCCGGGGCCGAAGTTCGGCCGCGTCACCGTCCAGTGCTGCTCGGGGAAACGCTTCTTGAGATCCGCTTCGATGTCCGGAAGCATGATGTCGATCAGGCGCAGGTCCTTCGCGCCGACGATGAACTGCGCGTACGACGGATCGCGCGTCTCCGGATCGTAGACAAGGAAGAAGCGCGTCGCGCCGGAGCCGATATACGTCTGCACGTTGCTGACATCCGCATGCTCGAGCAGCACCTTCTCGACTTCGCGACTCTTTTCGACGACCGCGCGAATATCGGCGCCGCGCGGCAAACGCATATCGACATAGAAGATCGGCGTCGTCGACGCGGGGAAGAAGCTCTGCTCGACAAAACGGAACGCCCAGCCGGCGAGTACCGTCAGCGCGACGAGGCCGATCACCACGAGCACGCGCCGTCGGGTGACCCATGACAATAACTCGCCATAACGCTTGTACAGCTTCGCCTTGAACGGGTCTTCATCGATGATGTCCGCGGGCTTGAAAAGATACGTGCCGAACAGCGGCGTCAGCGCGATGGCGATCACCCAGCTAAATAGCAGCGAAATCGCAGCGACGGCGAACAGCGACGCACAGAATTCGCCGACCGCATCCGGCGACAGACCGATGCCCGAAAAAGCCAGAATCCCCACGATGGTCGACGCAAGCAGAATCCATTGGCTTTGTTTGAGAATCTCGGTCGCCGCCTCGAGATGCGACTTGCCTCGCTGCACCCTCACGAGCATGCCCTCGACCACCACGATGCTGTTATCGGTCAGCATGCCCATCACGATGATCAGCGCACCGAGCGAAATGCGCTGCAGCTCGATCCCCGCCGCGTACATGACGAGCAGCGTGCCGAGAATCGACAGGAACAACTCGACGCCGAGCACGATCCCCGCACGCCACCCAAGCCCGATGCCGAGCGCGACACCGACGATCGACACGGACAGGAACACGTCGAAGATGAAACCGCGCACGCTCTCATCGACGACCTGCGGCTGATCGTAAAGCGAGTACAGCTTGATGCCGATCGGGCGGTCGCGCTCGAGTTCGGCGAGTTTCGCCGTGATCCGTTCGCCGACCCTCACCACGTTGACGCGCGGTCGCGCGCTGATGCCGATCGTGACCGCGGGCTCACCGTTGTAGTGAATGACCTGGTTCGGAATCGTCGCGTAGCCATGGCTCACGCGAGCAATGTCGCCGAGCAGAAGCGGGCCGGGCGTATTGTTGACGGGCAGCGAGCGGAGGGCCTGCAGTGAATCGAGCGAGCCGGTCGGCGCAATCCGCAACGACAAGTCGCCGACGCGCTCGCGGCCCGCGGGCCGCACCTCGTTCTGCAGGAACAGCGTCTGCGCGAGGTCGTCGGTGGAAAGATTGTTGGCGATCAGTTGCGACTGGTCGACGTCGACCGAGATCTGCTCCTGCTGCTGACCGGCGATCACGATGTCGGACACGTCGTCGAGCGTCAGCAACTGGCGGCGCAGTTCGCGCGCGTACGCATACAGTTGCGCCTGCGTATAGCCCTCGCCGGTCAGCGCGTAGAACATCCCGTAGACGTCGCCGAAGCGGTCGAGCACGAGTGTCGGGCCCGCCCCCGGCGGCAGCCGTACCTGCGCATCCGACACAGAGTTGCGCAATTCGTCCCACACTTGCGGCAATTGCGCCGACGTGTACTGGTCGCGAATCTGGACGCGGATTTCAGAGTAGCCCGGCATGGAACGCGAGGTCAGCTTCTCGACCTGCGGCATCTGCTGGATCGCGCTTTCGAGGCGGTCCGTCACCTCCTGCTCGACCTCGTGCGCACTCGCGCCCGGATACAGCGTCACGACGACCGAAGTCTTGATCGTGAACTTCGGGTCTTCGAGCCGCCCGATGTTGTAGTACGCAAAAAGGCCGCCCAACAGCGAGATCAGCGTCAGAACCCATGCGATCAACGGCTTTTCGATCAGGGGGCGCGCGAGGTTCATTGAGGCGCATCCATTGGACGGACCGCCATTCCCTCTTTCATGAACTGCGAGCCGCCCGCCACCACCCGGTCGCCCTCCGCGACCGCACCCGCGACGACCGCATCGTCATTGCGAATTTCGCGCACGCTGACCGGCACCGCATGCACACGGCCGGACGCCGCATCGTAGCGCCACAGACTGCGCTGACCGTCCGCGCCGATCGACACCGCCGCGATCGGAATCGCGAAGTAGCCTTGATTGTCGTTTTGCGCGACTTGTCGGGCCGTGTCGGAAATCTGTACCCGCAACGCCATGCCGGGTAACAGCATGGCGCTATGCGGTCCCTCGATCGAGAACACGAGCCGGTAGGCGGCCGAAGTCGGCGAGGTCTGCGTGGTCCGTTCGCGGAACACTAGCGGGAAGCGGTTCTGCGGCCGCTCGGGCAGCCACGCCTCGGCTCTCAGCGTCTTGTCGACGAACAGCCGTTCGGCAATGCTCTGAGGCAGATCGACGCCGACATCGACACGGCCGATGTTTTCCAGATTGAAAGCGGGTGCGCCAGCCTGCACGACCTGCTGGATCTCGATGTTGCGGCGAGCGATCCGGCCGTCGAATGGCGCGACGAGCCGGCTATTGCGCAAGTCGCGGCTCGCCATGTCGCGTACTGCGCGTGCGGCGACCGTGGCAGCCGACAGCTGCTCATAAGCAGCCTGTGACAGAATCCCGTCCCTGCGCAGCACCGCCTGACGCTTCAGGTTGTCGCTCAGTTGCTGATACTGCGCGTTCGCGCGTTGCAGTTGCAGCTTGTAGGGTTCTTCATCGATACGCGCGATCACCTGCCCGCGTTTCACGGATGCGCCTTCGAGCACCGCGATCTGCACGACGCGGCCCGATACTTCGAAGGCGAGCGGCGAGATGCTGGTCTGCTCGACTCGCCCGGTAAATATGCGAATGGCGGAGGCGTCGGCCGGTTCCACCCTGGTGAGCTGCACGGCTGGCCTCGTTTCGCCGCTCTGTGTTTCGGTCTGCCGTTGGCAGCCCGACAGCGAAACGACCAGCGCACAGGCCAACGCGCACCACAATACGCCGGTCAATGCGACGCTGGCTGATCGGCCTGGCTGCGGTGCTTCGGAACGGTTTGCGGTCATCTCGTCCTCGGCTGACTGCTGGCGCAACCCATGTCGCACACCCCGGCGGCAACGTAGCTCGCGGGCCGGCGATTACGAGGCTCTACAGGTTGCTCGTGAATTCATAGTGGTCCGCATCCCTTCTGTGGGACCGGCAACGTTATGCGTCGTCATTCAGGCTCCGTTTATCAGGCATCCTGTGTAACTGCCAACCTGCTTCGCCACGCCGAAGAAACACTGAGGAAATTCACTAGTCCGCCCTGTATGGAATGGACGGCGATTCCAGCACGATCAACAGTCGTTCATGACTTCGCGCAGTTCACGGGTGGACTGCCCGTGTCACGCGTGCGTCATTGTCCCCTTTCGCAGTTCGTCACGGGCATCATGGCCGATCCATGCGCTAGCCGTCAATCGATTCGCGACTTACGTCGGGCATACAGATTTATTCCATGGTGCGCTCGGAAAGAACGCTGTAGGTCTCAAGGAATTTGTTCGCCGAAGGAGCAGCCGTGATTAGTTGAATCGGGATTCTTTCTCATTGGAGCCAATACGCATTATGGCGAACGGCATGGGTTGAACCAGCGATTTGCCGGGCGTAGAGTCCACCGGATTCTCCATCGCGATGCGCCGCGGCGATATTCTGTCGACCGGACGTCTGATGGAGACACCTGCCAACGCCAGCCGCTGGATTGCATCAATACCGTCTCGACCGTCGGCGGAATCAATACCGACCGGCGTTTGTCGAGCCTCACCGAACTGTCGTTGCAGATGGCCATCACGAACACACCGGCCAACGCCTGCGAATGGAGCGACGCGCGCTTCGCGCATGCGTTTCTATTCCTCGGTGAACGCACTGCTGGCGACCGTGCATTCGAAGATGGTCAGACCCAGGTCCGTGACCATTACAACTACGCGGTGCAAGAGCTTGCGCGCGCTGTTTCTGCGCGGCGCGCTCGCGACCGAAGCCGGCAAGGACGTGCCGGGCACGCAATACATCGCAGGCTGGCCATTCATCTCGACCTCAGCCGGACCGGACCCGGCGCCCCGAAGGCGTGCGCGAACCGCGCGAAGTCATCCCGGCGTCGCGGCTGTCGTTCGCCTGGACGCCGACGCGGGCGGCGATGCCGATGGCGAAGGAGATGGCAATGCCGAAGCCGATAGCGGTGTGTCGTCACCGACCGCGGGACGGCCGAAGCCGGCGTCGCGCTATTGCAGCGAGATGCCGTCGCCGAACGTCACCACGTTGATCTGGTTCAGCCAGGGCACGCTCGAACAGGTCGTGAGGACGGGCGGCTCGATCGGCTACTGAACTTCACACCGATGCCGCACGTCGAGCGCGCCATATTTATCGCGGCACCCCACCAAGGCACACCGCTCGCGAGCAACCGGCTGTCGCGCTGGACGGCCAACCTCGTACGTCTGCCGCTTGCCCTGCTAAACGAGTTCAAGGAAGTGATGGGGACGGCGACGAACATCGAAGCGCAGGGACAGACCTTCCAGGCGCCGAACAGCATCGAACAGTCGGGCGAAATCGATCCGTTGATCCGCGCGATTTCGCAGTTGCCGATCGGCCCTCACGTTTGCTTCCGTTCGATCATGGCGTGGTGCCGCGAAAGCGGGCGGCTCGAAGATTCCGACGATGGCGTCGTTCCTTATCGCAGCGCGCATCTCGCGGGCGCGCTGTCGGAGAAGGCGATCATTGCCGGGCACAGCGTGCAGCAGATGCCGCGGGCGCGAGGAGGCGGGGTCGGCGAAGTGACGGCGGAGCAGCCGGGTGTTTTTTCGCGACGGCGTGGGCCTGGCGAGATCGATCAAGTCAGCGAAACGTTCGAATGGTCAGCGCGAGCCCCTCCAATTCATTCGCTACAAATTACGTATTGAATGTTACGGATCGTTGAGCCGCGTGGGTGCATTCATGCGTCTGGTCCGCGATGGATGGAAGTGACGGGGTATCGTGCACCAATTTGATTGATCGGCGTGAAACAATACTTCGGTGAGCAGAAAAAGATCTTTTAAAACAAGGAGTTATGATATATGAAAGACATTTCCCAATGTTTCACGAGGCTCCCGTTGGCGAGATCGGCTGCAGAATCGACGGTTCGCGCTCGGATTGGCTAATACTGCGTCCTTTTTCGATATTAAGTTCGTAGAGGTTGCCCGCATGCTCTGGCACCGTATGTTATTAGATTGTCCATGGACGACTGTGATGGGCGTTGAAGCTCAAGTTGTTGACGCGCTCGGCGATAAATAGTGGCTCGCGTTGGGATCATGTGATGCGCAACCGTCTCGCCAATCCATGTCACAGAGCGAGCCGGCCGACGACTCTTTCCGTCCACGATGACTTGCGCGGTTGTCCCCGCTCATCCCGCCAACCATCGTCCAGCGGGTTAATTGCCGATAAGCCGAGCGCTGCGACTTTGATTTCGCGCTGACCGCGTGGTCTGGCGGCGGCTCACCGAGTAACCCCGACATACGAGACCAGACGGAAACCATCCGTTGCAGTCGATTAGCTCATTGCTCAAGTGCTGAGCCAAACGATGATCGGCGCGGTCGCGATGCATGCCTTCGAAAAAGACGAGCCGGACATCCCGTGAGGGAGCGAATCGATCCGCAGACTTGTCGACCGAGATTACTTATCCGAACGTGCCTTGTCACTAACAACGGGCAGAGTTTGGCTTAACGCACGAACCGTCAAACGCGTAGCGGTTGGGAGGTGTTGGTGATTGACTTCTCGCCGTCGGGCGACTGGCAGGATCTGCAATGGGACATGATTCCAGGGCAAGCTTGCGCCGCTCGAATCAGATGCGAACACCGCTGACGGTAGGTTTGATCTGCTTAAGTCTAGAGGGATCGCGCTACCAAATGCGGACATCCCTAGCGCGGTATTTGAGTAATAGCGGTGCTGGCTCCCGCCGCACCTTGACGTATGCCGTCTATCCGCTGAGGGCACGCCAAATGCACAGCCTTTCTTTGCGCGTCAGTCCATCCGGATTCCACCGCAAATCGTATGGGACGGATTTGCCGGCAGAAATGCCGCCGACTGTATGGTCGATAAGCGTTGGTGCGAGCGCCGCATGTCCGTGGCCATAGGTGCTTTCGAACATCGGAGCGGCCGTGAAACGCGTCGACGACATTCACCAATGCGCTGCGGCCAGGAGCGCCATCATTAACTCGACGCTTTATGGAAAAGCATTGTCGGCGTGTCCCGCGATATTTCACCTGTTTGCCGGCAAGCCTGTGGCGTCCGTTTGGCGAGCGTCGAGTCGTTCTCAAGGGCAGCGATTTTTCTCATTAGCAAGAGCGAGCCGTCGATGGCCAAGCGGAGGCACGCGGACAAATAGCCGGATCGTAGCGCGAGGTTGAGAATGACCGTGGATGGCTTGACGGGGAACATTCTCTTTTAAACGAGAGATAGCTGTGCCTCCGACAATATGACCCATCGGTGAGTCGGTGGAAGCCAGCTCACGGATTGCCTCATAAATTCCGAGCCAAATGGCGAGCTCGATCATGTTCAGGAGCTGACCAGCAATCAGCCTTGCAAGATTGCCCCGCGAAGGCACTACTACGCGTGTCTCCCCGTGAACCGCCGAAGGCACAATGAATGTTCGTCCGCACGGAGGCGACGCTCTGATATCGACGTCGGTTTCCGCCGGCAAGAATGTCTAGAGTCTAGACACTCGGATGGACGCTGATGCGTGGCAGCTTAGAGAGTGTCTAGACTCTAGACACTCTCTTAAGCTCGGACCATTTTGGCTGGCCGAAAAAAAGCCCGCACTTGGCGGGCCTTTCTACACTACGAACCAGAAATCAAATCAACTCGTTTTCGGCTGCGACTGAAACATCTGTCCGATCAACTGTCGTATCTGAACCTCTTGCGCCTCGGTGATCACCCCGGTCTTGATCTTGATCGTGAAATTGCTGACATCCTTCGTGATGCTTCCAGCGTGCTCTCGCCCCGCGAAAAACTTCTCGATGCTGCGACCGCTGGTACCAGCCGACGTCGTCTGCCGGGTCGCCAAGGCAGTGATTGCCGCCGCGACCTTGCCTTGATCCATTTCGCCTCTCACCAACAGCGGCCAAATTTCACGAGCCGCTCTAACCCCTTCCTCGCCGTGCTTTTTGATGGCCGTCCCGATTGCTTGCGCAGCAGTCCCGCCCAATAGTCGCGGTTGAATATCGAGATCTTTCTTGATGAAGTCCGGCAGATTATCGAACGATAAGAACTGGTACAGACCCGCCCGAGACAAGCCCATCGCTTCCGCCAGTCGCTTGCGATTCGGAAACTCCGTTTCCGATCGACGGATCGCAACGCCGATTTCATAGTCAGTAAGGTCGTCGCGGCTGATGTTTTCGACCATCGCCAGCACGGCCATATCCGAGTCGGAGCAATCTGCGACGACTGCCTTGATTGTGTCCTGCCCCAGCATCTTGTGCGCACGCCAACGCCGTTCACCAGCGACGATCTGATAGTCGTCGGCGACACGACGGACCACGATCGGCTGCATCAGCCCAACTTCCCGGATCGACTCCGCAAGCTCGGCCAACTTTGCTTCGTTGAACACGCGGCGCGGCTGCCACGGGTTCGGCAAGATCCCCGCAACCGGCAGTTGCGATGCGACGCCGGTCGATTCCAATTCCTGCACGCGAAGCTGCGCAACGGCCAGCGCGCCGGCAAGGCCGGGCGCCGTTTGCGTGCGGTTGCTGCGCTTCACCTCGTCCTCGTTGATCGACGAAGTTTTGCGAATGCCGGACGTCTTGGCCAGCAACTGTTCTCGCATATTGCTCATTGCGCGTTCCTCCATTTTTCCGAATAGATCTCGTCGATCCAGCGACAGTAATCGACGAGAGGCTGCCGCACGCGTTGCAGCGACTTGGCCGCGCTGTGATTGCTGCTAATGTCGAAGACGGTCGAGAACGCCAACGCCCCGGTGCTCATCACCGAGCTCGCCGGTACCTCGATCGAATGCAACCAGTTTTCGTACGCGCTTTGCGCCCAAGCACGTACGATCGGCGCCGACGAGTTCCGCCCATAATCGACACGCGACAACACCAGCGACACAAAGTCGTATTTCTTTTCCTTCTCGAATTTGATGAAGCTTTTGGACACGTCTGAGAAGAGTCGCCAGAACGACAGCGAGCTGATGAAGTCCAGGTTTTCCGGCACCATCGGCATCACCATGGCATCCGCGGCCATCAGCGCGTTCAGATTGAGGTACGACAGCGACGGCGACGTATCCATCAGAATGTAGTCGTACTTCTTGCGCAGCGGCTCGAGCCCTTGACGAAGCACGGTCCAGAAACGAAAACCTGGCCGCATCTTTTGCATCGCTGGTAGATGGAACTCTGCTCCGATCAGTTCCGTATGCGCGGGAATCACGTCGATACCATCCCAGTACGTCGACTGAATCCGCCCCTCGAGGCCGCCCTCGATGTCCTGGTCGTAGACATATGGCAATACCGTATCTTCAGGCGACACGTCTTTTTCCGCGTACAGTCCGCACAGTTCCGAGAGCGACGCCTGCGGATCGAGATCGACCACCAACACTTTCCGCCCCCGTAGCGACAGCCCTTGGGCAAGGCACATCGTCGTAGTCGTCTTGGCGGAACCACCTTTGAGCTGCGCGGTGATGATGATCTTCCCGTCTGGTTCCTTCAGACGAGTGACCAGTGGAGTCTGGTAGATGTCGGAAATCTTTTGTACCCAGATCCGCGCTTCTTCCAGCGTGAAGGTCCGGGTACGGCCCGTGCCGGCCGCCGTGCCCGAAGGCAGTTCTCCGTCGCCTTTTGTTGCGAGATACTGAACCTGCGAGTGCGAGATGTTGCACATCTCGGCAATCTCGCCAGTCTTGAAAACGGGAGCCGTTTTTCGAGGACGTGGAGCCAGAATCGTGTCACGCAGCTCATTAGTGAAAATGGTGACTTTTTCTGCGAACTCACTGATCTGCTCAAAGTGAACGGTTCGGTCTACGGCAGGAAGTTGGCTCGTTCTGACCATTCTGAGGTTTATCCATAAAATTCCAGAAACCTCAGAATACAGGAAATACTTGAAAATAGCTTTTTAAATTACTGTTTTAATGCAGTTTTTCTGGAAATTTCCATGTTTTCACAGCGTTTTCGGTGGCGGAACTGTCGTCGAAACGAAACAGGCCCCGAAACACCGCGTGCTTGAGGGCACAAATGACCTCACCTTCCCTCGTAATAGGGCCAGCCGACTCGGCGAACTTGCTTAAAACTTAAGCACCGGGTGAGGTCATTTGTGCACTTTCTCATTTCCGCGAAGCCCACTCCGGCGAATTGCAGCACAACGGACCTCACCATTATCAGGTTTGTTGCCACCTTCCGGCGAGCGCTCCGTCCGTTTGCAGCGCAAAAGCACAATCAACCTCACCTAGCACCCGCTGATTTCCGCCGGCGAGAGGCGGCCAGCCCGTACCCCAGCCCGTCATTAATCCTTGCGGATCACCGTGAAAGCACAACCAACCTCACCTTGGCCACGCACCCGTTCATAAGCTCCCAGGCATCGCACAATCGACCTCACCATGCTGCATTGCGCAATCTCCACGTCAATTTGCTCTGTGATCCCAGTTGGTAGGTTTTTTTAAACCGAGAACGAACCCACAAACCTACATACCAAAACGATATTCAATTCATTCAACGACTTAGGTCTGAAAAGGTGAGGTGCGTTGTGTCGAAGGTGAGGTTTGCTGTGCTGAGAGGTGCGGTTGGCTGTGCAGCAAGGTGAGACCAATTCCCCACCACGGTGCGGTTCCATGTGTTTGACCGTGCGTCGATTTCCGAAGGTGAGGTGGGTTGTGCATTTGCAGGAAATGAAGGTCGGATGGGCCGTCCCATAAGGCTTCGCCGCGCGGAAGTCCCTCTCGCAAGGTGAGGTTCCTTGTGTAGATGGTGAGGTCCTGTGTGCTAAATCGCGGAATGGGCGAAAAAGCGGCCACCGCCGCCGTCGTTGTGATGGTGAGGTTCTGTGTGTTGACAGCTCACCACCGCATGCTTACAGTCCCGGGAGCTAAAAAGTGGATGAAGAACATGGCCGCGGACAATCCGGAAGAGGGCAAGTCGAAAGCGACGTCACGCCAGATGGCGCTCGCGCTGTTCGAAGACATGTTCGATCAGGGATTGCGCATCAACGAGGCCAATCGCGAGATCGGTTATCAGCGCAACGATTTCTTCACCGAGATCGTCAACATGGGACTGCCGGCGCGGCGTTTTCTCGATGCCGCGTACTTCATCGTCGCGCAGGAGCCCGAGCAACGCGATCAGTACGACGTCGAACTCAACTACTTCAAGTGGCTGATGCGCTACGATAGCCGCAACCTGAAGCATTTGCGCACGATCGCCGACGAAGCTCAGAACGCGAAAGTCCGCGTGACGAATACGCCCGCGGACCGCGATCCCAGTGAAGACGACCTGTGGGTGCAGGTCCAACTGATCGGTATGGTCGGCTTTCATCGCGGGCGTATGCGTTTCGACGTCCATCCACGGCTCGTGCCGCATATCCGCGATCCGCAGAAATCTCACTGGCTGAGCTTGCGCATTTCCACCGCGTTCACGCGCAGTCTCGCGCGCGCGATCTACGACAAGGTTTTGCCCAACGTTCCCGCAGGACGCACCGACTGGATCCAGCTCGAGGAAATGCGCAACTGGCCCGGCAAAATGGGCGCGAACGCCGCCATCTTCAAATACTTCAAGCGCGATTGGCTCGAACCGGCGGTGCGCGAGATCAACGAAGTGTCGGACGTCGAGATGTCCTACGAGACGCGAACTGAATCCACCACGTCGAAGAAAATCGACCGCATCCGCTTCCTGCTCAAGCGTAAGGACACAGCCGACGCGGTACTCGCGAGCCTCGCCGACGCGAGCCATCTGTACAAGATTCTCACCGACGAGTTCGGGCTGTCGACCAAGCAGTTCAGCGAGATTTCGGAGAACCGCGAACTGTGGACCGACGAACGCATTCAGCAGGCCGTCGAATACACGCGTTTCAGAATCAAGCGCGGCCAGGTCAAGAAGAGTCCCGCGGGCTATCTGATGCGCGCGCTACGCGACAACTGGAAGATCTCCGACGCCGAGCGCACGATGGTCGACGTGCAAGCCAAACTGCTCGCGGATGAGGCGCAGGAACAGGCAGCCAAGACCGAAACGAGAAAGACCCTGGCGAACAGCATCGCGACGCGTGAAGAAGAAGTGCGTGCGCGCATGAACGAGGATTCGCGCAAGGGCCGCGATCATTTCAACGCCGCCGATGCGAAGACGCGCAAGGAACTGATGCATGCGTGGACGACATCGCGCGAAGGCAAGCTGATGCTGCGTCGGATGAAGCTCGAACCGTCGACGGTCACCGAAGATGCGATCCTCGCGAATACGGAGCTGGTCTGGTATCTGGGGCAGTTCGTGTTCGGCCGGATGAATGCGGCGCGCGCGGCAGCGTGAAGTGAGCGGCTAGTCAGCAGGCAAGCAATCCAGACTCGGCCGAGCAGCAACAGGAAAGGGGTCTTGCACTGACGAACAGCAACGTCAGCGCAAGACCCCTCGATACTTTAGAAAGCAGAAAACCCTCAGAACGTGCCGACCAGCGAGCCCAGCACGATCACCACAACCAGCGCGAGCAACGCGCCGAGAATCGCGACCATCACGATGTCGCGATAGCTCTCACGATGGTTCGAGCCGCATACCGCAAGCAGCGTCACGACCGCGCCGTTGTGCGGCAGGCTGTCGAGTGTCCCGGAGGACATCACGGCGACCCGATGCAGCAGTGCTGGGTCGATGCCGTGTTGCGCGGCCAGTTGAAGATAGGTGCCGCCGAGCGCGTCGAGCGCGATCGTGAGACCGCCTGAAGCCGAACCAGTCAATCCCGCGAGCAGGTTCGTGGCGACCGCGAGCGATACGAGCGGACCACCGCCGACGCCGAGCACCCATTCGCGCACGAGCGCGAACGCGGGCAACGCGGCAATCACCGCGCCATAGCCGACCAGACTGCCGACGTTGAGCACAGGCAGCACCGATGCATTCGCGCCCGCGTCCATCGTCTCGCGCAGCGCCGGCAGGCGGCGCCGATTGAGCAGCACGAGCACGACGATCGCGACGACGAGCGCCACGCACACGCCCCACACTCCGGCGACCGCCGAAAGCGACGTCTCACCCCAACGGACTTCGGCCAGATAGTCCGCGTCGATGCGCGGCAGCACGATCACGTTCATCACGAAGTTCGTCAGCACGACGAGCACGAGCGGCGCGAGCGCGACGCCGAACGACGGGAGATCCTCACTGACGTGCCCGCGTTTCGCTTCCTCCGGATCGAAACTCTGCGAGACGCTCGCGCGTTCGCGCACGAGGTTGTCGCTGGCCGGCGCCCCGGTGGATTTCACCGCCGCGTTGAGTCCGTCGAATCCTTCGTTGGCCGCCTTCGCGCGCGATTGCTGCAAGGACAACCACCACAGCCCGAACGCCACCATCACGATACTCGCGACGATGCCGAGCCCGGGCGCCGCAAACGGCGTCGTACCAAAGAACGGCATCGGGATCGCGTTCTGGATCGCCGGTGTGCCCGGCAGCGCGGACATCGTGAACGTCTGCGTGCCGAGCGCGATCGCGGCCGGCATCAGACGGCGCGGGATATTGGCGGCCTGGAATAGGGCGGTGGCCATCGGCGCGAGCACGAAGAACGCGACAAAGAGGCTGACACCGCCATAGGTGACGAGCGCGCCACCGATCACGACGGCGAGAATCGCCCGATGCGCGCCAAGCTTCTCCGTCATGTAACTGGCGATCGCCTTCACGGAGCCGCTGTCTTCCATCAGCTTGCCGAACAGCGCGCCGAGCAGGAACAACGGAAAGAACTGCGCGAGAAAGCGCGCGGCGCTGAGCATGAAGGTCTGGGTCCAGTGCGCCAGAATCGGTTCGCCCGAAATCGCGGCGGCCAGCATCGCGGCGAACGGCGCGAGCAGCAGCACGGTCCAGCCGCGGTATGCGAAGGCGATCAGCAGCGCGAGACTCGCGAGCATGCCAAAGAGTCCGAGACCGATCGCGAGCGGGGACACGGTGATGACTTCCATGGTCAGACTCCGTCGAGCAACGCGTCGAGATCCAGCGAGGAGCGCACGCCGATCGAATCGGCGTGCTCGATGAGGAACGCGTCCGCGGCGCGTCGGCCTTCGTCGCGCAGCATCGTCAGAAAGCTCCACTCGGCGTTCAGTTTCGACGAGTAGCCGAGTTCGGTCATCAGCTCGCTCGAGATCCGATGGATCCGCATCGCCGCCCAATGGCGGCCTTCGTCGCTGCCGGCGTCCGCGGCGCGCCGCAGCAGCGCGATCATGCGCAGCTCTTTCAGCAGCGGCGCGTTGAAGGCGACTTCGTTCAGGCGGCTGATGATGTCGCGCGCGGTGCGTGGTGTTTCATCCCGCACGACGGGATTGACCTGAATCAGCAGCGTATCGCTCGACGTGCATTCGCGTACCAGCGGCGTGATGGTCGGATTCCCGGCGTAGCCGCCGTCCCAATAGTATTCACCGTCGATCTGCACGGCCTGGAACAGCGTGGGCAGGCAGCCGGAGGCGAGCAGCACGTCGGGCGTCAGGTCGCCATTGCGAAACACACGCGCCTGGCCCGTGCGCACGCGCGTCGCTGTGATGAACAGCTTGATCGGCGCGTCGCGCAGATGCCCGAAATCGATCGAGTCCTGCAGAATCTTCGCCAGCGGATGGACGCCGCGCGGGTTCAGGTCGTACGGAGAAAACACCCGCGCCGCGAGGTCCATCGCGATGAAGAACGGCGAGTAGTCGAGCGTCCAGCGGCCCATCAATACGTCGAACGGGCTGCGGCGAAACGGGCTGTACACCGACGCTTCGAATACTCGCCGCCAGAACGCTTCGAGCGCGGCGCGCGCGCCGGACGCGCCGCCCACCTGGTAGCCGCTTACCAGCACCGCAGCGTTCATCGCGCCAGCCGACGTACCTGATATCCCTTCGATCTGCAGCCACGACTCTTCGAGCAAACGGTCGAGGACGCCCCATGTAAAAGCACCGTGCGAACCGCCACCCTGCAATGCGAGATCGATAAGGGCGGGTTCGCGGCGAGAGGGTTGGTTTTTTCTTGCAGCCAAGACGACTCCCGTGATGAGGAGTGCTCCATTTCGAGCTGACGCCGCATGCGCGGCGGACGAATGAACTGCTGGCCAATGCTTTGAATTACCGAATGACGTGAGGCGTGTTTCAGAGGTGAGGCATCGCACTGCACCATAGGTATTGGAAGTGGCTAGTGATTAAAAGTCAAGCGTATTCGAGGCGCCGCGCGGCTGTGCCTGGCAATGCCGGCCAGTCAGGCGGGACAGAGAAACCCGGTTGGTCACGCCGAGGTCAAAAGCAGCGTGTAAGGAGCCCGGCTGGCGTACCACGCCGAGGCGCTCACATAATCATGGATAAGCGGAGTATCTTTGCAGGGGGAGCGCGACAATGCGGCGGCAATGAATCAACCCGCATTATCCGTTTTGCGCGTGCCGCTTAAATGCTAATTCGCGCGCGCTTTAACTTCGCTGTTTCGCCTTGCGCTAATTGCCACGGCTTATTGCAATGTAATGTATCGTCTCGGCGGCCGGATACATTACGACATAATTCGACTGATGAACCAGGCTATAAAAGCAGGCATCGTCAAATCACGGAGATCACCATGAGCGCCGGGTTGCTGCAAGGGTCCTGTCACTGCGGGGCCGTCAAGTTCGAAGTTCGCACCGAAATCGTTCCGGCCGGCCGCTGTAACTGCAGCCTGTGCCGCCGCAAGGGCGCGCTGATGACGCCGCCCTTTCCCGCGAGTCAACTGAAGATTCTGAGTGGCGAGGATTCGCTGACGCTGTACCAGTTCAACACGAAGGTCGCGAAACACTACTTCTGCAAGCATTGCGGCATCTATCCTTTTCATCAGACGCGCAGGGATCCGCTGCAATGGCGCGTCAACATCGGCTGCCTCGACGGGGTCGATCCTTATGTGCTCGAAGCCAGCGTGGCCGACGGCGCGAGTCTTTCCGTGCTGGAGGACGCATGAAACGCCTGTTTGCCATCGCCGTGTTCGTCGTGGGCGGCTTCGCGGCGGAACTCGCGCATCCGTTGCAGTGTTCACTGATCCAATCGAGCGGCGTGCAACTCAAACGCCGCGGCAGATAATCCGTCGATGGAAACCTCCGACCACGTACTGATCGTCGACGACGATCGCGGGATCCGCGAACTGCTCGCGGGATACCTCGAGAAAAACGGCGTGCGCGTCACGCTCGCGGCCAATGGCCGCCAGATGCGCGCCGCGCTCGAGAACGGCGCGCCCGACCTGATCGTGCTCGACCTGATGCTGCCCGGCGAAGACGGCCTCGTGCTGTGCCGCGAGCTGCGCGCGGGCAAGTTCCGCGCGGTGCCGATTCTGATGCTGACGGCGCGCAGCGAGGAAGCGGACCGGATCGTCGGACTCGAAATGGGCGCCGACGATTACCTGACCAAACCGTTCGCCGCACGCGAGCTGCTCGCGCGAATCCGCTCGGTGCTGCGCCGCGCGCGCATGCTGCCGCCCGGCATGGAGGTGACGGAGTCGGCGCCGATGCTGTGCTTCGGCGACTGGCGGCTCGACACGACCGCGCGCCATCTGCTCGACGCGGACGGCACCGAAGTGGCGTTGAGCGGCGCGGAGTACCGTCTGTTGCGCGTGTTTCTCGATCACCCGCAGCGCGTGCTCACGCGCGACCAGCTGCTGAACCTGACCCAGGGACGCCAGGCCGATCCGTTCGACCGCTCGATCGATCTGATGGTGAGCCGCCTGCGTCAGCGCCTGCGCGACGGCGCGCGCGAGCCGCGCTACATCAAGACGCTGCGCAGCGAGGGCTACGTGTTTTCGGCAGCGGTCACCGCGATCGGAGATCCGCAATGAGCGTATCTGTGTCACCGTCGTTGCTGCGCTGGCCGCATTGGCCGCGCACGCTGTTCGCGCGGCTCGCGGTGATTCTGTTCATCGGGCTCGCGCTCGCGCAGGCTTTGTCGTTCTGGCTCACGATGACCGAGCGCGACCAGACGATGACCAACATCATGATGGGCTACATCGAGCGCGAGGTGGCGAGCTCGGTCGCGCTGCTCGACCATCTGCCGCCCGACGAACGCGCCCAATGGCTGCCGCGGCTTGCGCGGCGCAGCTACGAGTTCGTGCTCGGCGAGGGCGTGGCCGGCGCACCGGTCGACGCAAGCCTGTCGGCGCGCGTCGCGCAATCGATCGGCGACGGCATCGGCACGCGATATCCGTTGACCGTCAACGCGGTGCCAGGCGATCGCGAGCGTCTGCAGGTGCACCTGAAACTGAGCGACGGCACGCCGCTCACCATCGACCTGCGACCGATGCCCGGCGCACCGTTGTCGCGCTGGCTGCCGCTCGTGCTGACGCTGCAATTGCTCGTGCTCGGCGCCTGCTGCTGGCTGGCGGTGCGGCTCGCGACGCGCCCGCTCAATCAGCTCGCAGTCGCGGCCGACACGCTCGGCCCCGACCTGAAGGCCGACCGTCTGCCCGAAGCCGGTCCGTCCGAAGTGGCGCGCGCCGCGCGCGCGTTCAACGCGATGCAGGATCGGATCGCCACGTACATGACCGAGCGCATGCAGATTCTCGCGGCGATTTCGCACGATCTGCAGACGCCGATCACGCGCATGCGTCTGCGCGTCGACACGATGGACGACGACAGCGAAGCCGCGAAGCTGCGCCAGGACCTGCAGGAAATGGAGGCGCTGGTAAAGGAAGGGGTCACGTATGCGCGCACGATGCACGGCACGACCGAAGTGCCGCGCCGCATCGATCCCGATGCACTGTTCGATAGCCTCGTCTGCGATTACGTGGACGCCGGTCAGCAAGTGTCGCTGCAGGGCCAGTTCGGCCAGTCGCTGAGATTGCGTCCACAGGCGTTGAAGCGCATCGTCGGCAATCTGGTCGATAACGCGCTGAGGTACGCCGGCGCCGCGCAGATCGAGATCGGCGCGTTGCACGATGGCGAGGCGACCGTGTCGGTGCTCGATCGCGGTCCCGGCATTCCGGCCGAGTCGCTGGAGACGGTGTTCGAGCCGTTCGTGCGACTCGAAGATTCGCGCAATCGTCAAACAGGCGGCACGGGGCTGGGGCTCGCGATCGCGCGGCAACTCGCGCTTTCGATGGACGCGACGCTCACGCTGCACAACCGCGTTGGCGGCGGCCTCGAAGCGCGGCTGACGTTGAGGAAGTTGCGCGAGTCATAGTTGGACCCAAAACCCGCCACTGCGAAATCGTCATCGGGTTTGGACCATTGATGACGTTCGCGCGTCA
This sequence comes from Paraburkholderia sp. BR10923, assembly GCF_040948765.1. NCBI lineage: Bacteria > Pseudomonadati > Pseudomonadota > Betaproteobacteria > Burkholderiales > Burkholderiaceae > Paraburkholderia > Paraburkholderia sp. BR10923. The sequence continues at coordinate 166,358 of NZ_JBFPKO010000012.1, read as the reverse complement.
TTCCGAGCTGTCGCTCAACTGCTTATCAGTAGTTCTGAGCGACCACATTTTCAGCTCGCTTCAGCGATTCCCATCATTCGAGAAAACCGCGTTGGTGATGCGACACGTCGCATTATTGTTAAATCATCGATATTGAATGCGACTTATCGATGCGAGCGGCGATAAATTGACAAACGTCAGCGGACAGACCATTCTTTTCGTGTGGTGGTTGCAGAGTAACGCGGCTGATCAACAGCAAGATTGGCCGAGAGACACGTTTCGTTCGAATCTGATTACAGATCCTGGTTGGGTCACTAAAAAGGAATCCGAATGGCGTCCACTCCACAAAAGCTTTCAAAAGTGCAGCTCACCGGGATGGTCGTTGGCGGCATGGTCGGAGCCGGGATATTTTCCCTACCGCGTACCTTCGCCGACGCCACCGGTCCGCTGGGCGCCCTGATCGCATGGCTGATTGCGGGCACGGGCATGTATATGCTGGCGCGCGTGTTTCAGACGCTGGCGGAAAGAAAGCCAGAACTGGACGCCGGCGTGTTCGCGTATGCGAGAGCGGGTTTTGGCGACTATCCGGGCTTTCTTTCCGCATTTGGCTACTGGATCAGCAGTTGTATCGGCAATGTTTCTTACTGGGTGCTGATCAAGTCGACACTCGGCGCATTTTTTCCGGTGTTCGGCGAGGGTAATACGGTCGTCGCGATCGTCGTTGCTTCGATCGGCATCTGGCTATTTCATTACATGATCCTGAAAGGCGTGCAGCAGGCGGCCTTCATCAACAGTATTGTTACGGTCGCCAAGATCATTCCGATTCTGGTGTTCATTCTGATCCTGTTGTTCGGCTTTCGGATGGACCTGTTCCAGGCCAACCTCTACGGCGGCGGTCTCGAAGGCAATATCTTCGAGCAGGTGCGGGCCACGATGCTGGTCACCGTGTTCGTATTTATCGGCATCGAAGGGGCGAGCGTTTATTCCCGTTATGCAAAGAAGCGCTCCGACGTCGGGCAATCGACGATATTCGGCTTCGTCGTCGTCACCTCGCTGATGGTGCTCGTGACGATGCTGCCTTATGCGGTGCTCGAGCGCGTGGACATTGCGGCGATGCGGCAGCCGTCGATGTCTGCGGTGCTCGAAGCGGTGGTCGGTCACTGGGGAGCCGTTTTCGTCAGCATAGGTCTGCTGATTTCGGTGCTCGGCGCTTATCTGGCCTGGTCGTTGATCTGCGCCGAAGTGTTGTTCTCGGCGGCGAGGACCGAAGACATGCCTGCGATCTTCGGCAAGGAAAACGTCAACAAGACGCCGGCTAATGCATTGTGGCTGACCAACATCGTGGTGCAGTTGCTCGTCATCAGCACGTACTTCTCGCGCGATGCATTCGCGCTGATGTTGAATCTGACGAGCGCGATGTCGTTGATTCCGTACCTGCTCGTCGCGGTGTTCGGATGCATGAACGCGAATCGCGGCGACGGTTACGACCTTCGCGCCGACGAGCGCCGGCGCGACCTGATCATGGCCGCGATCGCCGTGATCTATACCGCATTCATGATCTTCGCGGGCGGCCTGAAATTCATTCTGCTTGCCGCGGTGCTGTACGCGCCCGGCACAGCACTTTATTTTTGGGCGCGACGAGAGCAGAGCAAGAACGTTTTCATCATTTCCGATTGGTTCATCTTTACCGTCATCGTCATTGGCGCAATCATCGGCATCTACGCCCTCGTAACCGGAAGGATCACAATCTAACGACATCAGATTGAACAGAGCGGGTCACCACTGATATTCAGGAGGTCATCATGGCGAACACGGACGCGAAAGCGGGTGAATTGGGCGTCTACTCGGAAGTCGGGCAGTTGCGCAAAGTGATGGTCTGCGCACCGGGGCTCGCGCATCAACGTCTTACCCCGAGCAATTGCGATGAACTGCTGTTCGACGACGTACTGTGGGTCGAGAACGCGAAGCGCGACCACTTCGACTTCGTCACGAAGATGCGCGACCGTGGCGTCGAAGTGGTGGAGATGCACAATCTGCTCTCCGAAACGGTCGCGGTGCACGAAGGCAAGAAATGGATTCTGGACAACCAGGTGGTGCCGAATCAGGTCGGCCTCGGCTTTATCGATGAATTGAGAAGCTATCTGGAAGGGCTCGACAATCGCAAGCTGGCCGAAACGCTGATTGGCGGGCTATCCACGCACGACTTCCCGGAAGCGCACGGCGGCAAGGCGCTGGAGGTTGCGAAGGAAGCGGCGGGCGGTACCGAATATCTGCTGCCGCCGTTGCCGAACACGCTGTACACGCGCGACACGACCTGCTGGATCTATGGCGGCGTCACGCTGAATGCGCTGTACTGGCCGGCCCGTCACGAAGAGACGATCCTGACCACGGCGATCTACAAGTTCCACCCCGACTTCGCGGGCAAGGTCAACGTGTGGTGGGGCGATCCGACCCAGGATCACGGTCTCGCCACGCTGGAAGGCGGCGACGTGATGCCGATCGGCAAGGGCGTCGTGCTGATCGGCATGAGCGAGCGCACTTCGCGTCAGGCCATCAGTCAACTGGCGGCAACGCTATTCAAGAAGGGCGCGGCCGAGCGCGTGATCGTCGCGGCGATGCCGAAGATTCGCGCGGCGATGCACCTCGATACCGTGTTCACGTTCGCCGATCGCGATTGCGTGCTGGTGGCCCCGGACTTCATGGCGAAGACGCGCACCTATTCGTATCGGCCGAGCAGTCATCCGAGCGGCGTCGAATTGCACGCCGAAAACAAGCCGTTCACCGATGTCGTCGCCGAGGCGCTCGGGCTCAAGCATCTGCGCGTAGTCGAGGCGGGCGGCAGCGACTATCAGCGCGAGCGCACGCAGTGGGATAGTGGTGCGAACCTCGTGTGCGCGGCGCCGGGCGTCGTCTATGCATACGACCGCAACACGTACACGAACACGCTTTTGCGCAAGCAGGGCATCGAGGTGATTACGATCGTCGGTGCGGAGCTGGGCCGTGGACGTGGCGGCGGTCACTGCATGACCTGCCCGATCATTCGCGATGCGGTCGACTATTGATCAGCCACGCGGATCGATTTGACGGTGAGTGGCGAATGCCGCCCCGCTCGCTGAAGTGGCGAGCGACAGCGCCGCGCGCGCGTGCGCCGCCGCCAGGCGGTCCGGCTTGAAGTCGAACTTCCTTTTACTATACTTTTTAACGACTTAGAGGCAGGCCTGAAATATCGAATTTGGCATCTCGCGATTTGCGAGGATCACGTTCGATAGACCAGCGATCGCTGCAATGAAGTTCGAGTTAATGAATCTGCGAGTAGCTGGACGATTACTTTTCACGTCAATCACGTGAATGCCCGGAGCTTTCTTCCACCGCACGGAGGTTCGAACATGAATAATCGCTTTGTTGCGCAACTCGTCGCCTTGTCGTTTGCCGGGGTGTCGGCGTTCGCGATTGCGGCTGGACCGCAGCCGCAGGACGAGGGCGGCCAGATGGCCGGTACTGGCCGTCAGCAGGTGATGCCGTCGATTCCGCATCGTGACTGGCACAAAGGCCAACGTGTGCCGACCGAATACCGTCATTACAATTTCATAATGGACGACTGGCGCGGACACGGCCTCAATGCGCCGCCGCGCGGGCATAAATGGCTAGGCGTCAATGGCGATTATGTGCTCGTAACGACGAACAACTGGACCATCTCCAACATCGTCGCCGGAAACGAGTAGTGCTTCATCCTGGTGCCCAGGTAATCCGGCGACCAGGATTTAGCGCCGGGTCCCGGGCATTTCTTTGACACGACATCATCTCGTCATGGTCGCTATGGATTCACTGTTGCGTATCGTATAGCCGGTCAGGAACGAACAATGCAGTCGCGCCGCTCAAAAAGAACACCGCGCCGACCACGAGAAAGCCGAGTCCGATCGAGAACTGCGTCGCGATAAAACCAATGACGATCGGCGCCGCCCCCGAACAGAAGCGCCCGAGGTTATACGAGCCGCCCACCGCGGTGCCCCGCACCGACGTCGCGAAACTCTCGGACATGAACGTGCCGATCGTGCCGAGCGGCACGCCGTACAGAAAGCCGAAGAACAGCATCAGCGTGGAAATGTTGTCGCGCGTGTGCCAGAAAATGATCACCGGCAGAAAGAGCGCCGCACCGATGCAGCCGAGCACGTACACGCCGCGCCGGCTCCAGCGATCACCGAGCCAGCCCGCGAAGATCTTACCGATGAAGGCGACCACGTACGTGCCGATCATATAGCCGGTCAGCGAACCGAACTTGATGTGCAGTTCTTTCTCGAGGTACGTCGGCAGCCAGTTGTTCAGACCGTAAAAGCCGGACAGCACGAAGATCGACGCGAAGGTCCACAGGATGAACATCGTGCGTGCCTGGCGGTCGCGGAAAATCTGCGCGTAGCGATTGTCGACGAGTCGCGTCTCGTTCGCGCGGTCGGCGGCCCGGCTCGCGAGCCATGCGGCCGGTTCGGGAACCGCGAACTTGATCGCGAACGCGAGCAGCACCGGCACGGCCGACACGTAGTACAGCGTGCGCCAGCCGTACTGCGGCAGGATCCAGCTGCTGAGCGCGATCACGACGATATAGCCGGCCGAAATGCCGGTTTGCAGCATGCCGAGCACCAGCGAGCGCCGCTCGGTCGGCACGTATTCGGCCACCAGCGTGGTGACCAGCACCATGCAGCCAATGCCGAGCGAACTGATGAAGCGCACCGCCGCGAATTCGATGAAGCTGTGCGTGAACCCGAGCATCCCCGCGCCGAGTGAGAACAGCGCGAGCGCCCACGCGACGACGCGCACGCGGCCCAGACGATCGCTCGCCCACCCGCCGGCGATACCGCCGATCGCCATGCCGAGCAAGGTCAGACTACCGAGCGCGCCCGCTTCGACGTTGGTCAGCCCGAAGTCGTCCTTGATGCGCGACAGGGTCAGGCCGTACATCATGACGTCGGCGCCATCGGCGATCAGCGCGAGGTAGCCGAGCACGAAGACCAACACCCAGCGGCCTTGCGAGACGGCCGGATGGGGCACGGCTTGATAGTGTTGCAGATCGGATGGTGTTTTCATGAACGCGCGACGCAAGCGGGGGATTGCGTACTCTGTTTGATGAGAGCGGGGGCAAGGAAGGCGCCGATCAGCAGGCCCATGCTTTCATGGCGGCTGGTGTACCAGCCTTCCTCGTGCGTCAGGTTCATCGTACCGATGCACACGCCGTCATAGGCGATCGGGACGTTCAGGATCGAGCCGAGACCCATCCCTGTCATCACTGCGTGATCGTCGAAGGCCTCGCGAATGCCTTTCGACGTGGCGGCGCGAAACGGCTTCAGCTCCTGGAGTATCTGCCGCGCCCAGGGGGTGCCTTGCTTCCTTTTGCGGCCGCCCAGTGGATAGACGTCCGGCATGTTCGTGTAGACCCGTTCGACCTCGTGTCGCTGCGCATCGTAGGACATGATCGTAATCAGGCTCAGGCCTATCGCCTTTGCCGCCACCGCGTGAACCGCGCGGAACAGCTCAAGTGGTTGGCCTTTCACGCGCATCGCCAGCGCGAGGCGTTCGAGGTCCGCGATATCCAGCATCTGCGTATCGTGCGGTGCGGATTCGGTCAGGTTGCCTTGCATCGTTTGCATCGCGTTTGGATCGGGAAATGTGAAGAGTCGCAGTGCGATTCAGCTGTGCATGCGGGTGGAGTTCAACTGGCCTCGCGCGTCGTGAGTCGGTTCGAGCTCGCTCGCTTCGATATCTTCGAGCGAGCGGTTGCGCGTTTCGATGCCGAGGAAGAACACCACGCATGCGCCGATCACCAGCACCGTCGTGGTCATCGCGAACACACCGAGAAAGCCGAACAGCGGATAAACGAGGCCGACGAGAATCGGCGCGCTGACCGAGCCGATGCGGCCGAACGATGACGACGAACCCGTGCCCGTGGTGCGCACCGCGGTCGGAAACACTTCCGGCGTATAAGCGTAGACGCCGGCGAATGCGCCGTTCATGAAGAACGACAGCGCGATGCCCGCGGTCATGATCTGTATGCCGGTGTGAGAAAACGCTAGCGTGATCGCAGCGATCCCGCCGAGCAGCATGTAGGAAGCGACCACCGCCTTGCGCCCGATTTTCTCGTTGAGCCACGCGGCCGAGAAGTAGCCGGGAATCTGCGCGCCATAGATCGCGATCGAATAGCCGAAGCTCTTCGTCATCGTCAGTCCTTCCTTGACCAGCAGGCTCGGGATCCACGAGAAGAACGAGTAGTACGCGAACGCAACCGAGAACCACATCAGCCAACTGACCGTGGTCGTGCGCGCGAGTCGCGGCGACCACAGCGCGAGCACGTTGCGCCACGCGTTGCCGCGCTTGGGCGTCGAGGCCGGCGTGGGCACCGCGTGAAGCGCGTTGGCCGCGCTCACGGGAGCAAGCGCAATGCCGCGCTCGACGAACGCCGCCTCGATGCGGCCGACGATGCCGTTCGCCTCGGCCGCGCGGCCCTGGCTTTCGAGCCAGCGCGGCGATTCGGGCAGCGTGCGGCGCCACCACAGCAGCATCACGACGGGCAGCGACGTGATCACCGCCAGATAGCGCCAGCCGTCGGCGAAGTTGCGCACCACCGCGAAGCCGAGAAGCGACGAGGTCAGGTAGCCGAACGACATGAAACCTACCAGCGCGCCGCAGAAAATACCGCGATAGCGGCGAGGCACGAACTCGGCGAGAAACGGCGCGATCACGACGGTCTCCGCGCCCGAACCGAAGCCCGCGACGACGCGCAATGCGAAGAACGTGTGCCAGTCTTGCGCGGTTGCGCTCGCGAGCGACGCGACGCAATAGATCGCGAGCGCGCTCATCATGATGCGGCGTCGGCCGATCACGTCGGCGAGCACACCCGACAGGAACGCGCCGAAAAAATAGCCGATATAGGTGCTGCTCGCGACCAGCCCGGTCTGCGCGCTCGTCAATTGCCACAGCTTGCTGACGACCGGCAGCAGGAACGCGAGCGACGACGAATCGAGTCCGTCGAACATGTACCCGAGCCCGCCGATCAGCAGCAGTCTGCGGTGAAAGCTCGATATCGGAAGTCTTTCAAGACGGGCAGCGACGGCGGACACGGCAATTTCTCCCGAGGAAATCGCGCGACGAGGTCGCGCGTTCTGTGCTGATGGCTGCTTCGGGCCGCTTATCGGCCGATCGCGTAAGCCTGCATCTGACGCGGCGTGGCCGCGCCTCGCATCAAACCGTTGCGGATCGCGACCGCGCAGACCCGGCCGAGCGCCCACGGCTCCGCGACGGTGAGATCGTGGCCGCGCGCGCGCAGTTCGGCGAGCGTGCTGTCCGGAAAGCGCGCCTCGGCGGACATCTTGCCGAGCTGCATCGCGCGCGGATAGAACGAGCCGGGGAAGTGCGCGGTCTGGAACGACGGCGCGTCGGCGGCTGCCTGGAAGTTCATCCCGCCATGCACGTGCTTGAGGAACAGTTGCAGCGACCACTGATCCTGCTGGTCGCCACCCGGCGTGCCGAAGGCTGCGTACGGCTTGCCGTCGCGCGTGACGAGGGTCGGCGATAGCGTGGTGCGCGGGCGGCGGCCCGGGCCGAGTGATGAAGGCAGGCCTTCTTCCATCCAGAACATCTGCGCGCGAGTAGTCACGTTGAAGCCGAGACCCGGCACCGCCGGCGATGCCTGCAGCCAGCCGCCCGACGGCGTAGCCGAAACCATGTTGCCCCAGCGGTCGACCACGTCGAGATGCACGGTGTCGCCGCGCAATTCGGGCAGTGGAGCGAAGGTCGGCTCACCCTGACCGAAGCCGCCGGCCTGCTCGCGCCCGGCGTTCGCGACGATGCGCGCGGCGCGTTGCTCGCTGTCGCCGAGCAGCCCGGGGCGGAATTCGAACGACGCGCGGCGCGGATCGATGAGGCGACGCCGCTCGTCGTTGTATGCGTCGCTGAGCAGCACGTCCATCGGCACATGGGAAAACGCCGGGTCGCCGTAGAACACTTCGCGGTCGGCGAATGCGAGCTTCGAGCACTCGATCACCGTGTGCACGAAATCGGGTCCGAGGGGGTCCATCGCGCTGAGATCGAAGCCCTTCAGCAGCGCGAGCTGCTGCAGGAACATCGGGCCCTGGCCCCACGGGCCGGTTTTGTGCACGCGCATGCCGGCGTAATCGTACGACACCGGGTCTTCGTAGGTCGGCTCCCAGCGCGCGAGATCGCCCGCATCGAGCAGGCCGCTGTTGCGCAGGCCCGAGGTGTCGAGCACGGCGCTCGAACGGAAGTACTGGTCGATCGCGTCGGCGACGAAGCCGCGATAGAAGGCATCGCGCGCGCGTTCGCACTGCTCGGCGCGGTCGCTGCGTGTGTTCGCCTCGCGCAGGATGCGCTTGTAGGTTTCGGCGATCGCGGGATTCGCGAACAACTGGTTCGGCATCGGCGCCTCGCCGTTGCGCAGCCATTGCTCGGCGGAGGTCGTCCATTCGGTGCGAAAGAACTCCTGAATCGCGAGAATCGACGATGCCATGCGCGGCAGCACCGGATAGCCGCTTTCCGCGTAGCCGATCGCATAGCTCAGCACGTCTTCGAGCGGCAACTGGCCATAGTCGCGCAGCAGCGCCATCCACGCGCCGAACGCGCCCGGCACGACCGCGGGCAGCAGGCCCGTGCCCGGCACCACGTCGAGCCCCATCTTGCGCATCCGCTCGATGGTCATACGCGCGGGCGTCACGCCCTGTCCGCACAGCACGCGCACGCGTTCTTCGCGCGCACTGTAGAACACCACCGGCAGTTCGCCACCCGGACCGTTCAGATGCGGCTCGACGATCTGCAGGACGAAGCCGGCGGCAGCGGCGGCGTCGAACGCATTGCCGCCTTTTTCGAGGACCGCCATCGCCGATGCGCTCGCGAGCCAGTGCGTCGAGGCCACCATGCCGAAGGTGCCGATCAGTTCTGGACGGGTTGTAAACGACATGCGCGGCTCCTTGGTGACGACGGCTCCGAACGATCAAACCAATGTTTAATGGTTCGACTGGAGAAAATGAAAGCGTAAGTCTAACGAAGCTGGGTTGCACCCGGTGTTAACCCGCGAGTTGCGAGCCAGTATAGCGAATCAAAAATCGCCGGGTGCTGCCGTGTCAAGTCGCTGCGATTCTGGTATCGTTGAGACCAATACAAATTGGTTCAGGGAATGACATGGAAAAACCGGTACTGGGTGTACTGCTCGACTACATCGCCGAACATCAGTTGAAGGACGGTGACGCGCTGCCGCCCGAACGAAAGCTCGCCGAAGAACTGGACGTGAGCCGCCGCGAGTTGCGCGCGGCGCTCGCTTCACTCGAGGCGTCGGGGCGCGTTTGGCGCGGTGTCGGCCGCGGCACCTATCTGGGCGCGCGGCCGCTGAAGTTTGCGCCGACGCTGCGCGGCTTGCGCGCCGGTACAAGTCCCGCGGATATCGCGGAAATGCGGCTGTTGTTCGAGCCGGCGCTGGCCGCGCTGGCCGCTACGAAAGCGAGTGGCGACGATCTGCAGGAACTGGAGAAATGCGCACGCAAAAATGCCGCCGCGAAAAACGACGAAGAGTGGCAGCAATGGGATCATCGCTTTCATTTGCTGATCGGACATGCCACGCGCAATCCCGCGTTGATCGCTTTGATGGAGGTGATCAACGGCATGCGGGTGAAGCCGGAGGTTCGCGAGAAAACGTCCGCGCAGGAGACGCGGCAGTTTTTCGCACAACAGCATCAGGTGATCGTCAATGCGCTGAAAGCGCGCGATGCGGACGCGGCCGCGCAATGCATGCGCGAGCATCTGCTGAGTGTGCAATGGCGTGCATCGGCGAAGACCGATGCAGCGGCGGCGCGGCGTGCGTGAGGTTGCCGTGGCGCCGCGCACTGGTTAAGCGATGGCGGAGCTTTACTGCGCAAGCTTCCGGTTCAACCGGCGCATGCCGTCGAAGACCGCATCGGCCACGTCCAGCGGAAAATCGGGGGGCAGTCGCGACGAGACGGTATCGATCACCGTCTCCGTTTGCGCGCTCAACTGATCGATCAGCGCATCGACATCGGTGGCGGAAAAGCCCACGCGCTGTCCTTCTGCGACCCAATGCCGGCGCTGGATCTGATTGAGCAGGTAGTGGACGTTCTTGCCGCGAACCGCCATCGCCAGTTTCACTTTTTGCGCCGCGAGACGTCCCGCACCGCTGCCGATGATCGGATGCGCGGACAGCACGTCGTAGAGCGGCGTGGCTTCGTAGCGATTGCGGGGCAGATGCGCGATGCTGAAGTTCTTCGCGTGGCCATCGGTCGCGGCGAGCAGCCAGAAAACCAACTGCGTCGCGAAGAAGTTGCGGCGGTCCGTCGTCGCGCGGGCGGAGCCCGCGAGTATCTCCATGATCGCCTCGATGCCCGGTCCGCCGTCGGACTCGTACTTGTGCAGCGCCGACGTACCAGTGGCCTGGCACATGTCCTCCTGCGGCAAACGCACGATCCACGTGGCGTCGCTCGACAAACGGCGATCGAAGCGCTCGACGATCAATACCTTCTGTTCGTCGAATCGCGCGATTTCGCAACGCGCGACCGGGAGGCCGTAGGCCGCGACGATCCGCGAGCACAGCCATTCGTTTTCCACCGACGTGCGCATATCGGCGCGCATGTTGCCGACGAGCCCGAGCGGCAGCTTGAAGATGTGCGTGGTCGGCGTGCTGCCTTCGGGCAGCAACCAGCGGTTGTGATGACGGAGCAGCGCGGTTTTTTCCTGCGCACCGGCGATCGACAGACGCAGGTCTTCGAGCGGATCGTGCTGCCCGAGCGGCGCCGCCGTCGTCGTGCCGCGCAGCAGCGCCGCGATGTCGCTGTCGCTGAGTTCGCGGCCGTGGATGCTCGTCAGGTCGCTCGGCTCTTCGTCCGGCGGCAGCAGTTGCAGAGCGCCGACGCAGTCGCGTCCGAGCGTGGTGAGCAACGCAAACGGCGCGGTGCTGCCGGTCCGGTAGCGCGCGGCGATGCGGCGCCGGATCGGTTCACTGTCGGGCAGCAGATTGTCGAAATAGTCGGCGACGATCTGGCCGCGATACGGCTGATTGCCTGGTGTGAACGGCAGCGACAGCGATAGCGGGCGTCCTTGCGGATCGTCAATCCATTCGTCGGCATAGGTCAGACGTTCGGCGCTGCGTGCCGTTTCCCAGGCGCCGACCCGCAGGCCGTTCATCCATAGGTTCAGACGGTTCGGTGTGCTGCGCGCCATGCTTACCAGTCCTCCCGTTTCTTGCTCGTGCTGGCCGCTTTGGTTGCCTTGGCGGGCTTGACCGCTTTGGGCTTTTGGGCGGTGCTGGCGGATTTGGCCGCTTTGGCGTTGGTGCCCGATGCCTGGGCTGCGGCGCGGTCGCTGGCCTCGCCGGGCGATGTCGTCGCCGCGCGCTGTGCCGCAGCCTGCGCGCGCGTGGCGCGTATGGCGTTGCCTTTTGCTGCGGCCGGCGGCGCGTCTTCCACGGCCACGCTTTGCGTCGATCCGCTCGGCGTGAGCTTCAGATCGACCTGCAAGACCCGTAACACCCTGAAGAGCCGTTCGACGCTGACGGCCGAGGGATTCGCTTCGAGTTGCGCGTAGGTCTGTTGGGTGACGCCGAGATGGGCGGCCATCGCGGTTTGAGTGAGCCCGGCGGCCTTCCTGAAGCCCTGCAGGATCGGTCTGAGCTGGCTCAGTGTCTTGATCGCGTAGTCCACGGTGGATCTCCGGTTCGGCTGCGGCGACGTAACAGGTTAAAACCTGTAAATTGCGGATACAGTCTATACCCTGTATTTCGTAAATACAAGCTAAAGACTGTTAATGGTGAGCGCGGAATCATTTGAAACGCTGTCCCCTTCACGCCAGCCATCACGCAACTAACGGTCCACCGCGCACCACCACTCCCTTCGCTGCTACGCAGCCAACCGCCGCAGGCAAGCTCCGCTGGTCACCGATGAAGATGATGGACAAACGCATCAATAGAAAATCGCATGTAATGCCAGAACAAGCGTCTCGAACGTAAATCGACAGATTCACCTCGTTTTCAATTAATGCGATCCAATCAGGAAGACGAACATTCACGAAAGGAAGAAGAAACCGTGTTCGGATTGCGTGGATAGAACACTGAATAGCCATCGATAAAACTCGCTAGCAATATCGCCAGCGCCCAATCGAGCGCAGGATAACCGATGAATGTTGACGCGCATTGCATCGCACTCCTTTCGCTCGTCGAATGAAATTGACACAAATTTCACGCGGCGTGCATCGAGCGGAAATGAGCTTGGAAATTGCAGAAAAGGCTGTAGACTCTATAGCGTGTGTTACGCGGCGATGCCAACGCGATTCCAATCGTTGCGCGCACACCGCATGTGTGCAAATCACTCCAATCCGTCACGAGATTTTCTGCCATCAAGGTGTCTATTCGCTGATACGACTCAACGCTAATAGAACCTGAACCGGCGAACCACGCCGACCGATGAACCTGAAAGGAGAATCGACGAGACCCACGGACCACTCTTCCAAATAACGCGATCGACACCGCCGGATGCGGTCGCCGGCCGGCCGCTGGAGAACATAACTTCCCTGGAGTATGTGATGGCAAGCAAACCACAATGGCGAACGCTGTTATCCGTGACTTTTCTGTCGCTGGCAATGATGGGCAACGTCGTGCGTGCGGAAAACATTCCAATCGTCACGGGCCAGCAATGGATGCAGTCGACCGACGAGCAGAAGAAAGCGTATCTGGTGGGTATCTCGAATGTGATCGACATCGAGCGCGCCTATGCCGGCAACACGGCGAACAGCAATGACATCGCGCAGCGCTTCGGCAAGGGCATGCAAGGCCAGACGCTCGACAGCGTGCGTCAAGGCCTCGACAGCTACTACGCGGCCAATCCCACGATGATCCAGCACCCGGTGATCGAGACCCTCTGGTTCCAGATGGTCGTGCCCGGCCTGAAGAAAAATCAATAAGGAGAACGATCATGAAACGACTTGGGTGGATCGTCAGTATTGGCGCGTTGGCCGCGATGATGGGTTGCACGGACATGAGCCCGCGGACGCAGGGAACGATAGGCGGCGCGGCACTCGGCGCGGGCGCCGGTGCGGGCATCGCGGCGATCTCTGGCGGCGACGCGTGGACCGGCGCGATTATCGGCGGCGCGGCGGGCGGCGTGGCCGGCAATATCCGCGGCCGTTAGTCATTGCCAGCGAGCAGGCAAGCCGGGGCGCGTCATGGATTGCATCCCGGCTTTTCGTTATTGACGCGCACGGCCCGATGATGCGGCCTTGATGGGCAGCACATAGGCGTCGGGCGAAGCGAGCTCGGAAGCGTCGCTGAAGGACTCTCCTTGCAATCATTCGCGCCTGGCATATCTTGCCTCTCCAGCATGCCGTGCCAATCATCCGGTCATACACAGTCTTCGTCGATGCCGCGCCGCGCGCGCTCGGACGACAAAGTTTGAACCGCTGATTAAAAGCCCTTAGGATATCCACACCGGAAGCCGTCGCGATGACGGCATGCGCACACCACGCAGAGAGCAGCCTGCGCGCGGTGCAACCTTCATCTCATCAAGAGAACACGAATGCTGCGCACGTCGCTGAAGGTAATAAAGATAAGTGCATGGGTCGTGGTGCTGCTGGCGGTGCTCGCATTGGGACTACGCGCGTGGTATTCGCAGCGCGGGCCAGAGCTGTCGGTATGGCACACTTATGTGCCGCGCGAAATGACCGTCGAAGAAATGAACACCGCCGACTGGAACGCGTACATCAAGGCGGAAAACCGGATTTTCGAAGCCGTGCGCGTCAATGTCGTCGATAAGATCCGGCCGTCCGAGCGCATTGCGGCGAACCGTTATTACGAGGGCTCGCCGATCTTTCCGTGGAATTTCGCCGAAAACTGGAATCGCTCGTACATTCTCGAACCGTCGGGCCCACCCGTCGGTGCGGTCGTGCTGCTGCACGGCATGACGGATGCGCCGTACAGCATGCGGCATATCGCGCGTCGATATCGCGATCGCGGTTTTGTCGCGATCGGCATCCGCTTGCCGGGACATGGCACGGTGCCGGCGGGGCTCACCGACGTGCACTGGAAGGACTGGACCGCGGCCACGCGGCTCGCGGTACGCGAAGCGCGACGTCGCGTGGGGCCGGACAAGCCGATCGAGCTGGTCGGGTTTTCGAACGGCGGCGCGCTCGCGCTGCAATATGCGCTCGACGCGATCGAGAATCCCGCGCTCGCGCGTCCGACGCGCGTCGTGCTGATCTCGCCGATGATCGGCGTTACGCGCTACGCGCGCTTTGCTGGTCTCGCCGGATTGCCCGCGGTGCTGCCGGCCTTCGCGCGCGCCGCGTGGCTCGGCATCGTGCCGGAGTTCAACCCGTTCAAGTACAACTCGTTTCCTGTAAATGGCGCGCGGCAGTCCTATCTCCTCACGAGCGTGATTCAGGAACAGATTGCGCGCCTCGAGCGCGAGAACCGGCTCGATTCGTTGCCGCCTATTCTGACGTTCCAGTCGGTGACGGATTTCACGGTCAGCACGCCGGCGGTGATGTCGTTGCTCTACGACAAGCTGCCTGAGAACGGCAGCGAAGTCGTGCTGTTCGACGTGAACCGCAGCGTGCGTTTCAGGACCTTCCTGCGCAACGCGTCGTACACGGCGCTCTCGCGACTGCTGCGCATCGGTCCGCAGAACTATCGCACGACGGTGATCGCCAACGCGTCGCCGGATTCGGCGCATACCGTCGAGCGCAGCGTTTATGCGGGAGAAGTGCAAAAACGCGTGAAGCCGCTGGACATCGATTATCCACAGGATATTTTCTCGTTGTCGCACGTCGCGATTCCTTTCCCGATCACCGACGCGCTGTACGGCATCGCGCCGGACGATTCGGAGAACTTCAACGAAAACCTCGGCACGCTCGCGCCGCGCGGCGAACGCGGCACGCTGATTCTGACGCTCGATTCGATGTTCCGCATCGCGTCGAATCCGTTCTTCCCGTATCTGCTGCAGCGGATCGACGAAGGCATCGGCAAAATGCCGCCGCCGGTGGTCAAGTCACCGCCGCGCACGCACGAAACGGCGGGCGGTCCACCCGACGATTTCGCGGCAGACCTGAACGCGCTCGAGGAGGCCGGCTCGGACGAGCCTTGAGGTGTGGATCGCCATCCGCTTTTCCGCGCGAGGAGCGACGTTACGGCTGATACGACGAATCGACGATCGTCCACAGCGCCGCTTTCGGCTTCAGGTTCGCATCGAACGGCAGCGGCAGGTTGTTGCGCGGCACCGGCGCCGACGTCAGCCACGTGTGCTTGTCCGAGTAGCCCCAGAACGTCACCGCCTTGATGCTTGGCTCCTGCTCGAATAGGGCGAACACCGCGCGATAACGCTCGGCCTGCGCACGCATGATGTCGTTCGGAACCGGATGGCCGAGGTCTGGCAGACACGCATGCGGATTGCTCCAGCATTCTCCCGGATCGGCATAGAGGCTCACGTCGAGTTCGGTTACCTGGTTTTCGAGGCCTAGCGCGGCGACATCGTCGAATGCCTGCTTGATATTCGGCAGTGGCGGCCAGTTCACGCTGATGTGCATCTGATGCCCGACACCGTCGATCGGCACCCCCTGCGCTCGCAAGTCGCGGATCACGGCGACCAGCTTTGCGCGCTTGAACGGATCGTCGGTGTTGTACTCGTTGATATAGAGCTTCACGTCCGGGTCCGCCGCGCGCGCCGCGCGGAACGCGATCGCGATGTAGTCCTTGCCGAGAGCGCGATACCACGGACTGTCTTCGCGATAGACCTGATGCGGATCATCGCTGATCACTTCGTTGACCACGTCCCACGCATAAACCTTGCCTCTGAAGTGTGTGACGACGTCGGTTATATATCGATCGAGCCGCTTCCCGACGATGTCGCGATAGTGCGGATCTTTCGGATCGCCGGCGAAGAACCAGTCCGGCGCCTCGGTCCAACCGCCGGCCTTGAAGTGCCACACGAGCGTATGGCCGCGCACTGCAATGCCGTGCGCCCGAGCGAACGCGACGATCCTGTCGGCCGGCTCGAAGTTGTACTTGCCTTCCGCGACGCCGATCGTGCCCGGCTTCATCTTGTTCTCGGCGGTCAGGCTCGAGAACTGAGCGGCGATCAGCGTCGCGTCGGCGGGGCTGTCGATCGAATCAGGTTCGATCGCCGCGCCGACCTTGAAGTGCGCGGCCATCACACTGCGCAGAGGCGGCAGCGTTTCGGCGGGCGCCGCGGCGAGCGGCGGGCCGTCATGAGCGACGGCCGCCCGGTCGAGCGCGCAGCTTGCGGTCCATGTGAGCGTACAAATGGTGGCGGCTGCGCAGAGCATGCGCATCGAGGTCCTTAGAGGACGCACTCCTGGTCTCCTGTGAGGAAATGCTGGTTCGGCTGCTTTTCTAACTACTTGTAACGTTATCGGTAACAGTGACGATGTTAAGCAGCGTGCCGCATCCCCGCTATGAGGGATTTACCCGACAGATCAACGAGATGACGAATGATGGATGAGCGTCGAGTCGACCGGTTTGACCCGGCGCGGGATGAAAGCGCTTTCAGGTAGGGGTGCACAAACGGGCCGCGCGGCTGACCGTGCGAAAACAGGGCGCCAGTCATCCAATCCAACTGGCGGAACAGGAAAACCGAATCCCTTCAACGCGCGGGGTCTGCTTCAATCGTCGTCCGCGCACCGCGATTCAGTTCGATCTCAATGCCCGTTCAACGAGCCACCGTCGGGCGTGAGCCGGTTGTCCACCGAGGTGACACCGGGCACCGACATCGCAGCCCGTTCGGCACGCGCGACATGCTCCCGCTCGGGCACAAATCCGAGCAGCATGATTTGCCCGGAGTGGGCAAAGACAAACACATGTGACATCCCGACGCCGCTGTGCGCCTCCGCAACCCGGACGCTATGAGCGAGTTGTTGGTCGGTGGCTTGCGAATCCTGGGCATAGGCAACCGGCGCGATTGCGCCTGAAACCAGCAACGCGAGCGTAGAAACAAGGGTTGTTTTCACGATACCTCCTTATTAGCACCAAGGTGTGCCGGCAAAATCCGCCGGCAAATCTTCCGGTCCGACTCAATGCGAGGCCTCGGAAGTGCATTGGACAAAACCCCTCTTTCACTGCTTGCGTCGCGGTTATCGCGATTGCGCGTCGAGGTTTGGCCAGTTGGGGGCGTTGGGCGGTCAAGCCGTCGCCCGCAGAAAAGTTCGCAAGGGCAGCGCGTTCGAGCGGGACGCCGCAGGCGCGGCGTGGCGGGGAACAGCGAGAGCCGAGGGATGGGAGCTGGTTGGAGCGTTCGTGACGGAGCGCGAGAGCCAGACGGATGCGCTGACAATCCCGCACTCAGCCTGCAATGCGGCTGAGCCCGGCTCGTTGCCCGGCATCGTATGCATTGATGATAGTCGGTAATGTCCGCCGCTGCTGACTGCTCCGACGCCGGTTCGTCAAGCGCAAACCGTCAATGCACGTGAGCCGGGTCGTTGCATCTTCGCAACAACAAGCGCGAGATTTTTCTTGCATTTGAGTGCGCTTCCCTTGTTAAGCGAGCGCTGAGCGACGCGCGAGACGGGTTTGCGCATCGTCTCGGTTCGTGAATTCAAACGGAGTTCCGACGCTTGTGACCATCACGTAATGGTCACAAAGCAGGGTGCTACTGCGGGATCGGGCGGCGCGCAACTGTTATCGATAACAGCGTTTTCCCTGAGCCGTTAGTTCGATGCGCGGCGCAAGGTCATCCCTATAATCGCCTCGAAATGTGATGCGGATACGAAGCGAACATTTCGGCAAGAGGGGAAACGTGTGAGAACGCGTGCGTCCTGTGCGGCTTGGAGACGCCAAAATATATATAGGATATCTAAATGAAGAAGAAGCTTATTGCTGTGGCTGTGATGGCAGCCGCGACGACGGTGGCTCATGCGCAGAGCAGCGTCACCCTGTACGGCCGTATCGACAATGGCATCCAGTTTGAAACCGGCCTCCCGGGCGGCCACCAGTGGTCAGCCCAAAGCGGCGATTGGGGTTGCTCGTGGTTTGGCCTCATCGGTTCTGAAGACATCGGCGGCGGCACGAAGACGATCTTCCAGTTGGAGGGTCAGCTCAATACGATGACTGGTGCATCGGCGGGCAATCTGTTCGGCCGTCACGCAACGGTGGGCTTTACGAACGACAGCTGGGGTCTGTTCAAGATCGGTAACCTCGGCGCCGGCGAACTGGCGCAGGACAGCTGGGGCACCGACCCGCAGGTGATGCAGCGCTACGCGATCTCGACCCTGGTGCGCGGCCGTAACTGGACGAGCACCAGCAACGGCGCAGAGTACAACTCGCCGGTGCTGTTCGGCGGCCTCGTGCTGAAGGGCCAGTATTCGCTGACCAACAACACGAGCTGGAACTCGGCGCCGGTCAACGCGGCGGGCGTGCCGACCGGCCAGGGTCGTACGAATGCGGTTGAGGGTATCTACACGTGGGGCTCGGGCGACTTCCGGGTGATCTACGACGAAGTGCGCGGCGCCAACGGCACGTTCAATAACGTGTACTCCGCTTCGCGTTACGTTCTCGCGGGCGGTACGTACGTGCTCGGTCCGGTCAAGCTGTACGCTGGCTACCAGCACCTGAGCGCGCCTGACGCAACCAACGCGAGCGTGGGCGTGACCAATGCGTCGCAGCCGCTCGGCGTCAGCGCGCCGACCAGTGTGAACCACGAATGGTTCGGGGCCGCATGGCAGGTCACGGCGCCCACGCTGTTGACGGCCGCGGTCTACCACGCGAACGCGAACAACGGCAACGGCAACGCGACGCTGTTCACGCTCGCCGGCACGTACGCGCTGTCGAAGCGCACGTTCCTGTACACGGAAGCGGGCTATGTGCACAACAGCTCGACGTCGAACCTGAACCTCGGCAACGGGCCGTACGGCAACAACAACTTCAATCCGGTGACGGGCACGTCGTCGAACAGCAACCCGAACTATGGTCAAAGCCAGACTGGTGTCTTCGCCGGGATCATGCATTCGTTCTGAGTTGAGGTTGCCTGATCAGCAATCGTAGTGATCTCTTTGTTTCAAGGACTGTTTCTTTCTCTTTCATAGAGAGGCCGGTGCGACGCCTCCTCCACCCTCGTCGCACCGGCTGCTTTTTCGATTTCATCATCGGACGGACCGCGTTTCTTCGTATCTGAAAGCGCTTTCATCACAGGATTCAGGCAGAACTCATGACCGACGACGGCTCAAACGACAACCCCGGCGCGCCCAAGGTACCCAACGTACCCGTTGCGCCCAACGTGACGCTCGAGGCCATCGCGCGCGCGGCCGGCGTTTCTCCGAGCACCGTATCGCGGATCCTGAACGGTTCTGCGCGCGTGCTTCCCGCCAAGCAGCAGGCGGTGGAGGAGGCAATCGCGCGTTTCAACTATCGGCCGAACGTGCTCGCGCGCAGTCTCGCGAGCGGCCGGACCGAAACGATCGGCGTGTTGACACAGGCCGTATCGAGCCCGTTTTACGCCGAGTGGCTGCGCGGTATCGAAGAGTCGCTTTCCGAGCCGGGCTTTACGCCGATCTTCGTGAGCAGCCGCTGGAACATCGCCGACGAAAAGGCGCGCCTCGAACAGTTCATCGCGCGGCGCGTCGACGGAATCATCCTGCTGCACGCGCAACTCGATGAGTCGACTTTGACCGACTACTCGCGGCACGCACCGATGCTCGTATTGGGCCGCTCGGTGCACAACAGCGCAACGCTCGCGGGCCTGCCGATCGACAACATGCAGGGCGCGCGCGACGCGACCCATCATCTGATCGAGCAAGGCCATCGCGAGATCGCGTTCATCGCCGGTCCGGCCAGTCACGAGGATGCGATCGAGCGCCTCGTCGGCTACCGGACCGCACTCGAGGAAGCGGGCATCGGCTTCGATGCCGACCTCGTCGAGCAGGGCGATTACCTCGAAACGGGTGGCGTCGCCGCGATGGAGCGCCTAATGGCGCGCCATCCATCGTTCAGCGCGGTGTTCTGCGCAAACGATCAGACCGCGTACGGCGCGCGCCTCGCGATGTTCCGCCGCGGCGTGCGGGTGCCGGACGACGTGTCGCTGGTCGGCTTCGACGACCTGCCGACTTCGTCGTACATGACGCCGCCTTTGACGACGGTTCGCCAGCCGACTTATGAAATCGGCCGACTCGCCGCGCAGGGCATCGTGCAAATGATCCGCAAGCAGTCGATCGCACTCAGCCCGATCCCGCTCACGCTCGTGACGCGTGAAACCACGCGGCGAATCACCCCGCCGGGAGAGCGGGGGGATACGCATGGGTAGCGGTTTTTTGTGCCTCGGCGTGAAAGCGCTTTCAGGTATCCAGTCAAGCAGAGATTCAGCAGCACATTCGGCACCAAGCAAAGCAGCACCAAGCAAAGCAGCAACAAAGACAACAGGGGAAGTAGGTCGCAGCAACCGGGTATTCATCAAATGCAGTTCAAACAGGTTTTTTTAGGAGACGAGTAATGAAATTCCGCTTTTCAGGCTCTGCCGCCGCCGTTCTGCTCAGCCTGGCCGCAGCCGGCGCGCACGCCAACACCACGTTGAACGTCGCGGTCTTTCCGAAGCTGGATCAGGAAATCAAGGACGCGCTGCCGGAGTGGAAGAAGCTGCATCCGGACGTCGACGTCAAGGTGTCGTCGCTCCAGATCGCCGATCACCACAACGCGATGACCACCGCTCTCGCGACAAGCTCGAATCTGCCCGACGTGATGGCGGTCGAGGTCGGCTTCATCGGCCGCTTTGCGGCGGGTGGCGGTCTCGAAGATCTGTCGAAGGCGCCGTATAGCGCGGGCCAGTACAAGAGCCAGTTCATCAACTACACGTTCGCGCAGGCGACCACGCAGGACGGCTCGATCGTCGGCATGCCGGCCGATATCGGTCCGGGCACGCTGTTCTATCGCAAGGACATTCTCGACAAGGCGGGCGTGACCGAAGCCGATCTGACGAAGTCGTGGGACTCGTATCTGGCGTCCGGCGTGAAGATCAAGAAGGCGACGGGTGCGTACCTGATGGCATCGTCGCGTGATATCGAGGACATCTACATTCGCGCCGACCTGAAGGAAGGCGACGGCGTGTACTTCGACAAGGCCGGCAATCCTATCGTCACCTCACCCCGTTTCGTGAAGGCGTTCGAACTCGCGAAGAAAGCGCGCGAGCTCGGTCTCGACGCGAAGATCACGCCGTGGTCGAACGAATGGGCCGAGAGCTTCAAGCGCGGCACCGTCGCGACGCAAATGATGGGCGCATGGCTCGGCGGCCACCTGTCGTCGTGGATCGCACCTGACACGAAGGGCCTGTGGCGCGCGGCCAATCTGCCGAATAACGCGTACGCATCGTTCGGTGGCACGTTCTGGTCGATTCCGGTGAAAGCGACGCAAAAGCCGATGTCGTGGGAATTCATCAAGTTCCTGACGACCCGCAAGGAAACGCAGCTCGCCTCGTTCCGTTCGATCGACGCATTCCCGTCGCTGCTCTCCGCGCAGACCGATTCGTTCTTCGCCGAGCCGGTCGCGTTCCTCGGCGACGAGAAGGCGCGTTTGATCTGGCGTGATGCGGCATCGCACATCCCGGCGATCCAGCGCAGCAAGTTCGACCAGGTCGCCGAGGAAGCGGTGCACTCGGCGCTCGACAAGGTCGTCGACGATGGCGCAGACGTGCATACCGCGCTGCAGGAAGCGCAGGACCAGATCGCCCATCGGGTCCGCCGTTAAGCGGTATAGATGCAAGGTCGCGGCACGCTGCGTGCCGCGGCCGAAGTGTCTCGCAGTGCGCTGCAAGTCTGCTGCAAACAGCGTGGCCGGTCATCGACCCATCCCACGCCCGACTGGACGGAACTATTGATGAACACTCCGCTGCCCACGACCGAAGAGGTCGCCCGCGATGCACGCGTGAGCGATGTGCTGAGCTCGCCCACGCCGTTCGCCGCGCCGCGCAAAACTTCGCGGCTCGATCCGGTGAAGGTCGCACCCTACCTGTTTCTCGGCCCGTTTTTCCTGCTGTTCGCGCTGTTCATGGCGTTCCCGCTGCTGTTTTCGCTGTACCTGTCGTTCCAGAGCTGGGACGCGACGGCAGGACTCGCGAGCATGAAGTGGGTGGGTCTGTCGAACTTCACGTTCACGCTGACCGACCCGTGGTACTGGAAGTCGCTGTACAACACCGCGTCGATGGCGGTCATGTCCGGCGTGCCGCAGCATCTGGTGGCGCTGCCGCTGGCGTTCTTTCTGCAAACCGCGTTTCGCCGCTGGCGCAACCTGATGGTCGGCCTGTACTTCCTGCCGTTCATCACGTCGAGCGTTGCGATCGCACTGATCTTCTCGTCGCTGTATTCGACCGACTTCGGCATGATCAATCTCGCGATCGCCGAGCTCGGCAAGCTGCCCGGCCTGCACTGGATCGTACCCGCGCATCCGATCGAGTGGCTATATAACCCGAAGAACGTCAAGCCGGCGGTGTCGGTGGTGATCTTCTGGCGCTATGTCGGCTGGAACACGGTGCTGTATCTGTCGGCGCTGCAAACCATTCCGAAAGACCTGTACGAGGCCGCACGCATCGACGGCGCGAACGGCTGGCAACAGTTCACCCGCATCACGATTCCGCTGATCAAGCCGATGATTTTCTTCGCGGTCACGCTGTCGATCATCGGCGGGCTGCAACTGTTCGAAGAGCCGTTCATCTTGCTGCCGAACGAAGGCATGGGTACCAGCCAGTCCGGCCTGACGACGGCCGTCTATATGTATCGCACCGCATTCCATGACGGTGATTTCGGCACCGCGAGTTCGATCGCATGGCTGCTGTTCATCTCGATCGGTGCGTTGATGTGGTTGAACACGCGGATCTTTCACCGCAGCGGCATGAACGAGGAGACACAGCGATGAAATCGTCGAACAACAAGGGCCGCTATATCGGCTATGCGATCGTGGTGGCCGGCGGGCTGCTGATGTTCTCGCCGTTCTACTTCATGTTCGTGTTCGCGACGCACACCAGCTCGGAGATTTTCTCGATGCCGCCCCCGCTGTGGTTCGGCAGCGCGTTTCTCGACAACATGGCCTCGCTGATGCGGCACATTCCGTTCTGGCGCAATCTCGGCTGGAGCTTGTATACGGCCGCGATGCAAACCGTGCTGACGCTGCTGGTCACGTCGATGGCCGGCTACGCGTTCGCGATGTACGAGTTCCGCTTCAAGAAGACGCTGTTCGCGATCGCGCTGACCGCGATGCTGGTGCCGCCGTTCCTCAGCATGATTCCGACCTTCATGACGATGAACCTGCTCGGCTGGATCGATCAGCCGCGCGCGCTGTATGTGCCAGGCGCGGCCGCCGCGCTCGGCGTGTTCCTGATGCGCCAGTACGTCGCATCGGCGATCCCATCCGAGCTGATCGAGGCGGCGCGCATCGATGGCTGCGGTGAATTCCGCATCTACTGGAGCATCGTGATGCCGCTGCTGGGACCGGCGCTAGGCACGCTCGGGCTGATCAGCTTCATTCAGGCATGGAACAACTTTCTGTCGGCGCTGGTCGTGCTGCGTTCGCCGTCGATGTACACGCTGCCGCTCGCGCTGCGCATTCTGCAAAGCCCGACCAATTCGGATTGGGGCGCGGTGATGGCGGGTTCCGCGGTCGCGGTGCTGCCGTTGCTCGTGCTGTTTGCGTTCACCTCGCGGCGTTTGATCGACGGTCTGACGACCGGCGCGGTCAAGGCCTGAGATTTTTCCTTTCATCTTCACGCCCTGGCGGGCATGACCATTCGGGACAACAACATTTATGTCGACGTATCGATTCAACGAAGACTTCGTCTGGGGCGTGGCCACCAGTTCCTACCAGATCGAAGGCGCAGCGCATGAGGACGGCCGCGGCCCGTCGATCTGGGACGCATTCTGCAAAGTGCCGGGCAAGGTCGTGAACGGCGAGAACGGCGATGTCGCATGCGATCACTATCACCTTCTCGAGGAAGACCTCGATCTGCTGGCTGAACTCGGCGTCAATGCTTACCGCTTTTCGATCGCGTGGCCGCGCGTGCAGCCGACTGGACGCGGCGCATTCAACGACAAGGGTCTCGCGTTTTACGATCGTCTCGTCGACGGTTTGCTCGAGCGCGATATCCAGCCGTTCGCGACGCTGTATCACTGGGACCTGCCGTTGTCGCTGCAGCATACGCAAAACGGCTGGGAAAGCCGCGACACCGCCTATCGCTTCGCGGACTACGCGCGCAAGATCGGCAGCGTGCTCGGCGACCGCGTTGCATCGATCGCGACGCACAACGAGCCGTGGTGCACCGCATGGCTCGGCAACGCGACCGGCTATTTCGCGCCGGGCAACGCCGATCTGAAGAAAGCCGCGCACGTCGCGCACCATCTGCTGTTGTCGCACGGTCTCGCGTTGCAGGCGTTGCGCGCCGATGGCGTGAAGGCGCCGCTCGGCATCGTTCTGAATCAGTCGCCGGCGCATGGCGCAACGGATTCGCCTGAAGACCAGGCCGCCGCGTCGCTCGAATACGCGAAGTTCGTGCGCTGGTACATGGACCCCCTGTTCAAGGGCGAGTATCCGGCCGAGGCGCTGGAATGGTATGGCGCAAACGGTCCACAAGAGGCGATCCTGAGCGGCGACTTCGACGTGATCGGCACGCCGATGGACTTCCTCGGCATCAACTACTACACGCGCATCTTCGCGAGCGCATCGGGCGAGAAGCGTCCGCCGGGCGTGCTCGGCTTCACCGATATGGATTGGGAAGTCTATCCGCAAGGCCTGACCGAATTGCTGACCCGCATCAACGCCGACTACAAGCTGCCGCCAATCTACATCACCGAGAACGGCTGCGCGGCGAAGGACGTGCTGGCTAACGGCCGCGTGCATGACGCCGAGCGAGTGCGCTTCTATGACCTGCATCTGGCCGCGTTGTCGGACGCGGTGAGACAGGGCGTCGACGTGGCCGGCTATTTCGCCTGGAGCCTGATGGACAACTTCGAATGGGCGTCGGGCTACGACAAGCGCTTCGGCATGGTCTACGTCGACTATGCGAGCCAGGAGCGCACGCTGAAGGACAGCGCGTTCTGGTATCGCGACGTGATCGCGCAACACGCCGGCGTCGCAGCCGTGCGCTGACGCGCACGCCCGGCGGCGGGCGCACCGAACCTCGCGTGGCGCGACAGTAGTGGGGCAGTGGGATAGCGTCACGCGGGGTCTGCAAGTACAAGGACTGAGGAGGAGGAGGCATCAAATGGGCGAACTCGTATTGCGCAACGTCTCGAAGACGTATGGCGAAGGACCGCAGGTGATTCAGGGCATCGATCTGCATATCCCGGACGGCCAGTTCACGGTCTTCGTGGGACCGTCGGGCTGCGGCAAGTCGACGATGCTGCGCATGATCGCGGGGCTCGAGTCGATAACGGGCGGCGACATTCTGATCGACGGCGTACGCGTCAACGATCTGCAGCCTACGGACCGCGGTATCTCGATGGTGTTCCAGAGCTACGCGCTCTACCCGCACATGACGGTCGCGGAAAACATGGGCTTTTCGCTGAAGCTGTCGGGCAAGTCGAAAAATGAAGTACGCGAGGCGGTGGGCCGTGCTGCCGAGATCCTGCAGATCACGCATCTGCTCGAGCGCAAACCGAAGGCGCTGTCGGGCGGCCAGCGCCAGCGCGTCGCGATCGGACGGGCGATCGTGCGCAAGCCGCGCGTGTTCCTGTTCGACGAACCGCTGTCGAATCTCGATGCGGCGCTGCGCGTGCAGATGCGTATCGAACTCGCGAAGCTGCATCGCGAACTCGGCACGACGATGATCTACGTCACGCACGATCAGGTCGAGGCGATGACGCTCGGCCAGCAGATCGTCGTGTTCAACA
This sequence comes from Paraburkholderia sp. BR10923, assembly GCF_040948765.1. NCBI lineage: Bacteria > Pseudomonadati > Pseudomonadota > Betaproteobacteria > Burkholderiales > Burkholderiaceae > Paraburkholderia > Paraburkholderia sp. BR10923. The sequence goes on along the minus strand of NZ_JBFPKO010000012.1, from coordinate 140,516 downwards.
AAGGCCACATCGAGCAGACCGGCGCGCCGCTCGAACTGTATGAGCGACCGGCGAACCGCTTCGTCGGCGGCTTCATCGGTTCGCCGCAGATGAACATACTGGCCGCGACGCTGGTGTCGCAAAGCGATACGCAAACCGTCGTGGCGCTCGCCGGCGCGAGCCAGCGCATCGTGCTGCCCGGCCGGTCGACGCAGTCGCTGAGCGGCGAGCTGACGCTCGGGGTGCGCGCCGAGCATCTGGGCATCGGCTCGCTCGACGACGGTCTCGCCGCGCGTGTCGAACTGGTCGAGCATCTCGGCGACGTGTCGCTGCTGCATGCGCGACTCGATGGCATGGCGCACGCGATCACGCTGAAGCTCGACAAGAAGGACGCGCAGCATGCGGTCGGCGCGCGCGTCGGGATCAAGGTGGCGTCGTCGTCGGTCACGCTGTTCGATGCGGACGGCGCCGCGGTGAGTCTCTCGCGACCCAAAGTCGGCGAGGACGTAGGCGCGGTCGTTTGACAGGCCGATGCCGACGAGCGAGCACCAGCACACCGATGGCGGATAGCGCGATGGAGAAAAATGTAGCGAAGGACGATGGCGCGGCCGCGGCTAGCGGCCCGTCCGGGCAGCGGTATGCGCAGACGCCTGGTGAAACGGCGGCTGCCGCGGACCGCGGGCAATCGGCTATCGAACGAGCGCCGCAGCAGCGAGGAAGGTTGAAGAAGCCGCGCGAATCGCTGCATGCGTGGATCGTACATTTCGATGCGGAGCCTTCATCGAGGCCACCTGCATCGGACGACGAAGAGTGAGGCAAAAGCAGGGATGTCGTTAGTTGGTCTGCATCAAATATTATGCTTTGCTGTCTATGCCTTGCACGGAGCTTTCATCCTTGCTGGGCTTGGCTTTGAGGGTCGGGTCGGGTGGTTCCGGATAGTGGTTCCGAGCTTAGGTTAACTCCGCATGGCGGCGGCGGGTCGGGGCCATTAACATCCGCTAACGTTAAGGGTAACGTTCCGGCTGTTTACATCTATTCGAAGAGCTAAAACACGGAGCAGACATTGAAACCCGAGACGCGTCGCGCTCCTGTCCGGCACGACCCTGTATGGCCGGAGCGTTCTGCGTAAAACGTATCGATTAGATGGAAGCGCAGCGGTTGCGCGCAGGGATTGGCGCTACCGGTGCGGGCTGTGCCGCGGTTACGGCAATCGTCGCCGCGAGTTGGACGGGAGTTCGAGGGAGCTCCTGGCAGTAGGTTGGGAAGAAGTGCCTGAGAGCAAGGTTGATAAAGAATGTCGGGCCGCGCATCGCGGGCGTTCGCATGCGCGCGCGTCGGCCCGACACAAAAAATAACCGTTGGAATTTTGCTGGGTGGAGAGCGTCATGGAAAAGCGAGTATCTAAAGCCATCTTCAAGTCCCGGGCCTGCGAGCTGTTCCGTCAGGTCGAGGCATTGGGCGAAACCGTGGTCGTCACCGACCGCGGGCAACCCACCATCGAAATTCGGCCGTATCGCAGCAAACAGGAAAATCCGCTCGAGCTGCTGCGCGCGTCGATTACGCATTTCAATCTGAAGCATGCGTTGCAACCGGTCACCGCCGACCAGGAAGAGTAATGATCACGCTCGACACGCTTGCGCTCGTGTGCTGGCTCGGCAGGCAGAAAGCGCTGAGCCAGGCCGCGCACGATGCGATCGATCGGGAGCTCGCCGGCGGCGAGATCCTGATCTCGGCGATCAGCGCGTTCGAAATCGCGGAGTTCGTGAAGGTCGGCAGTCTCGGGCTGTCGATGGACGCGCGCAGCTGGATGTCGACGTTTCTGTCGCTAGACGGCGTGCGGATGATTCCGGTCGACACCGAGATCGCGTTTCGCGCGGCCACGCTGCCGCCTTCGCTCAGCTTGCATCAACGCCTGATCGTCGCGACCGCGCGCACGCATGGCGGCGCGCTCGTGACTTCGGATGCGAAGGTGCGCGCGTCGACTTACGTCGAAACGATCTGGTGACGGCCGCGGCGCTGCTTGGTGCGGACAGGGCCGGTGGAATCGCGCACCACCAGTTCCGCCGGCAGCGTGATGCGCTGCGAAGCGGCGTCGATCCCGGCGATTTGCGCGAGCAGCGTGTTGACCGCCGAGCGCGCCATTTGCTGGAACGGTTGACGGATCGTGGTGAGCGCCGGATGGAACTGCTCGGACATCGGGATGTCGTCGAAGCCGATCACCGAGATGTCGTCCGGCACGCGCAGGCCGGCTTCGCGAATTGCGGCGATTACGCCGAACGCGCTCTGGTCGTTGGCCGTGAAGATCGCGGTGGGGGGCTCGGCGAGGTTCAGCAGATCGAACGTGACGTCGAACGCCATCATCTGCGACAGGTCGCCCGCGGCGACCAGCGAGTCTTCACGCGGCAGGCCGAGACGAGCCAGCGTGTCGTGGTAGCCGCGTTGCCGGTCGCGCACACCTTCGATCGTTTCGTCGCCCGCCAGAAACGCGATCCGCTTGTGACCGAGCTCCGCCAGGTGTTCGACCGCGAGACAGGCGCCGCCGTAGTTGTCGACCGACACCGACGGGAAGCCCGTCAGCGTGCCGCGCTGATCGACGACGACGACCGGCACCTTCGCGGTGGCGAGCGCCTCGAGGCACAGCGACTCGCGCGGAAGAATCGCGAGGATGCCGTCGGAGAATTGCTGGATCAGTCCGAGCAGGTCGTGATGCGTATGACGATCTTCGTCGAACACCGTGTAGACCAGCATCTCGCAGCCCGCGCCACGCGCCGCGCGGCCCGCGCCGAGAATCAGTTCGCTGGAGAATTGCGTGTCGAGCGTCGGCGTGATGATGCCGATGATGCCATTGCGGCCACCCGACAGTTTCTGCGCGGTGCGGTTGACGACGTAACCGATGTCTGACGCGATTCTCAGTACTTCGTCACGGGTTTCGCGCGACACGCCAGGACGGCCGTTCAGAGCGCGCGATGCGGTCATCTGGGACACCCCGGCAAGCTTGGCGACGTGCTCAAGTGTGGGGGTTTGCCTTGCCATGCGGGTCGGAGCTGTGCGAGAGGTCATTGGATGGGTCGACTCGCTAATCGCGTTAGCGATACCGTTTATGTAGTCGCTATTCTAGCAGAACCCTATATATTTCCGCTTTCCCACAATCAATCAATCTTATGCAGGTGTTGCGTCGCAGCCCGCCGAGACCAGGTAAAATCCCGCATAGCCTTACTTCCCGCATCGACCTAACATTCACTAACGTTAAGGCTAACGTTAACGTTTCGGCGGTTTCTTAAAAATCCACAAGAGGGGACACACACATGGCGTACCCGGCGTTGTTTAAAGCGCGGTCCATTGTCGGCGCGACGGCGCTGCTGTTTTCGTTGTCTGCAGTTGTTTCGAACGCCCTAGCGGCGGACTCCAAGACGATCACGGTATGGGACCAGCAGACCAATGCGTCGTCGAGCAAGATCATTCGCGACGCGTCGGATCGATTCGAAAAGGCGGTTCCGGGCTACAAGGTCGAGAATTCGCACGTGCTGAACGAAGCGTACAAGACGAAGCTGAAGGTCGCTTTCGGCGCGAACCAGCCGCCGTGCGTGTTCGAGAACTGGGGCGGCGGCGGCCTGCACGAGTACGTGAAGTCCGGCCAGATCGCCGACCTGACGCCGTACCTGACCAAGGACCCGGCGTATCGCAACCGCTTCATGCAATCGTCGTGGGATGTCACGACATTCGACGGCAAGACCTACGGTGTTGCTGCCGAAAACGCAGCGGCCGCGGTGATTTTCTACAACAAGGAAGTTTTCAAGAAGTACGGCATCACGCCGCCGAAGACGTGGGATGAACTGATGCACGTCGTCGACGTGCTGAAGCAGCACAACGTTGCAGCGTTCTCGCTCGCGAACAAGAACAAGTGGACCGGTTCGATGTACTACATGTACCTCGTCGACCGTATCGGTGGTCCGCAAGTCGTGAAGGACGCGATCGCAGGCAAGGGCAAGGGCTTCGAAGATCCGGCGTTCGTCGAAGCCGGCAAGCGCATTCAGGAGCTCGTGAAGGCTGGCGCGTTCGCACCGGGCATCAACGGTCTGGATTACGACTCGGGTGCGTCGCGCCGTCTGCTGTACACGGGCAAGGCCGCCATGGAGCTGATGGGCGCCTGGGAAGCTTCGACGATCGCGAACGAAAACCCGACGTTCTCGAAGGATCTGGACTTCTTCCCGTTCCCGAGCGTGCCGGGTGGCAAGGGTGACCCGCGCGACCTGATCGGCACGGTGGGCGACGGCTTCCTCAGCATCTCGGCCGAGTGCAAGACGCCGGACGCAGCATTCAAGCTGATCCAGGCACTGACCGACGAACAGGCAATGCAGGCTCGCGCGTCGGATGACCACAAGCTGCCGCCGGTCAACAACGTCAAGATCGAGGATCCGTTCACGCAGCGTCTGCAGCAACTGCTGGCCGCGGCTCCGAGCGTGCAGCTCTGGTACGACCAGGCACTGCCGCCGGCCCTCGGCGAAATGCACAAGGACACGACGCAGGCGCTGTTCGGCCTGTCGGTGACGCCTGAAGCTGCTGCGCAGCAAATGGAAGCCGCTTCGAAGAAGGGCGGTTAATCTCCAGTCTCAAAGAAAAGTCCGGCCAGCACCGCAAGGTGCCGGCCGGCATACAAGCCCGTGAATATCGCACTTTCCGCTACACCCGAACGCCGGCTGAGATTCTCATCGCAAACGCTCGTCACGGTGGTGTTTCTTGCACCGTCGCTGCTGCTGCTGGCCGTGTTCCTGCTCTATCCGCTCGTCTCCAGCCTGCGGCTGTCGCTGCTCGACTGGAACGGCCTCGGCAACACTGCCCGTTATATCGGGCTCGCGAACTGGGAGCGGCTCGCGCACGACATGGTGTTCTGGCAATCGCTGCGGAACAACGTGATTCTTGCTGTCGCATCGATCGTCATCCAGCTTCCGATCGCGCTCGCGCTCGCCGTGCTGCTGGAAAAGGCCGGCCGTGGCTCGCGCTTGCTGAAGGTTCTGTATTTCCTTCCTCTGTTGATGTCGAGCGTGGCGATCGGCGTGCTGTTCAAGCAAATCTACGATCCGAATTTCGGTCCGGTCAACGTCGCGTTGCAGGCATTCGGGCTCGATGGCCTCGCGAAGGACTGGCTGGGCGACCCGCATTTTTCGCTGGGCGCGACGATTGCCGTGATCATCTGGCAGAACGCGCCTTTCTACATGATTCTGTTCCTCGCCGGGCTCTCGTCGATGCCGGCCGAGGTCAACGAGGCTGCGCTGCTCGACGGCGCATCCGAATGGACCATTTTCTGGCGCATCAAGCTGCCGCATCTGCAGGGCACGGTGCGCACGGCAGTGCTGCTGTCCGTGCTCGGCTCGCTGCGTTACTTCGATCTCGTCTTCGTCATGACCGGTGGCGGCCCCGAAGGCTCGTCCGAGGTGATGGCCACCTACATGTATCGCACGGTGTTTAGTTCGTTCCAACTCGGCTACGGCAGCACCATCGGCTCGGCGATGTTCCTTATCGTCATCACGGTGGCGGCGGTGTCGATGTACTTCACCCGCCGTTATGCAACCGAGGTCTGAACCATGAACAAGAAACTACGCTTCCCCCGCGTCGGGATTCCTCTGCTGGCACTGATCTGGCTGGCCGTCACGACGATTCCGTTTCTCTTCATGGTCGCGTCGAGCCTGAAGAGCCAGGAGGAGACTTTCGCGACGTCCGTGTGGGCGCCCCCGAGCCATCTGTACTGGGGCAATTACGCGGCTGTGCTGCAGGGGCCGTTCTTCACTTATTTCCGTAACAGCGTGTTCACGGTGGGCGTGTCGGTGCTGCTGATCGTCATCATCAGTGCGATGGCGGCCTACGTGTTTGCGCGCTTGCGCTTCTCGCTGAACAAGACGCTGTTCGGACTGGTGGTCGCCGGCATGATCGTGCCGCTGCATGCGACGCTCGTGCCGATCTATCTGCTCACGCGCAACCTCGGCCTCTACGACACCGCGTTCGCGCTGCTCGGCCCGTATGTGGCGCTCAGTCTGCCGGTGTCGATCTTCATCCTGACCGAGTTCATGCGCCAGATTCCGCGCGAGCTCGAAGAAGCTGCGCAGCTCGACGGCTGCAGTCCGTTTCGCATCTTCTGGCGGATTTTCTTCCCGCTTTCGGCACCGGGGCTCGCCACTGTGACGATCTTCAACGGCATTGGCCTGTGGAACGAGTTCATCTTCGCGTACATGCTCACGTCGACGGCCGAGCACCGTACGCTGCCGCTCGCGATCTGGGACTTCATGGGGCAATACGCGTCGAACATTCCTTCGATGCTGTCCGTCCTCGTGCTCACCTCGTTGCCGCTGATCGTTGCCTACGCGTTCGGTCAGGAGCGCGTGATCAAGGGGATGATGGCTGGCTCGCTCAAGGGCTGATCCGCATCGCACACCACCTCGAATCGTGTGGGCCGCAGTGGCCCGCACACCGAACTTCGCAAAAACGACATGGCAAGCATCTCTCTCACTAACGTACAGAAGTCCTATACGAGCGGTAACTCGGTGATCCGCGACGCCAACCTCGAAGTCGGCAAGGATGAATTCTGCGTGTTCCTCGGGCCGTCTGGCTGCGGCAAGTCCACGCTGCTGCGCATGATTGCCGGCCTCGAATCGATCACCGACGGCGAACTGCGCATCGACGGTGAACTGATGAACAACGTCGAACCCGCGAAGCGCCAGGTAGCGATGGTGTTCCAGAACTACGCGCTGTATCCGCATATGAGCGTGTACGAGAACATGGCGTTCGGTCTGCGTCAGGCGAAAGTCGACAAGGCCATCATCGACAAGAAAGTGCGCAGCGCCGCTGCCGCACTGCAACTCGACAGCTATCTCGAGCGCCGCCCCGCTGCGCTGTCCGGCGGCCAGCGCCAGCGCGTGGCAATCGGCCGCGCGATCGTGCGCGAGCCGGGCGTGTTCCTGTTCGACGAGCCGCTGTCGAATCTCGACGCCGCGCTGCGCGTGCAAACGCGTACTGAAATCGCCCGTTTGCATCGCGAGTTCAACCGTGCGAGCGCGGTGTACGTCACGCACGACCAGATCGAAGCAATGGCGCTCGCCGACAAGATCGTGCTGCTGCACGCCGGCGCGGACATGGAAAAACACGGCAGCATCGCGCAGATCGGCGCGCCGCTCGATCTGTATCACCGGCCGAAGAGCCGCTTCGTCGCGGGCTTCATCGGTTCGCCGAAGATGAACTTCATGCCGGCCACGGTCCTCGCGGTCGACGAAAAGGGCATTCAGGTAGAACTGACCACAGGCGAGCGCGTGCGCGCCGAGGTCGACGGCCGCAGGCAGCGGGTCGGCTCGCAGGTCACGCTCGGCATCCGGCCGGAGCATCTCGCCCTGCCGTCGGCGCAGCCCGGCGTGCAGACGATTCGCTGCGCCGTGCGTCTGGTCGAGCGGATGGGCGAGCACAGCTACGTGCACGTGGACGGTGGCGTGCGAGACGGCAACACGATGATCGCCAAACTGCCCGGCGACGGTGGCGTGAACCACGACGAACGCGTCGAGTTGGCGTTCGCACCGCACGCGTGCCACGTCTTCGACGACAAGGATTTCGCGCTGCCGCGTCTGCACTGATCCGCTTGTGACCGCGCTCGCTGCGCGAAGCGGGCAAGCGCGGTCCCACTGAATCGCGTCGCTAGACGCACCGAACGACCCGCAGCCGATCAAACACCGCGAATCTCGAGTCGCGGCCGCGTTCGGTCGATTAGCAGGACTGCGAAGTACGGAAAGTTATCTGAAATGGAACCGGATGGCTCCGGGCCGAAGCAAAGCCCTGCCGCACGCTTGTCAGGAACTACGGATTTGTCGGCGCTTCATGCGCTTCGTACACCAGCATAAATAAAAGGAGTTTTCGATGTTGCTTCGCCAAAGTGAGATGCCGCTCTACCGCAGTCCCGCCGCAACCGTAGAAGAGCGCGTGGCCGATCTGCTCGCGCGCATGACACTCGACGAAAAGATTGCGCAGCTTCATGCCGCGTGGCTGGTGCTGTCGGCCGATGGCAATCACAAGGCGCGTAGCATCGATTTCGCGCAGAGTGCCAACCAGATCACGGTCGACGAAATCTTGCAATATGGCCTCGGCCAGATCACGCGTCCGCTCGGCACGCATACGGTCGATCCGAAGGAAGGCGTGCGCGCGCTCAACGAACTGCAGCGCAAGATGGTCGAAGATACGCGCCTCGGCATTCCGGTGATGGCGCACGAGGAGTGCCTCGTCGGCCTCATGATCAAGGACGCGACGCTGTTCCCGTCGCCGTTGAACTATGCAGCGACGTGGAATCCGCGACTGGTCGGCGAAGTCGGCACGATCATCGGCGAGCAGGCGCGTTCAATCGGCTGTCACCAGGGGCTAGCGCCGGTGCTCGACGTGTCGCGCGATCCGCGCTGGGGCCGCACCGAGGAGACGCTCGGCGAAGACCCGTATCTGGTCGGCGTGCTCGCTTGCCATTACGTGAAAGGCCTGCAAGGCGAACAGCGCGATCTGCTCGCGACGCTCAAGCATTTCGTCGGTCATTCGGCGAGCGAAGGCGGCCGCAATCATGCGCCGGTGCATGTCGGTCCGCGCGAGCTCAACGACGTGTTCATGCTGCCGTTCGAAATGGCCGTGAAGCTCGCGAACGCGGGCTCGGTGATGCCCGCGTATCACGACGTCGATGGCGTGCCTTGCCATGGCGATCGCACGCTGCTGCACGACACGCTGCGTGAGAAGTGGGGCTTCGACGGTCTCGTCGTCGCGGATTACGCGGGCGTGGACCTGCTTTACAGCCATCATGCGGTAGCGCGCGACAGCGCGTCGGCCGCGGCTCTCGCGTTCAACTCCGGCCTCGACGTCGAGCTGCCGGGCCACGAGTGCGCGGTGCATCTGAAGGAGGCGCTCGAGCGCAACGAGATCACCGAAGCGACGATCGACACCGCCGTCACGCGCGTGCTGCGCGTGAAATTCCAGCTCGGCCTGTTCGAGAATCCGTATGTCGATCCCGAACGCGTCGACGTGAAGAGCGCGGCCGCGGGCGATACCGCGTATCAGGTCGCGCTCGAATCGGCGGTGCTGCTGCGCAATCAGGGCGACGTGCTGCCGCTCGACGCGAACGGCGCCGACAAAATCGCGGTGATCGGCCCAACCGCCGACGATCCTCTCGCGCTGCTCGCCGGCTACAGTTTCCCGGTGCATCTCATCAACAGCGGCGAGCAGTCCACTGCTTCGATCGCGACGCCGCTGCGTTCGCTGCGCGCGTTGCTCGGCAATGAGCGCGTGATTCACGCGCAGGGCTGCGACATCATCAAGGAACGCCGCGCGGGCGCGCCGGTGTTCCCGGGCGACGTGTCGCTCGATCTGACCGGCGACGCGCATTGCGACGAACTGATCAGCAAGGACACCGACGGCATCGCGGCGGCGGTCGAGGCCGCCCGGCAAGCCGGCGTCGCGCTGGTGTTCGTCGGCGATCTGGCGGGCCTGTTCCAGTCCGGCACGGTCGGCGAAGGGTCCGATACCGACAGCCTCGACCTGCCGGGCGTGCAGCAGGCGTTGCTGCAGGCGGTGGTCGACAGCGGCACGCCGACGGTCGTCGTGATGACGGGCGGCCGCCCGTACAATCTCGGCGGCCTCGAAGATCGCATCGCCGCGCAGATCATGGCGTTCGCGCCGGGCGAGCGCGGCGCCGAAGCGCTGGCCGATCTGCTCGTGGGCCGCGCCAACTTCAGCGGCCGTCTGCCGCTGTCGGTGCCGAAGAGCGCGGGCGCCGTGCCGTACGTGTATAACCATCGTCTGAAAAGCGCTGGAACGCCGATTGCATACCATTTCGGTTGCCGCTATCCGTTCGGCTTCGGTCTCGGCTATACGCAGTTCCGTTACGGCGATCTCGCGCTCGCGCACAGCGAAGTGCCGATCGAAGACGGGACGATCGAGCTGAGCTTCACGCTCGACAACATCGGTGCGCGCGACGGCACCGAGATCGTGCAGATCTATGTGCGTGACCGTCACGCGTCGGTCGCGCGGCCGGTGCGCGAGCTGAAAGCGTTTGCGCGCGTGCCGCTCGCGGCCGGTGCCTCGGCGCGTGTGCGCGTGAAGCTGCCGGTCGATATGCTTAACTTCACCGACGCGCGCGGCGAGCGTATCGTCGAGCCCGGTGATTTCGATCTGCTCGTCGGCAGTTCGAGCCGCGACATTCATCTGAGCGGCACGGTCGCGGTCGCGGGCTCCGCGACCAGAACGCTCGAACGCAACTGGCGCATGCTGAGCGAAGTCGAGATCGTGGCCTAAGCGGCGGGTCGGGGCGGCGAGTGCCGCCCTGTGTGTGGTCCTACTCGTTTCAAGTGGAAAATCTGATGTCGTACGCAACCTATCCAAGCCTGGCGGACAAAACCATCGTCGTAACCGGCGGCGGCAGCGGGATCGGCGCCGCGATCGTCGAGGCCTTCGCGCAGCAAGGCGCGCGCGTGTTCTTCCTCGACGTCGCCGAGCACGATTCGCTCGCGCTGCAGGAAACGCTTCGCCACGCGAAGCATCAACCGCTGTTCCGCCGCTGCGACCTGAAAAATGTCGATGCAATCGAAAGCACGTTTGCGGCCATCGTCGAAGCGGCAGGTCCGATCGATGTGCTCGTCAACAACGCCGGCAATGACGACCGGCACGAAATCGGCGATCTCACCGCGAGCTACTGGGACGACCGTATCGCGGTGAATCTGCGCCACCAGTTCTTCTGCGCGCAAGCCGCCGCGAACGGCATGCGTCGCGCGGGGCGCGGCGTGATCCTGAATCTGGGCTCGGTGTCGTGGCATCTCGCGCTGCCGAACCTCGCGATCTATATGACGGCCAAGGCCGGCATCGAAGGGCTCACGCGGGGTCTCGCGCGCGATCTGGGCGGCGCGGGCATCCGCGTGAACTGCATCATTCCGGGTGCGGTGAAGACGCCGCGGCAAATGCAGCTGTGGCAATCGGCGGAGAGCGAAGCGAAGGTCGTCGCGAGTCAGTGTCTGCAACTGCGCATCGAGCCCGAGCACGTCGCGCGCATGGCGTTGTTCCTCGCGTCCGACGACGCGTCGCGCTGCTCCGGTCGTGATTACTTCGTCGACGCAGGGTGGTACGGAGAATGAGCATGCCGGTACCTGTGTGCGTATGGGCGGTCGGCGCCGAACTGGCTGAAGGGCCGCTGTGGCAGGCCGCCGAGAACGCCGTGTATTTCGTCGATATCAAGGGGCGCCGGATTCATCGGCTGTCCGTCGCGACCGGCGAGCAGCGGACGTGGCAGGCGCCCGACCAGCCCGGTTTTCTGGCGCCGCTCGCTAACGGCACGTTCGTGTGCGGGCTGCCAGGCGGCCTGCATCGCTTCGATCCGGCGAGCGGGGAGTTCAGCAAACTCGCCGACGTCGAACCCCATCTGCCGGGCAACCGCCTGAACGACGGTTTCGTCGATGCCCAGGGGCGCTTGTGGTTCGGCTCTATGGACGATGCCGAAGAGGCGCCGAGCGGCACGCTGTATCGCGTGAGCGAGCGAGGCGCGGCGATCGCGCAGGACGATGACTACGTGATCACGAACGGCCCGGCGATGAGCCCGGACGGCCGCACGCTGTATCACAACGACACGATGCGGCGCGTGGTCTATGCGTTCGACGTCGCCGCGGACGGCACGCTGTCGGGCAAGCGCATCTTCGCCGCGATCTCGGGCGACGGCCATCCCGACGGCATGGCCGTCGATGCCGACGGCTTCCTGTGGATCGCGCTGTTCGGCGGCTGGCGGATCGAGCGTTACTCACCGGCGGGCGAACTGGTCGATCAGGTGCCGTTGCCGTGCGCGAACGTGACGAAGCTCGCGTTCGGCGGCGACGATCTGCAAACCGTCTATGTGACGACCGCATGGAAGGGGCTGACTGCCGTCGAGCGCCAGCATCAGCCGCAGGCGGGCGGGCTGTTCTCGTTCCGAGCACCAGTGGCGGGACAGGTTCATGCTCGCTGCACGGTGGGCTTCGAGCGTTAAGACGACAAAACACAGCGACAGGACAAGCCGCAATACGCAACCCTGACGTTGCCTGGTCGCTCCGCAAGGAGCGGCCCGCTATCATGTGCGTTCCATGACTTCCGCGCATTCGCCCCGATTCCTATCATGACGTCCAGGCCGCCAGTCCCGCCCCGCATGTCCGATGTTGCCGAACGTGCGGGCGTCTCGAAGATGACCGTGTCGCGCGTGCTCGCGGGCCGCAACGTGTCGCAAGCGACCCGCGAACGCGTGCAAAAGGTCATCGACGAACTCGGTTACGTCGCCGATGCGGCGGCGGGCGCGCTGTCGTCGGGACGCTCGGAGTTCGTCGCGGTGCTGGTGCCGTCGCTGTCCAGCTCGAACTTCTCCGACACCGTGCGCGGCCTGAATGCCGCACTGAATCCGCATGGTCTGCAACTGCTGCTCGGCGATACGGACTACCTGCTGGAACAGGAAGAACTGCTGGTGCGCTCGATGCTGCGCCACCAGCCGCGCTGCGTCGCTTTGACGGGCGGCCGGCACACCGACGCGACGCGCATGCTGTTGCAGCGCGCCGGTATCCCGGTCGTCGAAATGTGGGATTTGCCCAGCGATCCGATCGATACGGTCGTCGGCTTTTCGAACTCGGCGGCGGCGCGCGCGATGGTCCGCCATCTGCACGAGCGCGGTTATCGCCGGATCGGCTTTATCGCGGGCGCCAGCGAGCGCGACCGGCGCGGGCACGACCGGATGCGCGGCTACGTCGCCGAAGTCAAGGCGCTGGGACTCGGCGAGCCGCGCGTGATCCGGCTTGGCGATTCGCCGATCACGATGAGCCACGGCGCGCCGGCGATCAGCGCGTTGCTGGACACGTGGCCCGATACCGAGGCCGTGATGTGCGTGAGCGACATGTCGGCGTTCGGCGCGATCATGGAGTGCCATCGGCGCGGGCTGTCGGTGCCGGGCGACATCGCGGTTGCCGGTTTCGGCAACTTCGAGGTGTCGTGGTGCTGTCAGCCGAGCATCACGACGGTATCGGTCGATGCGTACGGCATCGGCCTGCGCGCCGGCGAGACGCTGCTCGCGGCGCTCGCTGACCGCGAAGCCGGCGGCGTGCATCGCAGGAAAGCGGTGAAGATCGATTTCACGGTGATTGCGCGCGATAGCGCGTAATGGGCGCGTCGCTGAATTCGCAAGCCGCGAACGCGTCGAACTACCCCTTAATCAGACAGATCAGGGATATCCCTTGGTTGTCCGGACGGTAGGCCGGGCGTAACATCCACAGCCAGAAATGTTACCGGTAACTTTGCCGGCAACGGCATTTGCCAACAAAACACGCTGATGGAGAAACGAATGACCGCTGTACCGTCCGCCATCGCCGCGCCCAGCGCGCGCGTCGACGAGTTCGAGGAAAGGACCTATCGCAAGGTCGTACGCCGGCTGCTGCCGATACTGTTGCTGTGCTATGTGGTTGCGTATCTGGATCGCGTGAACGTCGGCTTCGCGAAGCTGCAGATGCTCGACGATCTCGGCCTGTCCGACACGATGTACGCGATCGGCGCGAGCGTGTTTTTCTGGGGCTATTTCATCTTCGAAGTGCCCAGCAACGTGTTTCTGCATCGCTACGGCGCGCGTTTCTGGATCGCGCGCATCATGTTCACGTGGGGGCTCGTGTCGATGGCGCTCGCGTTCGTCGCGCCGCTCGCGCAGATCGCGCACGTCGAAACCGCGACGATGTTCTACATCCTGCGCTTCCTGCTCGGGCTCTGCGAGGCTGGCTTCTTCCCCGGCGTGATTCTGTATCTGAACTTCTGGTTTCCCGCGCAGCGCCAAAGCCGCGTGATGTCCGGCTTTCTGATCGCGATGCCGGTCAGTCTGATGCTCGGCGGGGTCGTGTCGGGCTGGCTGATGGAACATACGGCGGGCCTGCTCGGCTATCAGGGCTGGCAATGGATGCTGCTGATCGAGGGCGTGCCGTCGCTGCTGACCGCGTTCGTCGTGTACTTTTCGCTCGACGACGGCATCGACCGCGCCCGCTGGCTCACGCCGCAGGAAAAGAGCCTGCTCGCGGCGAATCTGCAGCGCGAGAGCGCGCACAAGACCGCGCGCTTCGGCTCGGCGGTGCGCGATCCGCGCGTCTGGCTGCTGGTCGCGATCTTGCTCACCTTCAATACCGGCTTCTACGGCCTCGCGTTCTGGCTGCCGTCGATCATCAAGGCGACCGGCGTACAGGACCCGCTGCATATCGGCCTGTTGACCGCGATCCCGTACGGCGTGGCGATCGTCGCGACGCTCGCGAACGCCGCGCATTCGAAGAAGACCGGCGAGCGGCGCCTGCATGCGGCGATTCCGGCGCTGATCGGCGGAGTCGGTCTGATCATGAGCGCGGCTTTGGCGCATCATGTGGTGTGGGCGATCACGTTTCTGACGATCGCCACCGCTGGCATCCTCGCGTTGATGCCGATTTACTGGACGTTCCCGGGGCAGTTGCTGTCGGGCGCCGCGGCGGCGGCCGGCATCGCGATGATCAACGCGATCGGCAATCTGTCCGGATTTACTGGTTCGATGATCACCGCCGTGGCCAAAAACCTGACCGGCGACATCAACAACGGCACCTACGCACTCGGTGCGTGTCTGCTGGTCAGCTGCGTGCTGATCCTGCTCGTGCCGCGCACGATGCTGACGCGGGCCACGTCGAATGAAGACAGCGCGCCTGGCCGCGAGACGGCGCGGGCACGGAAACACGCAGAGCACGCATAAGCGCGTATCAGCAACCCTCACCCAGACAGAGAGACACGCATCATGTCAGCATCCACCCCGCGCCGGCTGCGCAGCCAGGAATGGTTCGACGATCCCTCGCATGCGGATATGACGGCACTGTACGTCGAGCGATTCATGAACTACGGTCTGACGCGCGAAGAGCTGCAGTCGGGCCGGCCGATCATCGGCATTGCACAGACGGGTAGCGATCTCGCGCCGTGCAACCGCCATCACATCGAACTGGCAGCGCGCACGAAGGGCGGCATTCGCGACGCGGGCGGCATTCCGATGGAGTTTCCGGTGCATCCGCTCGCCGAGCAAAGCCGCCGGCCGACCGCCGCGCTGGACCGCAATCTCGCGTATCTGGGCCTCGTCGAAATCCTGCACGGCTTTCCGCTCGACGGCGTCGTGCTGACCACCGGCTGCGACAAGACCACGCCCGCGTGCCTGATGGCCGCGGCCACCGTCGACATGCCGGCGATCGTGCTGTCCGGCGGCCCTATGCTCGACGGCTGGCACGACGGCAAGCGCGTCGGCTCGGGCACCGTGATCTGGCATGCGCGCAATCTGCTCGCGGCCGGCGAGATCGACTACGAAGGCTTCATGGAGCTGACCACCGCATCGTCGCCGTCGATCGGTCACTGCAACACGATGGGCACCGCGCTGTCGATGAATAGCCTCGCCGAAGCGCTCGGCATGTCGCTGCCCGGCTGCGCGAGCATTCCGGCCGCATATCGCGAGCGCGGCCAGATGGCCTACGCGACCGGCAAGCGCATCGTCGATCTGGTGCGCGAGGACGTGCGGCCGTCGAAGATCATGACGAAAGAAGCGTTCGAAAACGCGATCGTGGTCGCATCGGCGCTCGGCGCGTCGACCAACTGCCCGCCGCATCTGATCGCGATCGCGCGGCACATGGGCGTCGAGCTGAGTCTCGACGACTGGCAGCGCGTCGGCGAGCAGGTGCCGCTGATCGTCAACTGCATGCCCGCGGGCGAATATCTCGGCGAGAGCTTCCATCGCGCGGGCGGCGTGCCGGCGGTGATGCGCGAGCTCGCGAAGGGCGGCCTCGTGCACGAGGAATGTCTGACGGTGTCGGGCCGCACGATGGGCGAAATCGCGGCCGCCGCGCCCGCACCGGACCGCGAGGTCATCAAGACGACCGAGGAACCGCTGAAGCACGGCGCGGGCTTCATGGTGCTGTCGGGCAACTTCTTCGACAGCGCGATCATGAAGATGTCGGTGGTCGGCGATGCGTTCCGCAAGACCTATCTGAGCGAGCCGGGCGCGGAGAACACCTTCGAAGCACGCGCGATCGTGTTCGACGGCCCCGAGGACTATCACGCGCGCATCAACGACCCGGCCCTCGAAATCGACGAGCATTGCATTCTCGTGATTCGCGGCACCGGCACGGTCGGCTATCCGGGCAGCGCCGAGGTCGTCAACATGGCGCCGCCGGCGGCGCTCGTGCGCCAGGGCATCACGTCGCTGCCCACACTGGGCGACGGCCGTCAGAGCGGCACGTCCGCGAGCCCGTCGATTCTGAACATGTCGCCGGAAGCGGCGGTGGGCGGCGGCCTTGCGCTGCTGCGCACGAACGACCGCATCCGTGTCGATCTGAATTCGCGCAGCGTGAACGTACTGGTCGACGAAGCCGAACTCGCGCGACGCCGTGAAACCGTGAAGTTCGAGATTCCGGCCGCCCAAACGCCGTGGCAGGAGCTGTACCGCAAGACGGTCGGCCAGCTTTCGACCGGCGGCTGTCTGGAACCGGCGACGCTTTATCTGAAGGTGATTGCCGAGCGCGGCAATCCACGGCATTCGCATTGACCTGCAGGTGACAAGGCCGGACTTCGCACGCAAAGCGACGCCCGGCCTTGCCCGTTTCTCCACTTATTCGAAAGAGCCCATCCCATGTCCGCAACTTCCTCCTCCAGCTTTCTTCCCGGCGATCTGAACGACGCGCTGCTGATCGGCCGCGTGTGGCGCAAGACCGAGCAGCATGAAGGACCGTGCGTGGTCGTCGTGCGCGGCGGCGAGGTGTTCGACATCACCGCGAGCGTGCCGACCACCGCCGATCTATTCGAACGCGACGATGCCGCGCAATTTGCGCGCAGCGCGCCGGGCGCGCCGCTCGGGCCGGTCGCGCAACTGATCGACGCAAACCTGCCGGGCGCGAGCACCCCCGCCGTGCGCCTGCTCGCGCCGTGCGACGTGCAGGCGATCAAGGCCTGCGGCGTCACGTTCGCGGTGAGCCTGATCGAGCGCGTGATCGAGGAGCAGGCCGGCGGCGATCCGGCGAAGGCGAAGGAAGTGCGCGAGACGATCGCATCGACGATCGGCACCGATCTGTCGAAGATCAAGCCGGGCTCGGAGGCCGCGATGAAGCTGAAGGCCGAGCTCGAGCGTCGCGATGCGTGGTCGCAATACATGGAAGTCGGCATCGGTCCGGACGCCGAAGTATTTTCGAAATCGCAGCCGATGTCGGCGGTCGGCTTCGGCGCGGACGTCGGTCTGCTCGCCGCGTCGGTGTGGAACAACCCGGAGCCGGAGATCGTGCTCGCGGTGAATAGCCGCGGCAACATCGTCGGCGCGACGCTGGGCAACGACGTGAACCTGCGCGACATCGAAGGGCGCTCGGCGCTGTTGCTCGGCAAGTGCAAGGACAACAACGGCTCGTGCGCGATCGGCCCTTTCGTGCGGCTGTTCGACGACACCTTCTCGCTCGACTCGGTGCGCAGCGCGAGCGTGTCGCTGCGCGTCGAAGGCACCGACGACGAGTTCGTGCTCGACGGCGTGAGCCATATGAGCGAGATCAGCCGCGACCCGGCCGACCTCGTCGCGCAGACCTGCGGCCGTCACCATCAGTATCCGGACGGCTTTATGCTGTTCCTCGGCACGATGTTCTCGCCGATCAAGGACCGCGACGCGCCCGGCGCCGGGTTCACGCATCACCTCGGCGACCGCGTGACGATTTCGACGCCGCAGCTCGGCGCGCTGACCAACACGGTGCGCCTGTCCACCGAAATCGAACCGTGGACGTTCGGCGTGCGCGCGCTTTATCGCAACCTCGCGGCTCGTGGCCTGCTGGTTGCTCAATAACTGGATTGTCGCTGCAATTTTCGAAAGGAGAATCAGGACATGAGTCAATTTGCAAACTACATCGACGGACAGTGGGTCGACGGCGCGAGCGTATCGCGTAACGTCAATCCGTCGAATCTCGACGACGTGATCGGCGAATTCGCGCAAGCCGACGCCGAGCAGACGCACCGCGCGATCAGCGCCGCGCGCAAGGCTTTCGCGACGTGGTCGCTGTCCACGCCGCAGCAGCGCTTCGACGTGCTCGACCAGGCGGGCAGCGCGATCCTCGCGCGCAAGGCAGAGCTCGGCAAGCTGCTCGCGCGTGAAGAGGGCAAGACGCTGCCCGAGGCGATCGGAGAAGTGGGCCGAGCCGGCCAGATCTTCAAGTTTTTCGCGGGCGAAGCGCTGCGCGTCGGCGGCGAAATCGTGCCGTCGGTGCGGCCGGGCATGACGGTCGAAATGACGCGCGAACCGGTTGGCGTGGTCGGCCTGATTACGCCATGGAACTTTCCGATCGCGATTCCGGCGTGGAAGATCGCGCCGGCGCTCGCGTACGGCAATACGGTCGTCATCAAGCCGGCCGATCTGGTGCCGGGCAGCACGTGGGAGCTGGTCAAGATCATCGCCGAGGCTGGCGCGCCGGCGGGCGTGATCAACCTCGTGATGGGCCGCGGCTCGGTGGTCGGCGAGGCGCTGGTGTCGTCGCCGCACGTGGATGCGATCAGCTTTACCGGTTCCGTCTCGACGGGACGCGCGATCGGCGCGAAGTGCTTCGAGTCGGGCAAGAAATTCCAGCTCGAAATGGGCGGCAAGAATCCGATGGTCGTGCTCGACGACGCCGATCTCGATGTCGCGGTCGAAGCCTGCATCAACGGCGCGTTCTACTCGACGGGCCAGCGTTGCACGGCATCGAGCCGGCTGATCGTCACCGCGGGGATCTACGACCGCTTCATTGACGGCATGAAGGCGCGCATGCGCGCGCTGAAGGTCGGCGATGCGCTCGCGGACGGCACGCAGATCGGCCCAGTCGTCGACGACAAGCAGCTGGAGCAGGACGAGCGCTATCTGGCGATCGCGCGCGAAGAGGGTGGCACGGTGTTCGGCGGCGAGCGCGTCCAAGGCGTGACGCCGGGCAACTTCCTCGCGCCGGCGCTGGTCACGGAGACGACCTCGGCGATGCGCATCAACCGCGAAGAGGTGTTCGGGCCGGTCGCGTCGGTGATCAAGGTCAAGGACTACCAGGAAGCGCTCGCGGTCGCTAACGACACCGAGTTCGGTCTGTCGGCCGGCATCTGCACGACGTCGCTGAAGTACGCGAGTCATTTCCGCCGCCATGTGCAGGCGGGCATGGTGATGGTCAACACCGCGACGGCGGGGGTCGATTATCACGTGCCGTTCGGCGGCAGGAAGGGATCGAGCTATGGTCCGCGCGAGCAGGGCGCGTACGCCCGCGAGTTCTATACGTCGGTGAAGACCGCGTATATCAACCCGGGCGCGGTCTGACGCGACCCTAGCAGGGCTTCCCAAAACGGAACTGGCCCGCCATCGCATTCAATCGCGATGGCGGGCCAGCAGGGGAAGCTGCAAGAGCGCTATGGCAAAGCGCTCCGGCAGGTACAGCTACATCAACGGCAACTTTCCAACCGGGAACGCGGCTTACTGCGCTGCGCGGCCCTCTTGCGACGAACCGCTGGTCACGCCGCCGACCGCGCTGTTTTGCGCCGCGACGCGGGCTTCGGCAGCTTGAATGTTCGACGGATATTCGTTCGGGTTCGAACGCGCAGGGTTGTAGCCGGCCTTTTCGATCTGAACCAGCTCTTCACGAACTTGCGCGCGGGTCAGCGGCTGGTTCGATTGAGCGAAAACAGCAACCGGAGCAGCGAGGGTAGCGGCGATAACGACAGCTTGAACGAGCGATTTCATTTTTACTACCTCCAGGTTTTGTCTTGTTAGGCTGCGAAACCGTTTGTTTGCAGCAGTGATGACAGTCTAGGGGGAGTCGGAACTAGGGTAAATACCTAATTCCTGAACTCACTGTTTCCATAACTAAAACAATATTGGGGCGGCAAGGCTGTCGAGCCTCGATTTGCGAAGCGATCGACGGTGGATCGGGCGCGTGTATCAGCCGGCTGACACGGCTTGGACAAGCAGCCAGCCAGCGACGCCGATGGCTATGGCGCCGATCGCCCGTGCGACGCGCGCGCCGTCCGGCGCCATTCGCTCGGCGGTGATGGCGGCCGTCACGGCAGCCATCAAGCGCAAATCAGTCATGCCGGCGACCAGCAGGATCGCCGTCAACCCCGCGCAGCAACCGGCACAATCCACCCCGATGCGCAGCCCGTAGCGCCACGCGCTTGCCGCGTCGGCGGCGAGGCTCGGTGTTGCGCGACAGCAGGCGAGGCGGCGCGTTTTCCACGTGCTGAACTGCAATGCGCCAGCGAGCAGGACGACCACGCTGGCCGCTAACGGCACCGAACGAGCGAGAGCTAGCCACCGCAACTCGAACGCCGCGAGCGACGCACCGAGCGCAAACACCGCCACGCCGAGCGCAGTCCATACGACGGCGTACGCGCCGCTCACTAGCACCGTCAGCAGCGCCAGTCGCCCCGCGCTCGCCCGCGCGCCGACCGCGTCGCGATAGCGCAGCAGCGTCGGCATCAACGACGGCAGCATCATCGCCGCCATCATCACGATCCACATGCCGATGAACGATGCCGCGGTGCGGGCCCACGTGCGCCCGCAAGTCGGCATCCACAGCGTCGACATCGACCAGCCGCCGGGCATCGGCAGCGCGCCCATCGCCGACATCGACGCGTTGTGCGCCAGTGTCGCCGCGACGCTCGCGATGAACACCAACGCGCAGACGCCGACGAACACGCGCTGCGATGAGCGCATCGCGCGCCACGTGGAGAAGTGCTGCCCGCTCATGCAGGCAGCGCGCACGAGCGGGCCCATCACCGCTCGTACTCGTCGTGACGGCGCCACCAGATGCCTGTCTCGTTGCGTCCCTTCGGCGCGCGATCGAGCCACTGGTACATGCCCCACAGCGCATCGACGCCGCGCGCGTAGGTCGAATACGTGTGATAGACGACGCCGTCTTCGAGCACGAACGCGCTCATGCCGGGCCGGTCGCGCGAATAGGTGGCCGCGTCGGTGCCGCAGGTCGCCGCGAATTGCGCGACGGGTTCTGGCGCGGGACTCACGTCCATCGCGTGACTGTTGCGTGCGTAGTTGTATTCGATATCGCCGGCGCGCTGCTGTGCTTCGGTGAACGAGACATTGAAGTCGAAATTGAAATCGCCGCTTGCCGACGACGCCCATGGAAACGTCCAGCCCATGCGCCGCTTATACGCCTGCAACTTCTCGAGCGGCGCGCGCGACACCGCCATCAGCATCACGTCGTGATGCGCGAGATGCACGGCGAAGCCGCCGAAGCCGTCCGCGATCGACGAGCACGACGGGCAGCCCGCCTTGTAGTCGGGCCCGAACATGAAGTGGTAGACGAGCAGCTGCGAACGTCCGCTGAACAGCTCGGCGAGCGACGCGCTGCCTTCGTCGGTATCGAAGCGGTAGGCCTTATCGACCTTCACCCACGGCAGCGCCTGGCGTTGCCGCGCGAGCTCGTCGCCGTGTCGCGTGTGGGCTTTTTCCGCGTCGAGCAGCGCGCGTCGCGCGTCGAGCCACTGTTCGCGTGTTCCGACCGGATGCGTGGTCATTGTGGGTTCCTCCGTGGGTCGTGCCGCGCCGCGCGAGCTCTTGCCCGAAGGCGTCGGTGACGGTTGATGGTCGTGCTAGATTAGGACCGGGCGTCGATCGGATGGGAGTGACAAGTGTGGCGGGATTCGCTTGATGCATTGACGTGCTACGCGCGGACTCGTACGCCGTGGACGCGCTGATTGAGGCGGCGGCGCGCGCGCTCGCGGCCGGCGATCCGCTCGGCGCGCTCGACCGCGTCGCGTTGCGCGACGACGCGCCGGCGCTCGCGCTGCGCGGCATTGCGATGGCTCAGCTCGGCGATTTCGTGCGCGCAAGGGCGCTGGTGCGCGGCGCCGCGCGCGCGTTTGGCGCGCAGCATGCGGTCGCGCGTGCGCGCTGCGTGGTCGCCGAAGCGGAGATCGCGTTCGCGTCGCGCGATCTCGCATGGCCCGCCAGAACACTCGATGCCGCGACCGCCACGCTCGACGCGCACGGAGACCGCGTCAATGCCGCGCATGCGCGGTATCTGGCGGCGCGGCGTCTGCTGCTGATCGGCCGTCTCGACGAAGCGGAGCGCAAGCTTGCCGCGCTCGATCCCCGGCCGTTTCCGCCCGCGTTGCGTGCCGCGCATGAGCTGGTGGTCGCGGGGGTCGCGCTGCGGCGTTTGCGCAGCGCCGCCGCCCGTGCCGCGCTGGCGCGGGCCGCACGCGCGGCACGCGAGGCCGGCATTCCGGCGTTGATCGCGGAAGTCGAAAGCGCTTCGGCCGCACTGAGCGAGCCGGCGGCGCGCATGATCGCGCGTGGCGAAGAAGAACCGATCCTGCTCGATGAAATCGAGAAGCTGCTGACCTCGAACCAGGCGGGCGGTCCGCTCATCGTCGATGCTTGCCGCTACGCGATCTGCGACGCCAACGCGGCGATTGCGCTGGCGAGCCGACCGGTGTTGTTCGCGCTTGCTCGCATGCTCGGCGAGGCATGGCCCGACGACGTGCCGCGCGACGCGCTCGTCGCACGCGCGTTCCGCGCCAAACGCGCCGACGAATCGCATCGGGCGCGGCTGCGCGTCGAGATCGGCCGGTTGCGCGCGGCGCTCGGCACGCTCGCAAGCGTCAGCGCGACGACGCGTGGCTTTGCGCTCGCGCCGCGTCAGGCGCGCGAGGTCGTCGTGCTGGCGCCGCCGGTCGAAGGCGAGCATGCGGCGCTGCTCGCGTTTCTGTCGGATGGCGAATCGTGGTCGAGTTCCGCGCTTGCCCTCGTGCTCGGCGCGAGTCAGCGCACCGTGCAGCGCTCGCTCGACTCGCTCGCCGCGGCCGGCAAAGTGCAGCCGGTGGGCGAGGGGCGCGCGCGCCGCTGGATGACGCCGCCGCTCGCCGGATTCGCGACGGCTTTGTTACTCCCTTCCCCGTTCCCTTCGTGATTAGGATGGTCATCATGAACCACTCTGCCGCCAGAATCGTCCGCGAATATGGGCCCTTTACGGGCGTCGATAAAGTGCACGGAGTCACTTACGACGGCCGGCAGGTGTGGATCGCGACCGGCGAACGACTCGACGCGTTCGATCCGGCGAGCGGCGAGACGCTGCGCTCGATCGCGGTTCCCGCCGACGCGGGCACGGCCTTCGACGGCGAGCACCTGTTCCAGATCGCAAATGGCCGCATCCAGAAGATCGATCCGCAGAGCGGCCGTGTGCTGTCGACGATCGCGGCGCCCGGCGACGGCGGCCACTCCGGGCTGACTTGGGCCGAGGGTTCGCTGTGGGTCGGTCAGTATCCCGAACGGAAAATCTATCAGGTCGATCCGGACACTGGCGCGGTGTTGCGCACGATCGAATCGAATCGCTTCGTGACCGGCATTACGTGGGTCGACGGCGAGCTATGGCATGCCACGTGGGAAGGAGACGAGAGCGATCTGCGGCATATCGATCCGCGCACGGGCGAGGTGCTCGAGAGTGTCGAGATGCCTGCCGGTGCGGGTATCTCCGGACTCGAATCGAACGGCGCGGATCTGTTCTTCTGCGGCGGCGGCGGCAGCGGGCTCGTTCGTGTCGTGCAGCGTCCCGCGCGAGATAGCGGTTCGCAAATGACGGTCGATTCGTCGAGCGAGTGAGTCATCACTTAAATAGCCAGCGTCGTTATAGGTCCTGGTATCTGGTTTATTTGTACTCGTCGATAACTTAATACATCGATAATAAGAAAACGAAATATTTCTTTTCGTTACTCTTATCGCGCCTGTCGTCCCTCTTCCTGCGAGGGCGTCTTTGCCTGAAAAGGCATCGTTTTTTTCAAACCTTTATGCATTGGTTCGCCTCACGCGAGGCGAATCGGGAGTATTTTTGCTGTTTCCCCGTGCATTGCGCCTTTTCGAAAAGATGTGAACTGAACCAAGTCAGGTTGTCACGCTAATCCTTATCGCGGGCAGACATACTTTTTACACAAACCCTTCATATTATTCGCTCGTTTTACTAAGTCTTGCCCCGATAAAAGACGCGGTTGCCGAAACAACTCACACAGGGTCCTCCAAATGTCATCGCATCACAAAATGCGTCCAGCGCTTTGTCTAACGTCCGTTGCCGCTGCCTGCGTGCTCGCAGCTTGCGGCGGAAATTCGGACAGCCCCTCTGCCAGCAACAACAACCCCAGCACGACCTACTCGGGCGTGGTCGCCGCAGCTGCCTTCGTCCCGGGCAGCGCGACCGGTAACCCGAACCTGAAGGCCGGCTACTACGCCGGTGCCACCGTGTTCGTCGATGCCAATGGCAACGGTGTGCTCGACAACGGCGAAGCCTCGGCGAAAACCGACGCCAACGGCCATTTCTCGTTGACCACGACCGCCTCTGGTCCGCTCGTCGCTGACATCACGACCTCGGCCACCAACACGGCATCGGGCGCGAAGGTGGCGAGCCACCTGATCCTGCGCGCTTCGGCCGACCAGATCGCCGACCAGGGCGCCGGCAAAGTCGTGATCAGCCCAATGTCGAGCGAAGTGCAGCGCCTCGTCGAAGCCAACGGCACCAAGTACGCGACCGAGAAGGCTAATCTGTCGACCCGTCTGTCGGGCCCGTCGTTCAACAACGCGGCGGTGACTGTTTCCGGCACCGACGCCCTGGCCGACGTCAACACGCTGTCCGGCGCCGAGCAGTACGCCGTGCTGTTCGAAGACAACGCACTGACCAACCGCTACACCTACGCCACCACGAAGCTCGATCGTGGCGATATGTACCCGGACAACCTCGCTGTCAAGGGCGGCGATCCCCGTCTGGTTGGGACGAGCGCCACCGCGGCGAACATCGTCACGCCGCTCGAGAGCCAACAGCGGATCACGTTCGCGCAGGCACAGCAGGCCGCTTTCAACATCGAGGGCATCCCGGCCTACGACAATGTCTTCATCATCGTCGAAGAGAACAAGTCGACGGACGCGATTCTCCACAACTCGCGGGCTCCGGCGATCAACAAGCTGCTCAGCACGTACAACCAGCTGACGACCTACTACTCGACCGGTAATCCGTCGGAGCCGAACTACACGGCTATGGGCGGCGCCGACGACTACGGCATTACCGACGACAACTGGTGGGGCTGCGGTGCCACTGGTGCCTATGCCATCAAGGACGTTGCCTTTAACGGCGGCACTTCTTCCGACGGTCAACCGCTTCCGGCTACCGGCGTGCTTCCGCCGCAGGACAGCGCCCACCTCGCTGGTTTCAGCACGACCAGCGGCGCTGCCTGTAGCGTCAACCCGACCTCCGGTACGGTTCACAACGTGCCCGGCGACAACCTGTTCACGTTGCTGTCGAAGGCCGGTTTGACCGCGCGTACCTACAGCGAATCCATGAACCCTGGTCAGGACGCGCGCGCCGACAGCGTTGCGCAAAGCGTCTCGAAGGCGTACAGCGGCACCGCCATCGACGGCACGGTTATCCAGGATAGCCAGGCCTACCCGATGCCGGGCGGTCTGTACAAGGTCAAGCACGGTCCGTCGATCGCTTTCCAGGACGCGCGCAGCCTGCCGGAGTTCTACGCCGACAACCGCACGATCTTCGGCACGCAGTACAACGAAGCCGACTGGAAGAGCACGTCTCCGTACTCGAGCGCCAACGGAGGCACCTACGACACGTCGAAGTGGATCTACGATCAGTTCAGCCTCGACCTGGCCACGGGTGACGTCGGCAACATCAACTTCATCGTGCCCGACCAGTGCGATGACATGCACGGTGTCGGTACGGACACGGAGACCTGTAACGGCGGCGCGAACAGCAACAACGGTCAGAACGCCAGCATCACGCGGGCCGACATCTATCTGAACAATGTCGTCACCGCGATCCAGAACTCGGCGCTCTGGAAGAACCCGCAGAAGCGCGTTGCGATCGTCGTGATGTTCGACGAAGGTGAAGGTTCGTCCACGTCCTGCTGTGGCTGGAACGCCGGTGGAAAGACCTCCGGTGCAGCACCGCTGGTGATCAGCAACGGCGCTGTGACCAAGTCGACGGCGCCGAGCGGCTACGCAAGCGGCAACATCGGCCACGGCAACTCGACCTTCGGCGTTATCACCAACCAGCAAGACGTCGGTACGGCGGCCAAGGGCATCGTCGACAGCGACGCCTACAGCCACTTCTCGCTGGTGCGCACGCTGCAGGACATGTTCCAGGTCGCCGATCCGGCGGTCGATGCCTCGTATGTGAACCGCGCGAAGTACACGGAAGCGTTCATTCTGCAGAACATAGCGAACCTTCCCGAGTTCACGGGCAGCGCCGATACGCACTTCGACTCCGTTCGTCCGATCAACCACGCCTACGTGATCCCGGCTGGCCACGTGCAGAAGCTGAATCCGGCGGACATTACGGGCGTCAAGGACAACAGCGGCAACCTGATCAGCACGACCGCGCTGACGACGCAGACGGGACCGGACGCAACGCAGAAAAACATCTGGTCGCTGAAGTAAGTGTGTGGTGATGCTTCAAACTACCCGATCAGGCGGTAGATAACGCGGCACAGGGGAGCGGATTCGACCGCTCCCCTGTCCGTTATAAGTTCAAGAGAACAATACGATGCGTAAGACAGTTTTTCGCGCGGTCGCGTGCGTGGCCATCACGCTGAGCCTGGCCGCCTGTGGAAACGGCAGCGGCGACGCTTCAGCACCGAATACAACGTCAGGGGCGACTACGGGGAGCACGAGTTCTTCCGATGCGAGCACATTGAGCCTTGCCGCTCAGGCCGGTCAGAAACTGTTCTTCGACTCGAACCTGTCCGGCAACAAGAACATGGCGTGCGCGACTTGCCATGACCCTGCCTATGCCTATGGGCCGCCGAACAGCCTGTCCGTGCAACTGGGCTCCGATCCGACGCAATCTGGCGCACGCGCCGTGCCCTCGTTGCGCTACAAGGACGCGACACCGCCTTACAACGACGTAGCGGCGAATCCGGATAACGTCACCTCCAACGCGCCCGGAGGCGGCTTCATGTGGGATGGCCGCGCCGCAACGCTGGCCGACCAGGTCGCAATGCCGCTCCTCAATCCGGTCGAGATGAACTCCTCGAAAGCGGCCGTGGTACAGGCGGTGCAGAACGCCTCTTACGTGGACCTGTTCAAGCAGGCCTTCGGCGCGGACGTGTTCAGCGACCCCGACGCCGCCTTCGCCGATGTCGGCAAAGCGATCGAGGCCTATGAACATGAAGACATCAGCTTCCACCCGTACACGAGCAAGTACGATCTCTACGTGCATAACAAGATCGGTGGAACTTTGACGGCCGCCGAAACCCGCGGCCTGTTGATCTTCAACAGCGGCACCATCGGCAACTGCTCGGCCTGCCACTATGCCGGAGCCAACTTCGACGGCAACCAGGGCCTGATGACGGACTTCACCTATCAGGCGATTGGTCTGCCGCGCAACGATACTTCGATCCCGAACAATCCGTCGCCGATCCCGGCAAACCAGGATCCGACCTACTACGACATGGGCCTGTGCGGGCCGCTAAGGACCGACCATCAGCCGGGCACGGCAGGTATTGCGACGCCCGATCCCTACTGCGGCATGTTCAAGGTATCCACACTGCGCAACGTGGCGACCCGCGGCGCGTTCTTCCATAACGGGGTCCTGCATTCGCTGGTCCAGGTCGTGCATTTCTACAACACGCGAGACACCAACCCGGAATACTGGTACCCGGCCACCGGGGGCACCGGCGCGCCCATCACAAATCCGAGCTATGCGCTGTTCCCGCAGTACGCGTCGGGCGCCACGGTGCAAAAGTTCAACGACTTGCCGGCGGCCTTCCAGGGCAATGTCGACGAGGAACTCCCGATGGGCACTGGCGACGGTGGCAGCAATACCTTGGGCAGTGGCACCCAGCCGCGGGCGCAGGGCAGCACGCCCATCATGACCGAGCACGATATGCAGGACCTGATCTGCTTCCTGAACATCCTGAGCGACGGCTACAAACCGCCCGCAACGCAGCCGACCAACGGCACTTGCGTAAACTGATTCCTCAACCTTGGACCAATTGTTTTTTGACGATGAAGCGAATTTCAACTACAGCGCGTAGCGCGGGTATTGCGGTTTCCCTGGTCTCGTTGATGCTGCTCGGCGCTTGCCAAAGCAAACAGAACCTCAGCGAACCCAGCATGGAGAACTTCACCAAGACCATCAGCAGCTACCTGGGTGAGCGCGGCAACCTGTGCCTCGCGAAATACGACTGGCCGATTTACGTGGCCGACCAGGATAAGACTTCGAACTCACGCGACGCCGTCCAATTGCCTGTGCTGGAAAAACTCGGTGTGGTCAAAGGCACCGACATGACCGTCGAGCGCACGGACAATGATGGCGCCAAGGTGTCGGCGCCGGGGCGCAAGTACGAACTGACCGATGAAGGGAAGAAGTTCTTCCTGCACAAGCCCGTCGTGGTTGCAACGGCTACCAGGCGCGTCACGCACGACGCCGACTTGTGCGTGGCCACGCTGAGCCTGGACAAGGTGGTGGGCTGGGAGCCGCCGCTGACCCGCGACGGCGAGACCAGGACCTCGGTGCTCTACACCTACAAGATCGACCCGGTGCCTTTTGCCAGGACTTCCGAGTTCCAGCGAGTGTTCCCGATGGTGGCGCGCGTGATCGAAGGCGCCGGCACCATGCAACTGCGCGAGGGTGTGCGCTTGACCAAGGACGGCTGGGTAGCGGAAGAATATTTCGTTCGCTGATCGTTGAGTTTGCCGACGCGGTGCACGACTAGATCGCGCGGCACCTGAGGCGCGGCGGCGGCTCCGTGCCGCCGTGCCAGGACCACCCGCACCGTTATGGTGTCCCCGCTGGACTCAATCCCGCGCTCGCGAAGTAGATCACGAGAAAATACAGCAGCACGTAGAGCGCGTAGGTCTGCCCGTTGCCGGTATAGACGCGTCGTATCCGTGCCGCCGCCGCGAGCGCGAAGTGCGATAGGCCGCGCCAGAAAATCTGCGCGACCGGCGGCACCGTGCGGCTCAGCATCGGCCGATAGAAGTGGTAAAAGTCCGGGGCGTTGCGCGCCTTGCCGCGACGGCTGCGGTAGTACAGCGCACCGAGTCCGAATACGACCGCGGTGACGGTCAGCACGACGATCACGACCGGTGTCGGATTCCAGAACCCGTAGATGCTTTCGAGCGACATGCCGCCCCATACCAGCGTCGCCGCGAACTGCGGATCGATCGCGGCGGATACCGGTTCGAGCAACACCTTCGGAAAGAACGACAGGATCGCGATACCGACCACGAACAGGAACTGCGGCACCAGCAGCATCACCGGCGCTTCGCGCACCTGCGGCCGCTGCGGCGGGCGCGGCTTGAGGAAGACGCCGTTCAAGAGGCGCAGCATGTACAGAAAACCGGCGCAGGTCGCGAGCAGTCCGCACACGGCGAGCCCGTACCAGCCCTTGTCGGTCATCGCGCTCAGCAATAGCCATTTGCCGCCGAAGCCCATCAGCGGCGGCAGGCCCGACATCGATACGAGTGCGATCACGACCATCGCGAACGTCAGCGGCATCTCGCGCGCGAGGCCGCCCACAGCGGCGAAGTTGCGCGTGCCGGTGCGCAAGATCACACCCGCGAGCGCGAGGAACAGGATGCCCTTCACGAACATGTGATTGGCGACCAGGTACAGCGCGGTGACCCAGCCGAGATGGCTCATCAGGCCGATCGCGGTGACGATATAGCCGGTCTGGCTCATGCTCGACAGCGCGAGCATGCGTTTGAAGTCGTTCTGCCGCAATGCCATCAGCGCGCCGAACAGCGCCGTCAGCATGCCGATCCATGTCATCACGTGCGCGAGTTCGAGGCCGACCTCCGAGCGTATCGTCAGATAGGTGCCGATCAGCAGGCCGAACATCGCGACCTTGCTGACCACCGCCGACAGCATCGCGGTCACGTCGTCTTCCGCTTCGGTGTAGGCGCCCGGCAGCCATACGTGCACGCCGATCGCGCCCGCCTTGATCAGGAAGCCGGCCGCGAGCAGCACGAACGCAAAGTTCGCTTCCGGTCCCGAATGGATCAGCGCCGATAGTGCGATGGTGTCGTCGATCGCCGCGACGTTGGCGAAACCCGCCAGCAGGAAGAACGCCGCCAGCAACGAAAACAGCAGGAAGGTCAGCACATGCGGGCCCGCGCGCCGGCACTTCGCGATCAGGAAGCACGACGACAGCGTGATGATTTCCCAGCTATAGAAGAATTCGAGCGACGTCGATGAGCGCAGCAGCGCCGGAATCGACAGCGACAGCACGACGAGCATCGGATAGAAGCCGGGGCGCACATCGTCGCGATAGAGACTTGCCGCGGCGATCACGAGGCTGCCCGCGAGCAGCAGCCAGGCGAACAGCCCGGCGATACGGCCCGCGCCCTCGCAAAGCAGACTGCCGATCAGTCCAATCGCGATCACCGCGAGCACGCCTTTCACGCGCCCCGGCAGACGATCGGCCGCATAGAACAGCGCGCCTGCCGCGAGCGGCGAGAAGATCCACACCGACGCGACGCCCGAGAACACGGCCGCCATATAGGCCGCCGCGATGAGCAGCACGGCGACGCCGAACAGCGGCAGCAGCGCGGCGAGGTTCGGCCGGGCTTTGGCCTCGACCTCGGACGGAGCCAGCGCGCGCACGAACCAGTGGAACATATAACCCGCTTCGAGCAGCGAGCCTGTCAGGATCAGCACGATCCAGTACGGCTTGCCGGCGGCGGTCAGGCGCATCACGAGTTCCCACTTCGCCCAGAAGCCGGGGAACGGCGGCAGCCCCGCAATCGCGACCAGGAAGAGGCCGAGCAGGCCTATCAGCAATGGGCTGCGCGACAGGATCGCGCGTGCGTCGTCGCCATGCCGCCGCAGCACGCCGGTCAGCCAGAACAGCCCCGCCTTCGCGAACAGATGGTTGATGAAGAGGCCGCCGACGACGAGCGGGATCGATGCGTCCGCGCCGACCTGGCGCAGCAACGCGAGCGACAGCATCAGTAGCGCCATTTGCCCGATCGACGAATAGCCGAGCACGCGCTGCGGTTTCGTCTGCTTGATCGCGAGCAGGTTCGAGAACAGAAACGTGACGCCGCCCGACACGGCGAGCAGCGTGAGTTGGCCGTCGAATAGCGGCAGCAACTTCAGCAGCGCGAAGAACACGCCCGCCGACACGCCGACCGATACCATCGCGGCGACGCCGCTCGGCGCGGTCTCGTAGACGTCGAGCCCCCAGCCGTTGGCCGGAAACGGCTTCAGTTCGATCACTAGACTCGCGAACACGAGCAGAATCGCGGCCGTGCCGATCGGGCCGCCGATCTGCTCGCGCAGCGACAGCAATTCGTCGATGTTCAGCGTGCCGCTCACGTAGTAGAGCAGCACCGCGCCGAGCAGGAACAGGGTCGACGCGATCACGGTCGCGAGGATGTACTTGAACGCGGCGGCGAGCGCGGCGGGTGTGCGCTCGAGCCCGAACAGGCCGTATGTCGCGATCGACACGATCTCGAGAAACACGAACAGGTTGAACAGGTCGCGGGTCATCACCATGCCGTCGATGCCCATCACCAGAATCAGGTACAGCAGCAAGGCCGCGTAGTTGCCGCGCAGACGGTCCCACAGATGCAATGCGCCGAGCAGCGCGACCACGTTGACGCTGAACGTGAAAAGGCCTTCCCACAGGCCGAAGCGCAGATTGATCGACACCGGCGGCAGCGCGCCCGCGGTCAGCACCTCGATCGTGTCGCCGCCATCGAGCAGGCCGTAAAACGACACGCCCGAGACCAGCACGATCCCGCACAGCGCGATGAAGAAACCGAGCGTGAGCCACGGCTTGCCGAGCCGATACAGCAGCGGAATGACGAAGCCGCCGCCGAGCCCGAGAATGAAGATCTGCAACGGATGAAACAGCGCGGCTACCATTTCGACTCGGTGAAGGCGTCGATGGAGAGCGTCTTTTTGGCGGCGTAAAGACGGATTGCGAACGACAGCATGATGGCGGTGACCGATAGCCCTATCACGATCGCGGTGACGACGAGCGCCGATGGAATCGGATCGATCGCACGGTGCGCGGCGGCGGATTTGCTGAGCGCCGCATCGATGATCGGCGCAGTGCCGCCCGTGATGTAGCCGGTCGCGACCATCACGATGTGCAGGCCCGTGTCGATCACCGCGAAGCCGATGATGATGCGCAGGATGTTGCGGTGGGTCAGCATGCCCCACAGGCCGATCAAGGAAAGGCAGAAGCCCGTGATCAGCAGGATCTTCGAAACCGGAATGCCCGTGCTCATGCGCTCCCCTTTTCGTTCAGCTTCTGAACCGGTCGATGATGACGCTAAGCTCCGCGCCGACCTTGACGCCGAGCAGCGTGGAAATCAGCGGGATCGCGCCGGCGCTGAAGAACGTGCCGAACTGGCCGCGCGGCAGAAAGCGCGCGTCGAGAAAACCGCCCGCGAGCACGAGGCCCAGAATGCCGATGCAAACGTAGAGCACGCCCGCGAGCGATTCGACGACGCTCAGCAGCGCGAGGTTCAGCGTCGAGCGGGGCCGCGCGAGCAGCATCAGCATCACCGCGGATGCGACGATCGCGCCGCCCTGGAAGCCGCCGCCCGCCGACAGATGGCCGTTGACGATTACGTAGCCGCCGAAGGTGAAGATCATCGGTAGCAGCACCTGTTTGCCGGTATGTACGATCTCGCCGGCGGGCCGGCGCGCAAGCGCGGCTTCTTCCGCCACAGCGGTGGGCGTTGCGCTTTCCTCATTCAGCAGCACGCCGACGCTCGCCGCGACCATGAACAGCACCGCGACTTCGCCGAGCGTGTCGAAGCCGCGAAACGTGATCAGGATGCCGGTCACGATGTTCGGAGCGCCGAGTTCGAGCGGCCCTCTGACGACGTAGTACCAGGCGAGCGGGCGCAGCCCCTGCAACTCCGAATAGCCGCCGACAATTCGCCAGAACACGACCGCGAACAGCAGCACCGTCAGCAGCGCGAACACGCGACGCATCATGATTCGGCCTTCCCGGCGGTGCGCGCGTCTTCGTCGGCGAGCGCGTCGGTGATCGTGGACGGGGTCATCGGCGTGCGGATCAGCCAGGCGGCGCGCGATAATGCATGCGAGGACAGCGGGTTGGTCACGAGCACGAAGTAGATCAGCAGGATCAGACGGAAGGTCCAGCTCGGGTGGTAGAACGCGAGGCCGATCAGCACGAGCATGTTGCCGAGCGTCGACGCCTTGGTGCCGGCCTGAATGCGCGTATAGGCATCCGGCATGCGCAGCAGCCCGAGGCCGGCGGAGAACAGAAAGACGGCGCCCAACAGGATGAACACGCTGCCGGTCAGTTCGAACATGCGCTAGCCCTTCTGATAGCCGGTTTTGCGGATCGCGTACAGAAAGACGAAAGTCGTGAGTCCCGAGCCGATCGCGGCTTCGGCCATCGCGACGTCCGGCGCGGCGAGCAGCAGGAAGGCGACCGCCGCGAACAGGCTCGCGAGTCCGGAGCTCACCATCGCGGCCAGCAGATTCTTCAGGCAGACGGCCAACACCCCGCTCACGAGGATGCTCGCGCACATCAGCAGCAGGAGCAGTTCGAGCATCGCTCACAGCCCCCTTTCAAGAAAGCGCGCAATCGCGAGCACCGCGAGAAAGCTGAGCAGTGCGTACACGAGCGCGACGTCGATATAGACGAAACGACCGGAGAACTGCGCATACAGCGCGATCAGCGACAGCGAGATGACCGTCAGCACGTCGATCGCGACGATGCGGTCGACGACGGTTCTGCCGATCACGAGACGGATCACGCCGAACAGGATCGCGAACAAGATCAGCACGCCGGCGATCCGGAGCATGATCTCAGCCAAAGACTTTCTCCAGATGCTTTTCGAACGGTGTGACGAGTGCGTTGGTCGCTTCGTCGATATCGGTCGTCTTCACGTCGAGCCAGTGAATGAAAAGTATGTCGTCCCGAACGTCCATCACGAGCGAGCCCGGCGTGAGCGCAATCGAATTGGCGAGCGCGAGACGGCCGAGCGGCGTTTGGAGGCGGGTGCGAACCTTGACGATGCCGGGCTTGATGTCGATACGCGGCGAGTACACCAGCGCCATCACATTCAGATTGGCGCGTACGAGCTCGACGATGAAAGTCACGCTATACGCGGCGAAGTGATACGGCGCGGCTGGCGTTAGACGTAGGCGCTGCCATGCTTCGCTCGACGATACGAAGACACGCGCGACGACGAAGGTAATGACGAGACCGACAAGAGCGGGTTCGACCGCGAGCGATGCATTCGCGACCATCCAGATGACGAACAGGACGACCCAGAGGCCGGGCATTCCCCGAGGAACGAACGACGACACCGGTTTTCCGTTGTTCGAAGGCATGTCATCGGTTCCTAAGGAGGCCTTGCGGAAAATTCTAAGTGACAATTTATGGCAAATCAAACCCGACGCCGATCACCGCTCGTTGATTGAAAAAACCGCGATAGATGGATGTGTGCAAACAATACCCGTCCTGACGTATCTCGCTAAGTGGCTGTTTTGTATGAATATTCGTCTTTCCCGCAATTCCATGTTTGCAAACAGATACGGTCTGGCGCGCGGCGCGCTGCAAAACGGATTTGCAAATGAAATCTGTACTGATGCCCTTTGGCATGCCGTGCACTCAGGCAAGTACCACCTTCGTATCGGGGCACGACTCGACGGTGGCCATTCCGAAACCAGAATGAAAAAAGACTGCAGAGATTTCTCTGCAGCTCTTTGACTTTCAAGGCGTCTATGCTTCGCGCGTTCGGAAATTTTGCTGCGGTGTGGCTTCCGTCAACGCATCATCGCTGCCTTCCTCCAGCGAAATATGCCGGGTTTCGCGTCCCTTGACCCACCAGATCGCGGCGGCAATGGGACCGGGCAGCGCAAGCGCCAGCAGCACGAGCAACGGTGCGGAAGTTGTGCCCGTCGTGCTGAAGGCGCTGGTGAGCAGTAGCGGCGTGATCATTGCGCCCACTCGACCGAAAGCAACGGACACGCCCAAACCCGAGGCGCGCAACCGCGTCGGCAGGATTTCAGACGAAACCACGTAAGCCGAGATGTAACCCCACGTGACGCCAAACTGGATCAGGCAGTAGCCGACCACCATGGAAGGCAGCGTTTGCGCAAAGTACACCACCAGGATAGCGAGCACGGTGAACGTGTAGCTCGTGAACAGCGACGAGCGACGCCCCCACGACTCGAGCACACGCGATGCCAGCAAGCCGCCGAGCAAAGCCGCTACGTTGCCGTAAATGTAGTAGATCGGCATCGCAGCAGCAGGCACTTTCATGTACGGCAGAATGACGAGCGCCATCAACGACAGTACGCCATACACTACGACTGCCTGCGAGAAGTTCAGCGCACTGGCAAGGCCGCACGGTCCGCGATAGCGGCCAACCAGCTCACCCACATTGCGCCAGAACGTCGGGTGTGCGGGCACGATCGCGGTGGGCTGATAGCGCTTCTGCGCTTCGGTAGCCGCGCTGATCCCGGCGCGCTTCGCATACGCGGCAATTTCATCGACGATTGCTTCAGCTTCGGTCACGCGCCCTTGCTGCAGAAGCCAGCGCGGCGATTCGGGAATCACGCGGCGAATCCAGAAGAAAATCAGGGCCATCGTGGTACCCAGGCCGAAACCCACGCGCCACGCGGTGTCGGGCGGCAGGAGATTCAGCGCGTAGTACGAAACAACGGCGGACAGCACGGCACCGAGGGGAAAACCCGACAGGATCAGCGCGTCGGTACGTCCGCGATTGCGGCGCGGAATGAATTCGCCCATGGTGGCCGTCACGGCGGAGTATTCGCCGCCCACGGCGAGCGCGGTCAGCGCGCGGAACACGAGAAAGGAGTGGTAATCCCACGCGAAGATGGTTGCCACGCTGAACGCGGCATACCAGAGGAGCGTAGCCAGGAACAGGCGTTTGCGGCCGAAGCGATCCGCCAGGTAGCCGAACGCGACCGCGCCGATCAGAATGCCGAGCACCCACACGCTTACGGCCAGCGAGCTTTGGGCCGCGTCGAGGTGCCAAAGCGCCTTGATCGTGCCGAATACGCTACCGATGATATTGGTTTCAAAAGAGTCGAGCGTCCAGCCCACTCCCAGCGCGACCGTCAGCAAGGTGTGGAAGCGGGTCCACGGCATGTGATCGAGCCGGGTTAAGGCGTCGGTCTTGATGGTGGTTCGGGAAGTCATGTCGATATGTTCCTTTCCTGATTCGTTGTGATATTCGTCGTACTAAGTAAAGTGACATCTTGAAGACACATGCGATTCATGCCGTGCGGATTAGCTGGCCATGGCGGCCCCCTCGGACGTCTGTGCAGTCCGAAAATCACGGGGAAGCACGTGAGCCATGCCGTCCCGCGCGATCAAAACACCTTCTGGCATGACGTTTTCTGATTGCTCAAGTAGCCACGTATCGAACGTATGGGATGCATGCGTCATCCATGCACGTACTGGCCGCAGCTGCTTGACTAGCGCACATGCGGTATTCCAGTCGTTGTGGTTGGTCGGCTGATCCGTTGGCGGTAAAGAACAGTCGAGAGCCAGCGAAAGTGCTTCCCATCTCTGCAGCCACTCCAGCGTGGAAGGCGGCAACCCGATCGTGTCAGTCAGATAGGCGAAGCGTTCGCCCTCTGGCCCTTCGATTGCATAGCCGAACGTTGGTTTGGAATGGATCAGCGGCAGCGCCGTAAAACGCAGGTCGCCGACATCGAAAGTGCCGAATTTCTGTGCCTGATTAAATGCGAGCAGGCCCGGGTTGCGATACAGATCGGCGCAACCGTTGCTGTCTGGCGGGGCCCAGGTCGGGATGGATTTCCCGACGCCCCAGCGCAGATGGAACAACCCTTGCACGTGGTCTGGATGGAAGTGCGTGAGTGCGATCGCGTCGAAACTTCCAGCGGGAAAACGCTCGGATAGGTCCATCAGTCCGGCATCGAGCAGAACGCGGGTCGTGTCCGTTTCGATCAATGCGCTGCAGGGGCGACGAACGCAAGCGGGTAAGGCTCGCGCTCGTGTACATGCGGGGCAGTTGCAGCCGTAGAGCGGTACGCCGCCTGCCGCGCCGGTGCCGAGGAAAGTAACGCGCATCATGATGGCTCCGCACAGCGGAGAATTAGCGAAACCAGTGCCTCTCCCGCCTGTCCGAGATCACCGTCGTTGCGGATGATCTCCACTTTGCCGGCACGCTGCTCGAGCAAATGGTTGCGCCGCAGGCGCTGCTCCACCTGCTCGACCGTTTCGCGACCGCGCGCCAGAAGGCGTTCACGCAGTACCGCTTGCGGCACTGCAATTTCCACCGGCACGAGGTGGGGGTAGCGCGTGCGTGCATGCGGCAGATATTCGCGCGACCCGTTCATCACGACGGTCAACCCTTTATCCAGCCAATGGTCGATCTCGGCCCCGATACCGTATTGCAGCCCATTGCTCGTCCAGTTCAGCGCGAACAGGTCCGAGCTGCTGCGCGCCGCGAACTCTTCGGGACTCAGCGCGACGTGATTCTCGCTACCGGCGTCCGCTGCGCGCGTGATGTAGCGATGAGCAAAGCAGATCCCCACGTGGCCGGACAACTGCTCGCGCGCATAGCGCAGCAGGCTATCCTTGCCGCTGCCGGAAGGACCGCTTACGTAGATCAGATTGCCTGACATGGAAGCGGCCTCAGTGATGCACGCGGCTCGCGCCGAGCACGAGCTTGCCGCGAGACCACACCTGGTCGGCATGCGGCAACCCACCTATCCGCTGGACTGCGACCAGATCGGCGCGCTGTCCGACCGCGATCTCGCCGCGGTCGTTTAGCCCGGCTGCCCGCGCCGGATTGCGCGTCACGAGCGCGACCGCGTGCGCGAGCGAAACGTCCGCGACCTCGGGCAGCTTGAACGTGGCTGGCAGCAACGAGGCAGGCGAGTAGTCGCCGCACAGGCAGTCTGCGACGCCTGCCAGCACGGCATCGAGCGCACGCATGTTGCCCGACTGCGACTTGCCGCGCAGAATGTTCGGCGCGCCGAACAGCGTGGCTATGCCGCTGCTGCGCGCGGCCTGGGCCGTTTCGAGGTTGATCGGGAACTCCGAGATCGTCGCACCGAGATCGCGTACCACGTCGACCTTGGCGGCCGAATCGTCGTCGTGGCTTGCAATTGCGACACCCTTGGCGCGCGCCAGCGCAGCCAGTTGCTGCATGCGTTCGATCGCGCCTCTGGCCGCCTCTGCCTTCTGCTTCATGATCTCGTCGAGCGTGGCATCGTCGGCTTTGTAGGCGTTCGCAAGGTATTTGCGGAACGACTCCACGTCGCGAAACTGACCCTGGCCCGGGCTGTGATCCATGAACGAGATCAGGTCGATCACGCCTTCGTCCATCAGCGACGACAGAACCGGAGGGGCGGTGCCGTCGGTCACCTCGAAGCGTGCATGGAATCTGTTATCGATTAGCGCATGCGCTTGCCAGGCGTGGATCGAGCGGCCGAGCTCGGCTGCCGTTTCGTTGTTGCGTACGCCGAACTCGCGGTTCGCGAAAGACAGCGCATGAAATACCGTGGTGATGCCCGCAGACGCATTGCGCTTGTCTGCCTGCGCGCAAGCGAAGTCGATCGGGAAATACACGCCGGGACGAGGCTCCACCTCTTTTTCAAGCGAGTCGCAGTGCAGGTCGATCATACCTGGGATCAGCGTATGTTCTTGCAGGTCGACCACGGTCGCTCCGGCGGTATGTTCTGGGTCGAGCGCCGCGATTTTGCCGTCCTCGATGAGTACGGCGAGTCTTTCACGCACTTCGTCAGCGAGAACGACGGTTGCGTTCGTCAGGAGTTGGCGGCTCATTGCGTGATCGCTTCAGAAAGAGGGGAGTGGACAACCGGCGGTGCAAGTTCGATCACCTGGTCGGCAAGGCGCTCTACGAGGTCCAGATGGTGGAAGATGGCGAGCATCGCCACACCTTCGGCCTTGATCCCTTGCAGGATCTCCACAACCTTGTCGGTGGTGCGCGGATCGAGGCTTGCGGTCGGTTCGTCGAGGAGTAACAGGCGCGGGCGAGCGACGAGGCCCCGCGCCAGGTTGACGCGCTGCTTTTCACCACCCGAGAAGGTCGCAGGGGGCACTTCCCAAAGACGCTCGGGCACGTTCAGCGCATCGAGCATTCCACGCGCGTTGTCGCGCGCTTCGGCACGCGCGGTGCCGCGCACGAGCAGCGGCTCGGCCACGACATCGACGGCGGCCTTGCGCGGCAGGCAGTGCAGGAATTGCGTGACGAAGCCAATCTCGTCTTTGCGCAGCGCGAGCACTTCGTGCTCGGACGCCTGCGCGAGATCGACCGTCTCACCGGCTGCGGTGCGGAACAGCAGGCTTCCGGCGCTCGCGAGGTAAGTACGGTAGATGCATTTGAGCACCGACGATTTGCCGGCACCGGTCGGGCCGATCAGCGCGGACAGGCGGCCCGGCTCGACGGCAAACGAGACGTTCGCGCAGGACGGGATGGTCTTGCGCTGATCGTGCAGCGCAAAGTGCTTGCTCAGATTTTTAACGGTCAGGATCGCGGACATTGGTTTACCTCAGAGAGCGGAGGCCACAAGCCGCTGCGTGTACGCATGCTGCGGGTCTTCGAGAATCTGGTCGGTCAGGCCCGACTCGATGATGCGGCCGTACTTCATCACGATCGTGCGGCCCGCCAGCAAGCGGATCACGCCGAGATCGTGCGTGACGGCGATCATCGCCGTGCCGAGTTCCTGCTGGATCTCGAGGATCAGATCGAGGATGCGCGCCTGCACCGACAGGTCGAGGCCAGTCGTAACTTCATCGAGGAACAGCAGCGGTGGACGGGTCGCGAGTGCCTTCGCGATCTGCACCCGCTGTTGCATGCCGCCCGAAAACTTCTTCGGCGACTCGTCCATACGTTCGGGCAATACCTCGGTGCGCGAGAGCAGGTCGCGTGCGCGTTCCCGGATCTCGCCGAACAGCGTCACGTCGTTCATCAACAGGCGCTCGGCGATGTTGCCGCCGGCCGACACGTTGAAGTTCAAGCCGAGATGCGGGTTCTGGTACACCATGCCGAAGCGATGATTGCGCAGCCAGCGTTGTGCTGCGGCATTCGCTGCGAACAGGTCCCAGTCATTGTCTTCATCGAAGAAGCGCGCGGTGCCCGCGGTTGGCTTTTCATCGAAGTACAGCGTTTTGACGACGGTCGACTTGCCCGACCCCGACTCACCCATGATCCCGAGAATCTCGCCGGGCCGCAGGTCGAAGCTGACGTCGTGGGCAGCCACCACCGAACCGCAATGCGGGCAGATGTTGGTGTCCTGTTCCGGGCCGGTGCTTTCGATGCAGCGCTCGCAGCCTGTGCCGTGAATCTTGGTCAAGCCGCGCACTTGAAGAATGGGGCTCACTGGACTGCTCCTTCGTTCGTTGCGTTGGCCTTCTGCTGAGTGCGGCCGTTGCGATAGTCGTTGCAGTAGTCCGAATCCGAACATTGGTACGACCTGTCGCCGTCCTCGCCGATGATCTCGTCGAGAAAACTGTCGATCGAGCCGCAGCGCACGCAGGCGCGGCGATTGCCGTGCTCGTCGTGGAAGTCCTCGGTGCGGAACGGCACGTCGTCGAACGCGAGCGGGTCCGCGCGGGTATAGGGCGGCACCGCATAAATCTTCTTTTCGCGTCCCGCACCGAGTAGCACGAGCGCGGCCGACATGTGCAGCCGCGGCACGTCGTAGCGCGGAATCGGACTCGGGTCGATCACGTAATGACCGTTGATCCGCGTCGGATAGCGATGCGAGATAGTGATTTCATCGAACTGCACGATGTCTTCGTACAGCTTGGTCAGCAGACGCGAGTAGTCACCTTCGCCGTGCATCGTCTTGCGGCGCGCCTCGGACGGTTCCACGACGACCAGCGGATCGGGATACGGCACCTGCAGGACGAGAATCTGCTCTTCGGTCAACGCGACTTCGGGAATCCGGTGGCGCGACTGGATCAACGTGGCTTCACGGGTGTGCTCGGTAGTCTGAACACCCTCGCAGGTGAGTTCGACGAAGTGACGCAGATTGACCGCATTGACCGAGTCGTCGGAGCCTTGGTCGATCACCTTGAGCGTGTCGTCCGGACCGACGAGGGACAGCGTGAGCTGCAGACCGCCCGTGCCGAAACCACGGCCCATCGGCATTTCACGAGAGGCGTACGGCGTCTGGTAGCCGGGAACGCAAATCGCTTTAATCACCGCGCGGCGGATCTCACGCTTCGCGTATTCATCGAGGAAGCCAAAGTTGTAACCTGCTTCGT
Source organism: Paraburkholderia sp. BR10923 (assembly GCF_040948765.1). Classification (NCBI taxonomy): domain Bacteria; kingdom Pseudomonadati; phylum Pseudomonadota; class Betaproteobacteria; order Burkholderiales; family Burkholderiaceae; genus Paraburkholderia; species Paraburkholderia sp. BR10923. The sequence continues at coordinate 99,278 of NZ_JBFPKO010000012.1, read as the reverse complement.
CGAGCGGCAGTTCGTAGAGGTCGTTCATAGCTCGACTCCTTGTGCATCCTGTTCGGTCTGCTTGTCCGCAGCCTTTTGCTGGGTCGTGCGCAGCCGGTCCATGTCCGACTGGAACGTGACGTAATGCGGCATCTTGTAGTGGCTCGCGAAACCCATCGAATCGACGCCGTCGATATGCAGCAACACGAACTCCGGGTCCTCCGACGGATTGGTCGGACCGTTTCGCATGCCGTTCTGCAGCGAACGGTCAAGCACGGCCATCGAGATCGCCTTGACTTCGTTGTGGCCGAAACACGCGCCATAGCCGAGGGTGAAGACGGGTGGCCCGCCGCCGTCGTCGTCTTCGTACATCGCGACCATCTCGCACTCGGTCATCAGCACCTCGCCGGCCTCGACGAGTTCGCCCGTGACCGGATGGGGAATTCGCACCGGCACATAGCCGACACGCAGTTCGGCCACGGTCGGGTGGACATCGCCATAGCCGCGCATGTTCGAGTAAGCGACCGCGAGCAGCGAGCCGGTTTCGGCGCGCGCCATCGTCGCGAGGGCGGCGGAACGCGGAACCGGGAAGATCAGCGGATCGCGCGTGACATCGAAAGGCTCGGTGCGTGACGGCTGCAGCGCCGGGAGCAGTCCTTCGGCGCGCAGTGCATCCACGACCTTCGGGAAGGTGTCCGGCAGATCGCTTTCGTCGATCGAGTCGAGAAACGTGCGTGCAACCGAGCGGAACGCTTCGGGTGATTCGTTGGCGAGGTCGAGGCGCATCAGGCGCAGCGCGTAGTCGTTGGTCGGACCGAGCATCTGACCGCCAGGAATGTCCTTGAACGCGCTGGAGATACGGCGGATCACGCGCATTTCGCCCGTGTGCTGTACGGGCGCCTCGAGCAGCCGAGGCTTGGTCGAACGATAGGCTCGCAGTGCGAACGCTGCTTCGAGCGTATCGCCCTGCATCTGCTTGATAGCGAGCGCGGCGAGGCGCGGGTGATACAACCCGCCTTCCGAAACCACTCGCGAGGTCAGCGAACGAAGCTGATGTTCGATCGTCTGCAGGGTCAGCGGCGTGCCGTGCTCGCCCTCGGCCGTACGCAACGCGTCGACGACACGCTCTGCGCCCTCGATTGCCCGGCCGCCGCCCTTGATAGCCACATAACCCATTACCGGCCTCCTTCGATGGCAACTTTGATCGTGCGGGGCAGTGCGACTACGCTGCACTCGTCCAGCAGTACCAGATCGACGCCAAGTGGGAAGCCGCTGTTCCATTGCTTGCGCAACTTCCACCACTGCGGGTCGACTCCCGACACGTGCAGCGAAACGCTGCTTTGAATGCCTGGACCGCTGAGGACGAGCTCGCCACCTTGCTTGATCTCATCGACGACCAGTACGAGTGTTGCGCCGCTTTCCGGGCTGTCGAGCGTGCCGAAAGCAGGCTCGACAGCGGGTAGTTGACTGCCCGGCATCACGACGAATTGAGCCTGATCCGCACTAGTGGACTTCGCGCCGAGGCGCTGACGGTCTGCCGCGCCGATCATCTCGCAGGGATCGGCCAGCGTAGTTGCGGGATCGACCAGCGTCGCAAGCACGAGTGGCAGCACATGCGTGGCCTGCGTCTCGAGTTCGCTGATTCGGCCAGGATAGGAAAACGCATCCAGGATGCGGCGAAACGCGCGCTGCTGAACCAGTGGTGTCCAGTCGGCCGGATGCGAGACGATACGCGTCTGCAGTTCATTCATCATCGTCCTCCTGCGCGGCGAGCAACGCGAAGTCCACGCGCGTTGCCGCCAGCAGCTTCTTGCGATCGGCCGCGGTTGCTTCGACGATCTGTTTGCCTTCACGAAGAAGTTCCACGGCCGCATCATGCCCAGGCCAGGCGGCAGCCGTTACCGCGTCCAGGATCGCGAGTGCGCGAATCAGGCTCGTGCGGTCATCCATGACGATCGCCGCGCCTTCGGCGGTGCCGCCTTGTGGGTCGGTCAGGCGCACATGCGCCTTTGCGACCGGAATCTCGCCGAGGTAGTAAGTCTCGCCCATGGCAGCGTCGGTGAGTGGCACCAAGGCGAGGCCCGATTGCGGGATTTCCAGGTCTTCCACCTGAAATTGCTCACCGAATTGACGCGCGAGTGCGCGAATGCGCTGTGCCGGCACGTTCGTCCAGTAGCGCATCCAGTCCCCGCGAGTGGGCTGCGACGCTGTCGCGTTCATGAGTTGTCCTTCTGAATATACATATAGCACTAGAAACTTGGTGAAGCAGTTAGATTTCTTAGCCGATTTATGCGGCCCGAAGGCCGCAACCTTTGCCTCAGGGATGACCCCAGACCCCTTACAGCAGCGGAATGCGCAACTGGACGCGGTCTGCGCGGAACCGGGTAATCACATACTCGACCGGCTTGTTGTCGCGCTCATCCACATTCACGCTCTTGACCCGCAACACTGGCCGGTTTTGCGGCATGCCAAGGATTCGCGCGTCGTCACCTTGGGGTAGCACTGCCGTGACGGCGCTATCGACGCGACGCAGCTGGCAGCCATACTCTGCATTCAGAAAAGCGTGAAGGGAGTCGCCTTGATAACGGACAAGCAGATCGGGGAAGGGTTGTGCTGGCAAGAAATGCGAAATGAGGCACATCGGCTTGCCGTCCACGCTTCGTAACGTTTCCAGCCAATGCACGGGCTCGCCTTCCAGGATGGCCAGGCGTTCGGCAACGCGCACACTGGCAGGCAAGGTCTGCTTGCGCAGGATGCGGTTTCCGGCCAGCAAACCCTGAGCGTTCAGGGTTTCGGTAAAGCGGGTGGTTTTGCCGATCTGGTAGTCGATCTGGTTATCGAGCACAAGGATGCCGCGGCCATGACGGCGCTCCACCAGGCCGGCCTCGACCAACTCGTCGATGGCACGACGGAGCGTGTGCCGGTTCACCCCAAAGCGTGACGCGAGTTCGCCCTCGGATGGCAGGTAGTCGCCAGGTGCATAGACGTTGGCGATTTCCTGTTCCAGTTGTCGTGCGATCTGGGCATACAAGGATTCGCCCTGTTCTCGACTGACAGCGTACAAGCTCATATACGGTTATCTAGATAAGTGGATAACCGAATCCTACAAAGAGTGTGTGACAGAGATGTGATGCGGGGATGGCAGGTTCTCGGAAGTCGACTGATAGCGGCGTCCGTGTCGAAAAGCCACGGAACGATTGCAATTCCGAGCCGGCGTCTGGACCTTTGTCCAACGGGTTCGCGCACACGACGACAGCCGTCTGTAATGCCAACGACTCTCCAGCTTCATGGAACGGCCCTAAGGTCTTACCGTTGTAATCAACGGTAAGGAGACGGCAAATGGTGAGGCCCCAACTGTCACAACGATGCAATAAGGTATGCGTACGACTTTCGATCGCAGCATTCGCGGGAGTCGCCGCGTTAGCGTTCGCTACGTTGCCCGCCGGCGTATCTGCGGCAGGCAACGATCGAACGTCCCCAACACTGACGCCGATCAAGCATGTGATCATTGTTGTCGGCGAAAACCGAACGTTTGATCACGTTTTCGGCACCTATCAACCCGCGCAAGGCCAATCAGTGTGGAACCTGCTGTCGCGCGGCATCGTCAATGCGGATGGCTCCCCTGGGCCACACTTCGCGAAGGCACAGCAATATCAGGCGCAACTGATTGGACCGGCCAAATTCGCGCTGGCCCCGTCGAATAAAACGCCGTACGGGACGCTGCCGGCGCCCAACACCGGCGGGGCGCCGACTGCGGCGAGCGATGCGAGCCCGCCACCATTCGCGACTCACGATGCGGCCGCGCAGGCCGAGGGGACGGCGCTCGAAGCGTCCGACATCGATCAACTGTTGACCGGCGCGACAGGGCTGCCGGCGCATGCAGAGGATTCGCGGGTGGCCAACTACAATGCGTTGCTGAACGGTCCATACCTGTTGCAGCCTCCGCTCTATGATGCGTACATGGGTGGTCCGGTGCACCGCTTCTATCAAGCCTGGCAGCAAGCGGACTGTGCCGTCGCGCATGCGAGCCGCGAGAATCCGAGTGGCTGTCTGGGCGACCTGTTTGCGTGGGTCGAGACTACCATCGGCGCGGGTAGCAACGGTAAGCCGCGACCGACGCCTTTTAGCGATCAGACCACCGGTGAAGGCTCGAATGCGCTCGGCTTTTACAACGTGAACAATCGCGACATGCCGTACTTCACGCAACTGGCGCGGCAGTACGCGATGAGCGACAATTATCACCAACCGGTGATGGGCGGTACGGGGGCCAACAGCATCATGATCGGCGCCGCTGATGCGTACTACTACACCGACGGCAACGGCAACGCGGCAACGCCACCTTTGGATCAGATTGAAAATCCCGATCCGTTGGCCGGCACCAACAACTGGTACACCCAGGATGGCTACTCGGGCGGCAGCTATAGCAACTGTTCGGACCCGGGCCAGCCGGGCGTCGGCCCGATCCTTCAATACCTCGAATCGTTGCCCTACGACCCCAAGGCGAACTGCGCGCCAAAGCACTATTACCTGCTGAACAATTACAACCCTGGATATAACGGCGACGGCACGGTACTCGACAGGTCGAAGTCGCCTTTCACGATCCCGCCGTCACCGGTGCGCACCATCGGGGACACTCTGCTTGATCGCAACATCCCCTGGAAGTATTACGGGGAAGGCTGGCAGAGCTTCATCAAGGATCCGACGAAAAGCGTCTACTGCAACATCTGCAATCCGTTCCTGTACGAGACGTCGATCATGACGAACCAGCAGGTGCGGGACACGCATCTTGCAGATTTGCCTGACCTGTATGCGGACATCGGCGCGGGCAATCTGCCAGCTGTATCGTTTGTAAAGCCGGGCGGCTTGCTTGATGGACATCCGACATCGTCGAAGTTTGGACTTTACGAGGCGTTCGTGAGGAAACTGGTCGATGCGGTAAAGAGCGACCCGAAGCTATGGGCCACGACGGCGATCCTGATCACCACCGACGAGGGCGGCGGCTACTACGATTCAGGCTATGTTCAACCCATTGACTATTTTGGCGATGGTTCGCGCATCCCGATGATCGCAGTGTCGAAGTACTCGACCGGAGGACGCATTTCCCACAGCTACTCCGATCACGCTTCAATCGTCAAATTCATTGAGCGCAACTGGGGATTGCCGCCGATCACGGGTCGTAGTCGTGACAACCTGCCAAATCCGATCCAACGCAGCCATAACCCATACGTGCCGGTGAATGCGCCTGCGATCGGTGACCTGTTCGATCTGTTCGATTTCAAGCGGGAATCCGACGATCACGATCATGACCACGGCAGGCCGGACAGCGATGACGATCGCAGCGGCGGTAAGGGATGGTGGCCTTTCTGATCGTGTTCTGCACGAGGTACGCTGGGCACCACAAAATGGAACCGCCGCGCACTCCCGGCGCGGCAGTTTCATCCGCAGGGCGAGCGGACTATTGAGGCGATGCTGCTAGCGACCGCTGAGCCGCCGGCGCATTCGTCAGAGCGCTTCAAACCTGGGCGCGCAAGGACCTTAACCCCGTGCGCACTTCGTTCGCGAAAATCATCGGTTCTTCCCACGCGGCGAAGTGCCCGCCAGTTTCGGGCTTGTTGAAGTAAATCAGGTTGTGATATGCCTTTTCGGTCCAACTCTTTGGCGCCTGGTAATTTTCTCCGGGAAACGCACTCACAGCGGCTGGCACATTGACGTCGGCCGCGAGAAAGAAGTTCGCGTGCGATTCCCAATAGAAGCGAGCCGCCGAAACCCCCGTATTGGTGAGCCAATAGAGTGTGATGTCGTCGAGCACGTCGTCGCGCGTGAGCGCACCTGCGGCATGACCGTTGACGGGATGACCGAGCACTGCCGCGCTCAACGCCGCAGCGGGCTGGCCGTAGCCATCGCCATGATCGAGCAGCCAGGACGCCAGCGCGACCGGCGAGTCGGCGAGTCCGTACAGCGTCTGCGGGCGTGTGCCCATTTCGAATGCGTAACCGCGCTTCTTCTTGAAGTTGGCGCTCAACTGTTCATACGCGTGCTGCTCCTCGTCCGATAAGCCGGCAGGCATCGCGTCGCCCGCGGCCAGCGACTTCAGAACCTCTGCGGGAACGGAAGCAGGGAAGTTCACGTGAATCCCCATCAGTTCGGGCGGCGCCTGTTTGGCCATGATGTTCGTCACGATGGCGCCGAGATCGCCTCCCTGGGATGCAAAACGCTGATATCCGAGCCGCTTCATCAACGTGACCCACGCGCGGGCGGTGCGCTCCGGACCCCAGCCCGTTGTGGTTGGTCTCGCTGAAAAACCATAACCAGGCAATGATGGAATCACGAGATGAAAGGCGTCCGAAGCCGGCGCGCCATACGCAGTCGGATTGACGAGCGGATCGATGATCTTGAACTGTTCGATCACCGAGCCGGGCCAGCCGTGCGTCACGATCAATGGCATCGCGTTGTCGTGCTTCGATCGCACATGGATGAAATGGATATCGAGTCCATCGATCTCGGTGACAAACTGCGGATACGAATTCAGCCGCGCCTCGCATTTGCGCCAGTCATAGCCGGTCGCCCAGTATTGCGCGAGCCCCTGAATGGTGGCGAGCTGAATGCCCTGCGATTCGTCGGATACCGTCTCGCGATCCGGCCAGCGCGTGGCCTTGATGCGACGCCGCATGTCGACGAGCTGCGAGTCCGGAACATGAACGTGGAACGGACGAATTGCGGACCTGTCGCCGTTCGCGGGTTCCACGATTTTGCCGACTTCCGGGTTCGTATCTGCGAAGGCGAGGCGGCTCAGCGAGCCTGCGGCGAGCGCCGCGGCGGCCATACCGACGAAGTGTCGACGCGATGCGGATGGTGGGGTGTCTTTTGACATGGAATCGATCTCCTGCCTTGATCAGCGTGTTGCGTTGCGAGTGAAATCTGCGACGTACAGCTTCACGAAGTCATACGTGCGGTTCGCGGCCCGGCGTTCGGCTCGCGACGGGCGTATTTGACCGGATGAACGTATCGCGTTTGTGTCCGAGAGCTGGATGTGTGTAAGCGCGCGTATCCAGTCTGTTTGCAGATACGTTGGGATACAAAGGAAGACCTGGGCGAGAGGGAGGGGCGTGACGACGGGGGGCGGGAACCCAATGTGCCTCCATTCACTGCAGCAAAGAGGACGGCAGCGGTGAACGCAGCGGGACGCACACAAACATGCTCATGCGCGACGGTCGGTTATCTGAGGTGGATAGGACGTTCGAGCGTCCACATGGAAATGCGGGCCACCGTCCGTAGTTGGCCGACCGGTTCTGCGCAGTAGCGAGAACCCGCTACCCGAGAGCCGCGCCGGCCTGCGCGTGGCTCCAGTTCAGAAGCGATACAACGGTCGCATAAGCCCTTGGATTTAAGCGCCTCAGCCAAAGCTACCTCTGCGTACCTCAGGTCACTCCGTGAAGCCATGCCCTTCGGTTGTTTGTCCCCTGCGATGATCGTTCCCCTCAAGGACCGAGTTGCCAACGCAGTACCGGATGGGTCGCGCCGGCCGGGAGTGCCCAGACGCCGGTTGAGCTGAAGTCGAACGTCGGGCCGAAACTAGATGGCATGCTCATCTGCGCGGTGGTGAGTCCATTCGCGATCGGCACCGGAGTACCCGTGCCCACGCCGACCGTGGCCCCGGTTGTCTGCGTGTCCCAGTAGACGTCGTTGGCGATCGTGCCGGTGTTGCTTAGCGCCAGGCCGAACGGCGGGGGGCCACGACCGGCCAGGACCATTTGGGTGACTGTGCCGGTCGCGAAAGATTGCTCGATCGTGCCGGTGTTGCTTTGAACGAGCGCCGCGCTCCCCGTGCCAAAGCAGGCGAAGCCGCCACCACCACCGCAGTAGTCGGGCGCATACGTAACGGAGCCGGTCGCATATGACTGCGTGATCAGACCGTCGTTTGTGCCGACCAGACCGCCGGCGCCCAGACCGTGAGCCGCGGAATTCACGGTGCCCGGCCCAAACGACGGCGGGATGTCCGGGCTTTGCGATTCATACGACTGCCGGATTACGCCGGTGCTGAAGTTGTATCCGACGAGGCCGCCCAACACGCCCTCGCTCACCATCGCCGCGTCGCTGGACGAGCGTGTGATCGTGCCGTAATTCGAGCCCACGAGACCGCCGCTCATCGCATCGATCGAAACGAAAGGTTCAGATAAGGAAAGGCTGCCACTCGTCTGGGCGCGCACGATCTGGCCGTCGTTGACGCCGGCCAGGATGCCGAAGGAGCCATAGCCGCTGATGCTCACGAAGCCGCTCACGCTGACGTTGCGAACGACGCCCGTCGCGCCGACCACACCGAATAGACCACTGGCTGCCTCGGGATTCGCCGGATCGCCCGTGGCGGGAACACTCTGCCACGCATTCAGATTCGAGATCGTGTGGCCCAAGCCGTCGAACTGTCCGGCGAACGGCGCGGCGCCAGTTCCGATCGGCACATAGACGCCTGTGCCGCAGCAACGTGGCGTGCTGATGTCGATGTCCTTGCCGAGCGCATAGTTGCTGGCGAGATCGAGCGAAATGTTTTCCAGATCCACAAGTGAATTGACGAGCTGGTAGCCGGTAATCTGAGTGATCAGTCCGCTGTCGGACGGCGCCGTCCAGGTCGTGTTGGCGAGCAGTGTCCCCGGCGTGTAGGTGCCGTTCATGTCGTATAGCGCGCTGACCGTCCCGGTGCTCTTCGACCAGTCGATCGTGCCGCCGTTCGTCACGCTGCCGCCGTTATCGATGCCTGTCGCGTCCGCGCGCAGCGTAAGGTTGCCAGTACCCGTGTCGCGGATCGTCGCGCCCGGAGAAAGCGCGACGTTGTGGTAAGCCGCGAGCGTCAGCGCCGACGCACCGCGCCAGTCGATATCGGATGCGATAAGCAGGTCACCAGCCGCACCGTTGGCGCCGGTGGTCGAGAGTTCGACAGTGGACCCCGCATTCAGGCTGCGTTGGAGCGCACGCGCCACTGAAGCGTCCACGGTAAGCGATGGCGTTGCGATGTTCCATCGACCGGCGTACACGGCGGCGCCGCGCTGGAACGACAGTTGCGCTGCCTCGGTATCGACCGTGCCTCCACTGCCGTCCGGGTTCTTCGCTACGATTGCGCCTCGTTGCGACACCGTGCCGTCGTCCGCCACGAGCCACACATGCCCGTCGCGAGTCGCACTGCCCGTCGCACGGATGCGCGCGCCGCCGCCCGCGAGTGCATATACGTTGCCGTCCGCGGCTTGCAGGCTGATCTGCGCGGCGCGCGTGGTACCCGAATCGACCACGTTGCCCGCGCTGCCCGCCTGGACGAATACCTGTTGGCCGCTCGACGAGTCCTGCAGCAGCACCTTCGACCCGGCCGCGAATTCCGCCGTACCGTCAGGCGCATTGACGGTGCCGCCGTTGATTACGGTCCGCGCGATCAGGAACACGTCGCCGCCGCTGGAACTGATTTTCCCGAGATTCACGACTACCGCGTCCGAGTTGCCCGACACGGTGAGCGCGCCGCCCTTCATGAACGCACAGTTGTCCGTGTCCAGCGTCGATGCGACGAAGCGTCCGCCCGTCGTCACCACGCCGGATGGACCCACGACGACACCTTGCGGATTGACCAGATACACGCTGCCCGTGGCACTGAGCTTGCCGAAGATCGCGGAGAGCGAGCCTCCCGTCACGCGGTTCAGCGTCGCACCACCGCCGTTATTGAACGTCACGCTATTGCTTCCGCCGATCGAGAAGCTGTTCCAGTCGATCACACCACGTGTCGAACCGGATTGCGTGATCACGAGGCTGTTGCCTGCGCCCGCTATCGTGCCGGTGCCGGCGACGTAACGGCCGCCTTGCGGCAGGCTACCCGCCGCGAACGCCACAGGTGTGAGGGACAGTCCAGCCAGCGAAATACCGATGGAGAGCCAGAGGGGTCCGCTCGACTGCCGTCGACCCGGTGTGCGTCGCGCGGGCCGAGGTTGTTCCGGATGTGACATACAGCCCCCTTTCCGCGTGCGTGCGGAATGGTTACCGACGACCCCGCAGAGCCGGCCGGAAACGCGTGAGTCGCAGCATATGAAGAATAGCAGTTGGCGTCGCGGGTGCATGCCGGTTTCTCAGCGCATTGCGCCTTCCTGGCAGGACTTTTGCGACATGGCCGCTTGTGATTGGGCGAATGACACCTACAGGGGCCTCACAGCATCACCGGCGTTGCCAGTGACGGTCAAGTCAACCAGCCACCGAGGAAGGGCAGAAGCACCGGGCGGACAAACGCCGACATAGTGCCGTTCATCGCCATTCCCAGTCCCGAGTAGGCGCCGGCGTCTTCACTGATCCGAAACGCCCTGGTACTTAAGGCGTGGGAAGCAACACCCATCACAAAGCCGCGCACGTCGTCACGCCGCACACCAACGGCATCCATGACTACGTTTCTCAGGGTCGCACCGGTAATGCCGGTCAAGATGACGATCGCCGCGGTGAGCGAAGGCAACTCGTCACTGACCGTCTGGATTGACCACCATTGGATGTTGGGCGGGACCGGTTTGCGACGATCCGGCCATCGGCGACCCATATCCCGACGTGTGCTGGCCAGTCGCGTGCTGCGCGGCAACACGCCTTTCGGCAGCCTGAATATCAGCGGGATACTGGGCATCCAGTGCGGCGGCCGGGTTGTAGCCATTCTGTTCGAGTTGCAGCACTTCTGCCTCGACCTTGGCGCGCGTGACTGGCTTTTTCAGGACAGGCCCCGGCGCGGCGCCAAAGAAGACCCCATGGGTTCGGCGGGAACGCATGTGCTGGATTGACATAGCTCGTCAGACCGCCCGTGTAACTCGCGAAAGTCCATCGAAAGCGGCTTGATGCTGGAATGGTTTAAGCGGCGAAGTCAACGTGGTCAATACCATGCGGCAGGCAATCTACCCTGATCGTCGGGGCGGTATCGGGCGAGCTATCGGGGTCAATTGCCGAAGAAAAGGTTGCAGTAACTTGCTGGGCCGACGCACGAAGATGGCGATGGTTTCGATACATGCCGGACACCGCCGGAAGCTGAGGTGCCGTCGGTCGTGCCACCAGCGTCGCTGTTGTCCGCCTGCTGGCTCTCCTGTGCAGCGACGTTGGTCGTCGTGCCGCCAATGTCACGGTTGCCGGCCTGCTGGCTGTCCTGTGCAGCGATCTTCGCTTCAGCAGCCTGAATTGGCTCGGGATACTTCGTTTGATCGCCGTCGCCCACGTGATAGCCGGCCTGCTCGAGACGGATCAGTTCCGCACGCACCTGCGCACGGGTGACGGGCGCGGTGCCCTGAGCGAAGCTGACGACTGGGCTGGACAGTGCACAGCTAGCGAGGACCATGCATGCAAGGGTCTTCATGATAGAGCTCCTTGATTAACGGCCAACTTAACCGACCAGATACCTAATAGAACACGCAGCAAATTCTAAAAACAGACGGGAAGTTGTTGTTGATATGGGGTATGGAGTCTCGTCCGCGACTCCTTAACTCGGCAAAACGTCGCGCATGTGCGCACTGCGTTTTCCGCGCCGGCCGGTTATAGAGGCGTGCTCACAACAGGCACTCGATAAGAGATAAAGGCAGAGATAAAGGCGAGCCCGTTGCATAGTGATTGACGCGCTCCTTGTGTCAAATTGTCTTGCATTATCACGCCGCGTAACTGTGTCAGTTGTGATTGCGTCGATAGTTTGATGTTCGGCATTAAATGTTCGTTTTCTGGAGTATAAATGTTCGTATTGTCTCCCTTCGCAGCTTACTTACTGAAAAAGACCATGACGCTCGCGGAGCACGCCGGCGTCAGCGCGGTCGAGCAGATGCACTGGGCATGGGCTGCATTGGTCACGCTGACATCGTTCTGGTGGGCGGCGGCCAGCTTTGGGCTAAAACCACCCACCTTCGTGATCCTTCACAACTATTACTTCAGATTTGCCAGGTATGGCTTCCTGGAACTGACGATGGTCAGCCAGGCATTTACCTTACTGCTGCTCGCACCGAGTTTTCGTGCGGCTTTAGGTGCCCTGTTGTTCGGCACTATCCCATTCGCATTTAACATGGCACCACTGCTATTTATTTACCGGCCAGGGGATGTTCGACTGGTATTCGGCTCAGATAATTGGTTATTGCGTCATCGCCTGGTACGTTTGCAACGCTCAGCAACTCATATGTGTAAATGAGGTCGTTCTCGAGGAGGCCCGATCTCAGGCCGCAGCGGCAACGGCGGAGAAGAACCAGTTTATCGCTGCGATAAGCCACGATTTGCGCCAACCGCTCACCACGCCCGGCCTGAAGTTGAGCTTTATCGAGCGGAGCATTAAATCGACCAGTCTGGTCGAAGACGTCTCGAGTCGCGGATATGCAGTCGCCGGCTGAGGCGCAAGGACTGAGGTTGAGACTCCATGATCACCCGTATCTGGTCCGTACGGATCGACATGCGTTGGACAGGATCGTCCGAAATATGATGATCAATGCGGTCCGGTACACGCCGTCCGAGCAGGGAGGCAAGAAGGGACATGTTCTGGTTGGCGCTCCACATCGCGCCCGAGCGACTCGCTAATCCGCCCGATCGCGGCGGCAAGCGACGCTTCCGCCTGGTCATCAGGTGCACCGCAAGGCCATCCGCCAGCAATGCCATTGCAATGCCGGCACCCATGTTGCCCGCGCCGATCACCACGGCGCGACTGGAACACACGCTACGCTGCGTAGCGCATGCGCCTCCATCTCAGCGCGCCGCTTGCGAATAGGCCCTCACCGCCTCGGCGCAAGACGTGGCGAAGGCAGGCACGGGCGGCCCATCGTGCGTCGGCAGAAACCCATCGTCACCGGGTCGTCCTCCAGTACGCCGCGCGCGACGTCCGCACGCATCTGGGCTGTCGACAGTCCGTCGGCCCGGCGAATGGGATGTTCGTGGATCCTCGCGATATATGCGGCGCTTTTGGTACTCATGGTAAGGATTCCTCCGTGGTTCGTGTGCAAAGTCGAGCCAGTGAGGAGCCATCGTGTCGCACGTATAAGGTGACCTTATATCATGTGCCACTGCGAAATTCAAAAATAGTCGGCGAACAGCCCATTAAGTGTTTCTACCATGTAGATTCGGCGCTGAAACGCATATAAGGTTGCCTTATTACGTGGTCCGATCGTGCCGTTGCTCCTTTTCAGAGTCTTTCGTGAACATGATTGCCCAGTCTCCTTTCATCAATCTCCCCTTCCTCGAGCGCAATGTCGAGGTCGTCGAGCGAGCCGACGGCGCGGTCTATATGCGCAGCAAGGTGCCACTTGGTCCGGTCGAGGCGCATCTGCCGGGCGTCCTGAGGCGTCGTGCGGTCGAGCGCGCCGAGCAGCCATGGCTGAAACAGCGCTGCCCGCGCACTGGAGACTGGCGCATGCTCAGGTACGGCGAGGCCTCTTTCCAGGTCGACGCCGTGACTCAGTGGTTGCTGTCACAACGTCTCGAGGGACGCAGCGTGATGGTGCTGAGCGGCAACACCCTCGAACATGCGGTCTTCGAGCTCGCGGCCATGCAGGCGCGCATGCCCTATGTACCAGTGACCCCGGCCTATTCGCTGCTAAGCACCGATTACGCCAAGCTCAAGGCGATGGTCGCGTTGATCAACCCAGCAGTGATCTTCGTGCAAAGCGCGAGCCAGTTCCGCGCGGCGCTGCACGCCGCCGTCGATTTATGTGACGCGCGCGTCATTTACGTCGATGAACCGGCGGATGACATCGACGCCACGGCGTGGGACGCGGTCCTCGCCACGCCGGTGGGCCCGGAGGTGCAGGCGTCGATCGGCGCCATTACGCACGATACGGTGGCCAAGTACCTCTTCACATCAGGCTCGACTGGCGAGCCCAAGGCCGTGCCGGTCACGCAGCGCATGCTGTGCGTGTCGATGGCCATGCACGCGCAGACTGTGCGCCGTAATCCCGCCGCTCCGGAATCCGTGCTGCTCGAATGGCTGCCATGGAGCCACGTGGCAGGCGGTACGGCGATCTTCAACGGCGTCCTGCACGATGGCGGGACGATGTACATCGACGATGGACGCCCTGTGCCCGGCGAGTTTGCGAAGACGCTGCGCAACCTCAAGGAGGTTTCGCCGACAAATTTCAACAGCGTGCCTGCAGGCTACGCCATGCTTGCCGATGCGCTGGAGGCGGACGAGACGTTTGGTCAGCAGTTCTTCCGGCGCCTGCGGCGCCTGACCTCATCTGGCGCCAAGCTTCCCGACAGTCTCTATGAACGTCTGCAAACGCTGGCCGTTCGCCACCGCGGGCACCGCGTTCCGTTTGTGGCCAGCTATGGCTCGACCGAGACGTGCGCTGCCACCACGGTAGTACATTGGCCCACCGGGCAGGCCGGTCTGGTTGGTCTTCCGCAGCCTGGCGTCGAACTGAAACTGGTGCCGCTCGACGAAGAACGCTATGAAATCCGTGCGCGTGCGGCTTCTGTCATGACTGGCTATCTGCAACAGCCGGGGCTGACGCGTCTCGCCTTCGACGACGAAGGCTACTACCGTCTGGGCGATGCCGTGACCTTCGTGGATCGGACAAAACCGGAGGAAGGACTCGCCTTTGCCGGTCGCGTCGCAGAAGAATTCAAACTGCAGTCGGGCATCTTCGTGCGCGTCGGTACGCTGCGCGTCGAGGTAATCAGCAGCGCCGCCCCCCTGCTGCGCGACGCGGAAGTCGCGGGCGCCGATCTGCCTTATGTGGCGCTTCTCGCATGGCCCAACCAGGAAGCATGTCAGGAACGTTTCGGCCTGCGCGACGCGCAGGCGCTTTCCTGCCACGCGCCATTCCACGACGCGTTGCGCGAATCACTGCTGCGCCACAACGGACGTCACACCGGTAGCAGCATGCGCATCCGCCGTGTGATGCTGTTGAACGAACCGCCATCGATCGATGGCGGTGAGATAACCGACAAGGGCTATATCAATCAGCGGGCCGTTCTCGCGCGTCGCGCGGGCGCGATAGCGGCGCTATACGCGGACAAACCCGGCGCTAATGTCGTGACGATCGAAGAATAGTATTCCGAGCTGCCAATCACTGCTACGGCGCATCAGCTGGTGTCCATGCGCGCGGGCCGCGAGTGCCACGGGCATCAAGTATGTCTTGCTGAGCGCCGTTTCGATCCTGCTCTGGGCCGCTGTTCACTATTGGATGGCGGGTTGCAAATACGCACGGCTCAAGGATTCTGAACGGCAATGCAGCCTGCAGGTCAGCCAGAGCTCATGAGTTCCATCCGCCTGACATGACCGCCGGTAGCCATGGTCGTTTAAGGCGGCACCAGGCAAGCGCGCCACGCGAGCTTCTTTGATGACGCTCCCGAATGATTTTATCGGCCACTGGACTTAGGTGAATGCGCATTACTAAGCGTTGCATTGAATTGGATGGATTTAATAAGTTTATGGCGTTTATAACCACGGAGGAGATCGCATGAAACTGAAGGAAATCAGTTGCGCAGCAACGCTGTCGTTGCTGGGCGTCGGACACGCATATGCACAAAGCAGCGTGACGCTATACGGGGTTGTGAATTCAGGCGTCACTTACATTAGCAATAGTGGCGGCCACTCGGTCTGGAAACTCGACAGCGGGATCGACCGGCCAAACGTATGGGGTTTAACCGGCCGGGAAGATCTGGGCAGTGGACTGGCGGCGCTTTTCAAGCTCGAAAGCGGTTTTAACCTGACGAACGGCAACATGACCGCGGCCGGCAAGATTTTCAACCGCGACGCGTACGTCGGCCTGACCAGCAATCAATGGGGGACGGTCAAGATGGGGCAGATGTTCGACTACCTGTACCGCGACGTGACGTTCTATACGAATGGCGTGCAATTTGCACCTGCCTATTCGTTCCACCTCTCCTATGACATCGACCGCACCGCTGGCGAAGCGGTTGCGAACGCCGTCGACTACGAGACGCCGAACTATCGCGGCCTCCGGGCAGGCGTCATGTACGGGTTCAGCAACGGCAATTCCAACCATGTGTTGAGCACCGGGCTCTCCTATGCGCCGCAGGGGTTGATGGGTCCTTTCTCTGGATCGCTGGCATACACGCGCACCAATGGGAGCTCGTCACCGACGACCGACGCAACGATTGCCCAAATCGTGTTCCACGGCGATAAGGTTTATACGGTCGCCGCGGGCGCGCGTCTCCAGGTTGCCAACAATGCGTACTTGAACGCTGTGTATTCGTACACGAACCTGACGCTTCCGCTCGGTTCGTCGATGATTACTCAGGATTTCGAAATTGGCGGAAAGTATGAGTTCGCACCGGATCTGCATGCTGGCGTCGGCTATTCGTACTTCATGCAGCGCGGCGTGAACGTCCAGGGCCTGACGCCGACGCAGAAATTCGGCATTGCCAGCGCAGGGATTGACTACCTGCTGTCGAAGCGGACCAGTATCTACGCGTTCGGCACGTTCCAGCACGCCTTCGCCGGCAACCAGCCGGCCGGCAACTTCCTCGTGACCGGCGCACCGGTCTTCGGTCCAGTGGCCGGCACCGGCATCGGGCCGACGGGGGCGGCTGCCGGGTTTTCGAGCGGCAGCAACCAGGCCGCAGTGCAGATCGGGATCAGGCAGATGTTCTAAGCACCGCAGCCTTCGGGCCGGCGCTCTTTATCCCATACACGTAGCTATGTTACGTGCCGGGCCTCCCGGGACTCCGGCACTTGAACCCGCACAAGGAGAAAACATGACCTTTTCACTCTATCGCAAGCTGGTATTGTCCGCGTCGATTACCGCCCTGAGCATCAGCTTCGCGGCCCAGACTCAGGCCAAGCCTGCCAGTGCGCCGGCCGCAGCGTCCTCATCGGCTCCGGCCGCCTCGATGACGAAAGCCGAGATCAAGGCACAACGCAAAGCAGCGCGCAAGGAACAGCGGGCAGCGAAGAATGCTGAACTGAAGAGAGTCGGGGCACAGGGCGGTCAGAGCGATTCGTATACGGACTATCCGGACAAGGCTCAGAACCCCCCGGCTAAAGTGCCTGCCGGAGCGAGCCACTAAGTGGTTCACTGCTTGCGCAAAAAGGCGGACCCGTTCGCCTTTTTTGCATCCGCGGAGCTTTTGCACTTCAACCTCGCGCTAGTGGATTGTCTCCGAGCGAGCGCGCTGCAAAATACGGCTCGAAGCATCCCACAGCGACGCAACGAGCGTCATTGGCAAGCACATCGCCACGTATCGCTCGGGCTGTTCCGTCAGGGCCCAATGTCGAAACAGGTCGACAATCCCACGTAGTCTTATCGGATCCATGCGCTCTCCGGTCGGTACATACCCGAATTCCTGACCATTAAAAACTAAGGCAACCTTCCAATCAACTACTTGATCGACCATTAATTGGCTTTGCATTTGTGTCGTTTACATAGATTGGATTAACCATGAGTTTGACTGTTGCACCAGAGTCCGGAGTCACGTTGCCGTTTACGAGCCGTGAATTTCGCAATGCCATGGGTCAGTTTGCGACTGGTGTTGTCGTTGTCACCGCTAACACGGAGGGCGAAGTCCACGCAATGACGGCCAACTCGTTTATGTCCGGCTCGCTCGAACCTCCGCTTGTTCTGGTTTCGATCGCGAAATCAGCAAAAATGCACGAACGGATAACCAAAGCGCAGAGCTTTGGCATCAGCATCCTGGCTCAGGATCAGGAATGGTGCTCAAACCATTTCGCGGGCAAAACCCATCCTGTCCTGGTGCCCATTTTCGTACAACTTGAACATGTACCAATCGTGGAAGGCGCAAACGTTCAGGTTGCGACCGTTCTCCGTCACGCCTATGAGTGTGGCGATCACACACTGTTCGTGGGCGAGGTCACGGCGCTTGTTCAAGACCAAGGTCCGGCACCGCCACTAGTTTTCCACGCGGGCAAATACGCTGCGATCGCGGGCGCCAACTGATACACAGCAAGATCAGGCCAACATTCCCCAGCAGGAGACGCAATTGCTGAGCAAAGAGAAGAACGAGCTACTGATCGCGACGTCGAAAGGCACACCGATGGGTGAGTTCCTGCGTCGCTATTGGCATCCGATTGCCGGGGTTTCGGAATTCGATACCAGGTTGATCAAGCCAATGCGTCTCTTTGGTGAAGATCTGGTTCTATACCGGGATTTGAGCGGCAATTACGGCCTTCTCGATCGTCATTGTGTGCATCGTCGTGCGAGTCTCCAATTTGGCTACGTTGAGGACAAAGGCATCCGCTGTGCCTATCACGGCTGGAAATTCGAGGCGGATGGCAAGTGCTCCGAGCGTCCCTACGAAGATACAGCGGTTCCCGACGCGACGGCCAGAGCCGGTCTCAAGATCACGAGCTACCCGGTCAGGGTCGCAGGCGGCATGCTTTGGACCTATATGGGTCCGATTGAGACGATGCCCGAATTGCCTGTTTGGGAGCCCTTCAATTGGCAAAACGGGTTTTGCCAGATCGTGACCTCGGTCATCAATTGCAACTGGCTCCAGTGCCAGGAGAATTCGATCGACCCTATTCATTTCGAATGGCAGCACTCGAATTATTCGGTGCGTCGCATGGGGGGCACGAAAGAGAAATACGTTCCCAGGCACACAGCACTCGATTTCACAGAGTTCGAATTCGGTTATCAGTATAAGCGGCAGCGCACGGACACCAATGCTGAGCATCCGCTATGGACCACGGGCCGCGTCTGTCTGTACCCAAATGGGTTCTTCCTCGGTGAGCACTTCGAATGGCGCGTGCCGGTCGATGACGGGCATACCCTGAGTATTTCCTGGTTTTATCTTCCAGTTCCGGCTGAAGCACGGCCCTATGTACAGGACCAGATCCCGACGTGGGAATCGCCTGTCATGGATGCGAATGGCAAATACCATGATTCGCATATTCTGAACCAGGATTTCATGGCTTGGGTCGGGCAAGGTACGATTGCCGATCGCACGAAAGAGGTTTTGGGTTCAAGCGACAAGGGCGTGGTAATGCTGCGTCGCCGGTTCGAGGCCGACCTTCAGGCGATTGCGGAAGGTCGCGATCCGAAGGGACTGATCCGCGAACCGGAACAAGCCAAAAATGTGAGCCTGCCTGTCGCGTTCCCCGATGAACAACTTAAGGCCGTACCTCGCGAGCAGTGGATGCAGAATGAGAATTTTAAACGCCACCTCACGAATTTTGTTTTCTCGATCGGTCAGCCACCTGAGGTATTGCGCCAGTTGAAAGACGCAATCGGAGTCGAGTAAAACACATTAAAGGGGAGGTTAGGGCCGTGAGCCCCGCCAAACGGACGTCGTCATGCTTCAAAAGCCGGACGACCAACCTGCCAGCAGACCCTTCCGGCTGATACGCCCCAAGTGCATTAGATCAGAGCACTTGCCAGAGTAACTTGCTGGGCTTTACTTCGGCGGGCATAACATTGCTCAGGCTTCTTGATGATCAGAGATCGAGTGTGAGCGTCGGGCTCGCACTGCGCGAGCAACAGACGAGCATACATTGACGCTCGGCCTTCTCTTCGGCCGACAGGAGTTTGTCCGCGTGGCTCGGTGTGCCGTCAATGACCTTGACCTCACACATTCCGCAGGTACCTTGCATGCAGCCGTATTGAACGTCCACGTTATGGTCGAGCAGCACGTCGAGAATCGACCGATCCTCAGGTATCCGATAAGTTGCCCCCGACTTCGCGAGCACGACATCGAATTCGGAAACCCCGCCAGTGGATGGAGGCTCCGCAGCCGAGAACCGTTCAAGATGAACTTGCGATCCAGGCTTTGATGACGCCGCGGCCTCGAACGCGTCGAGCATACCGGTGGGACCGCAGCAGTAGACGTGGGCGTCAGCCGGTGATTCGGCGATCACCGTCGCCATGTTCACGCGCGTGCCGCCGGGGATCTCATCAAAATAGGTGTAGAGCCGTCCCCCAGTTGAGCCCTGCACAAACCGCTCGATCTCCTTGAGGTAGGCCGCGTGTTGTCGGTCGCGCGCCGAGTAATGGAGATGCCATTCGCGGCCCAGCGCCTCTAGCTGGCGAACGATCGACCAGATCGGGGTGATGCCGATGCCGCCAGCGAAGAGAATGCTGACACGGGCACCCGGATCGACCGGAAACAGATTGCGAGGCGTGCTGATCTTCGTTAGGTCGCCGACACGCATCGCATCATGGACGTATTGCGACGCGCCCCTGCTGTTCGCGTCCCTTGCGATCGCGATTTCGTAGACCCGGGGCGTTCCTTGTGCGCTGACAATGGAATAAGAGCGGGACAGCCGTGAGCCCAGCCTGATATCAATGTGTGACCCGGCCTCGGCTTTCGGCAAATCGGAGCCATCCACGCGCTCGAGCACCAGACTGATAGTATTTTTCGACTCCCAAGTCATGGACTTGATTCGCACATCGATAAAAGAATCGTCACTCAAGTTACACCTGTAAAAGCGATAGTTTTCAGAAGATCGGGGGCAGGGGCGGCGGCGTTGCATCGTCCGCTACTTAAATCAGATTGTCCGGAAGGTTTAGCAGCCCAGCATTTCCGCTCTCGATTCGTCGACACAGACTATCGATGAGCGGCATTTGACGCTGCATCCAAACTTCGGCCAGTGCGAGTTTGCGAATCCGCGTCCGGTCGTCAACGAAGCGCGTCGTTCGACCGTCTGTTACGATGGCCGCAATTTCCGCCCACATCCATCCGAGATAGAGCACCCCGACAGCGGTCATCAGATCGTATGCCCCTGCCTCGAGCGCCCCCATATTACGGGCGCTCATGTGTGTCAGGCGTTCCAACGATATTTCCAGGCGTTGCAACGCGTACTCGAGTGGCTGCAAATAATCATCGAGCCTTTTATCTTGGGAATGCCGGGCAATAAATTCGGAAATCGCGGTCGCAAAATGGTTCCACATACGTCTGTCGTGGGCCATGATTTTTCGGCTCGCCAGATCGGACGCGTGGATACCATTCGCGCCTTCGTAAATCTGCGTGATTCGCGAATTACGGACCAATCGCTCGATTCCATAGTCTTTGACGTAACCGTGACCGCCGAAAACCTGCTGGCATGCGACAGTGGTCTCGAAACCCCGGTCGGTGAAAAACGCTTTCATCACCGGAGTGAGCAGATCAAGAATATCAGCCGCTTTCTGACGTGCTGCCCTGTCGCTCAAATATCGGGCTTCGGATTGCAGTACGGCGGCCTTCATTGCACCCGCACGTGCGCCCTCGGCAAATGCCGATGATTCGAGCAGTAAGCGTCGAACATCCGGATGTGCGATAAGCGGATCGGCAACCGTTTTCGTGTCACGAGAGCTGCTGGCCGCGCGTCCTGAACGACGTTCGCGAGCATATTCCACCGCATTCTGGCGCGCGATCTCCGCATGGCCGATACCCGATACGGCGGTACCGACACGAGCGTAATTCATCAGGTGGAACATTGGCGCCATGTTGGCCGTCGTTCCCTGACCTTCGGTGCTCTCTATGCGGTAGCCAACGGCGTTTTCGAAATCCAGCGCACAGGTGGCACTCGCTTCGATACCCATCTTGTGCTCGATTGAACGCACGTGCAACCCATTGCGATCACCTAGTGCGCCCGTCTGCGGATCGATGTTCTGCTTCGATACGAGAAACACGTTCACCGCGCTCAGGCTCTGAGGAACACGCCCCTCTTCGTCCACGGCTTTCGCGAGCACAATGTGGACAATGTTGTCCGTCAGATCATGGTCGCCGCCGGAGATGAAAATCTTGTTGCCGGTAATGCGCCACGTTCCGTCTTCCTGAGGCACAGCGCGTGTCGTGATCTGACGCAGATCCGTACCGGCTTGTGGCTCCGTCATGCTCATGGTCGCCGTCCATTCGCCGCTCGCGAGTTTGGGCACCACGTGCGTCTTGATCCAGTCCGGAGCAAGTGTGCCCAGCATATACGCCGCAGGTGAGCAGAAACTGCCGTACATCGAAAATGAATGACCGGTTGCGGCACGCATTTCCGAAATCGGCACCGACATAACGGGCGGCAAGCCACCTCCACCGAGTTCGGCTGCGAGGCTCAATGAATGCCAACCCGCTTCGCGGTACGCATCCCATGCGGCCTTGAATCCGGCCGGAGTCGAAACCTGGCCGCCGTGAAAATGCGCGCCTGCCTCATCCGCCTTCTGATCAAGCGGGTGCAGCACTTCTTCGTGAAAAGTGGCGGCTGCCTCGATAACGGCGGACGTGAAATCGGGTGTGAGATCCGTAAAACCAGGAAGATCGGTCCGGTCTTCGATCTTTAGGAAATCATGAAGAATGAAAAGCCAGTCCTTGGCCGGGGCTCGATAGTTCGCCATCGTTTAATCAGAAATTTTAATATCGGAAATACGAGCCGCATCGGCTCCCGCGAGTTCAACCAACAGATCAGCAGGTTTGAATACGTCACCGTGCTTTTCGAGTGCGGCGAGTCGGCGCACCAGTTCGGGCAGGCCGATCTGGTCCGCGTAGTACATCGGTCCGCCCTTCCAGTCGGGCCAACCGTAACCCAGTTGCCAGATCAGATCGATGTCGGACGCGCGATCAACGATGCCCTCTTCGAGAAGTTTCGCGCCCTCATTGATCATTGGGAGAATCAGGCGATCGTGCACTTCCTGATCGGAAATCGCGCGTCGTTCGATTCCTTCGACGCACGATGCTTCCTCGATCAAAGTCGTGACCTCCGGATCGATTAGCGGCCGCTTCTTGCCCGGTTCGTAGCGATAGAAGCCACGGCCGGCGCGCAAGCCCGTGCGCCCCCGGTTATACAGTTCATCCAGTAGCCAGTCTTTCTGACCGCGACGCTGGCGCGATCGGTACATGAGTTCAATGCCGCCCGTCATGTCCTGGAGTTCAAACGTACCCATCGGAAGGCCGACCTCGCGCAGCACACGATCTACCTGTTCGGGGAGCGCACCCTCGAGCAGCAGACGCGATGCCTGACGTTCGCGCGCGATCATCAGACGGTTGCCAACAAAGCCGTCACATACGCCGACCGGGACGGCCGTCTTTTTGATTTGAGCCGAAAACTGGAGCGCGGCATCGAGCGTGACCGCCGATGTCGTGTCTGTGTGGACGACCTCGACGAGCTTCATCAGGTTGGCCGGATTGAAGAAATGCAGGCCAATTACCGATTGCGGACGCGTCGTCGCCGCGGCAATCCGGTCGATGTCGAGGGTCGAGGTATTGGTCGCCAGAAGCGCCGAAGGCGATGCATATTGATCGATTTCGGCAAATAGTTTCTGCTTGACCTCCATGTCTTCGAACACGGCTTCGATTACGACATCAGCGCTCGCAATTGCCGATAGATCTCGATCCGCCGTCAACACCGCGAGTCGCGCATCGCGCTCGTTTTCGGTCAGCCTTCCCCGCTCCACGTCACGGTTCAGTGATTCCGTGATACGGGTGACCGCGTTCTCGAGCGAGTCGTCCGACTGATCAATCAGTCGGACCGATAGTCCGGCATTGAGAAGGGCAGTCGCGATGCCGATCCCCATATTGCCACTACCGATGACCGCGCCCCGCTCGAACAGCCGCGGCTGATCCGAAATCCGACACTCGAGCGCGGTATACGCGGCTTTCGTATATTCGCGTGCGGCGTTCGCACGTACGGTCGTGAAAGCCGGGGCGGGTGGTCCATCCTGAGTCGGCATCGAATGCAGAATGACCTCATCGCCAATATTGAGGCTTCGAACATCCGCGTCGGTGACCACCGAATTGATGAGCAATCCTTCTTCCAGTTCGATGATTGCCGGTGCCAGAGGCTTGGGGCTGCGTTCAACGATTGAATAGGAATAGATGGTGCCGCGCCCAGACAATGAGTGCCATTCGGTTTTTTCACTGCCGCAGAATGGGCAGTGCGAACGCGGATAATAATGCAACGTATCGCAGTCTTGACAGTGTTTCGCCAGTAGCTGACCCGAACGCATTGCCTCCCAAAAGGGCTCGTCGCCCGGAAACAGAACAGGTGCCGGAGGCAAATTCCGCTTTTGCGCCATATGATTACTCCGCTTTCAGAATGAGGGTGCCCGCGGCGTGTGCGCTCGCCAGATTGCCGCCCGTGCCATGTGCGAGTACGAAATCGCGGTTTTTGACCTGGACCGCAGGATGCGCTTGACCCCGAGACTGGCGCACCGCCTCGAGAATCTTGGTCATGCCACCTTTATTGCCCGGATGGTTGTTGCACAGGCCCCCGCCATCGGTATTGAACGGGAGCTTGCCGACGCCCGAAATGAGATTGCCGTCCATTACGAACTTGCCACCGTCTCCCTTGGCGCAGAAACCGAGGTCTTCGAGCTGGATCAGCACCGTGATCGTGAAGCTGTCGTAGAGCGATGCATATCCGATATCCCGGGGTGTGATCCCGGCCTCGGCAAATGCGTTGGCCCCCGATCGAGCGCCCGCCGAAGTCAGTAGATCGATTCTCCCGGCGTCAGGATGCTTGACGGCGGCGCCAGTTCCAACAACCGCAACTTTCGGACGCTTCAGCTGGGCCGCAATTGCGGGATTCACGATCACGAGCGCGCCGCCCCCGTCGGTGACAACGCAACAATCGAGACGGTGCAGCGGATCGGCAACCATCGGTGAGCTGAGTACATCATCCACGGTCACAACTTCACGGTGCACCGCGTTTGGATTGTGCTGCGCGTGATGGGAAGCCGCGACCCTGACCCACGCCAGTTGCTTGCTCGTGGTACCGAATTCGTGCATATGGCGACGCGCAACCATCGCATAGCCGTACATCGGGGGAGGAGGCACCGCCGACTGGAAAGCCAGATTTGGCATCGTCGAGCGATCGACACCCGCAAGCGCAGTACCCGTGCCCGACGAGAGTGGGCGATCTGCCATTGTCACAAGGGCGACATTGCAGTGACCGGCGCGGATCGCTTCAACCGCGTGCGCCACGTGTAAAAGATACGCTGAACCCCCGCTCTCGGTGGTATCGATGTGCCGCAGATTACGCAGACCAATGTATTCAGCCATGGTGAGACCTCCAAGACCCGGAGCGTCCGCACCACAGAAATAACCATCGACATCATCGAGAGTCAGGCCCGCATCCTTGAGCGCGCCTAGCGCAACCTGCGCATGAAGCTGTGCCGTCGAGATCCCGTCAGCACGACGCACGGGATGCTCATAGATACCAGCAATGTACGCACCACCTTTACTACCCATGGGGAGGCTCCTTGGATCCGGTCATTATTAGTAAGGTTACTTTATATAGTACGATTCTCCATCAAAGCCGGACTCCATGATAGCAAGGGTTTGTACCGAATTCACGGCTATCTATAGGTAATATAGGCTTATGATTGATCCATCCACGACTAACGCGGTCTCACTCTATGTCAAACACTGAAACCCTGATACAGGTCGAACGCGAAGGCGATGTCGCGCTCGTGAAGCTCAACCGCGCGACGAAGCGCAATGCGATCAACGATGCATTGCTCGATGAACTGAATATGATCTTCGTATCCGGTCTCGAAGGCGCACGCGCTGTGATCCTTCACGGCGAAGGTGAGCATTTCTGTGCCGGCCTCGACCTCTTCGAACTGATGGCGAATCGAAGTTCCGACGTGATTGTGAGCCAGCGCCGTTCGCGTCGATGGTATCGAACGTTCGACCTGATGCAGTTCGGTGAAATTCCGGTTATCAGTGTGCTCAAGGGCGGCGTGATCGGCGGAGGCTTCGAACTCGCGGCTGCCACGCATGTGCGCGTCGCAGAAAAATCGACATTCTTCCAGTTGCCCGAAGGGCAACGCGGCATTTTCCTCGGTGGCGGCGGATCGGTTCGCATTCCTCGTTTGATCGGCGCATCCCGCGTCACCGAAATGATGCTCACGGGTAGCACGTTCGACGCTTTGGCGGCCGAGCGCATGGGTGTCGCGCACTATGTGACGGAAGATGGCGCAGGTCTTGCCAAGGCGCGCGAACTCGCGTCCAGAATCGTGGCCAATGCAGCGGCCACGAATTACGCGATTATCAACGGTATCACCCGCATTTCGGAAATGCCGCTTGGCGAGGGCCTGTTTGCCGAAACGATGGTGACGACGATGACACGAGCCGCCAACACCGGTGCCGACAAGCGCATCACCGATTTCTTCAACGAACGTCGCAATCAAACCCAAGATTGATTCACAAGGAGACATCATGCCTTCTAAAGCGGACAATGATTTGTTGACCCGCGTATGCGGCGACGCTCCGATGGGAAAAATGTTGCGCCAGCATTGGTGGATGCCGGTGGCGCTATCCGACAAACTCGAAGCGGACGGCAAGCCCGTACGTATTCGCCTGTTTGGTGAAAACTATGTCGCGTTTCGCGACACTGACGGCAAGATCGGTTTTTTTGACGAGGCGTGCCCGCATCGGGGCGCGTCGCTGGCACTTGGCCGCAATGAGGAAAATGGCTTGCGCTGCATTTTCCACGGTTGGAAATTCAACGCCGAAGGCGTGACCGTTGCGGTGCCGACTCAACCCAACAACGAAGCCGAGTATTGCAAGCACGTGCCGCTCAGGCACTACCCGGTGCGCGAAGAAGGCGGCATGGTCTGGGCATGGCTCGGTCAGGGAGACCAGGCCCCGGCGTTCCCCGAATTGCCGTGCGTCGGGCTCCCGCGCGAAAACTTCGTGGTCTTCCGTCAAAAAGTGAATGCCAACTGGCTACAGGGCGTCGAGACGACCATGGATTCCGCGCACCTGGGTGTCCTGCACCAGGAGTGGCTCAAGGGGTTCGGTGATATTGAGCTTTCATCCGCGAATATGGCTCCGGTTTATCACATCGCGCAGAAACCGTTTGGCTTTCGCTACGCGGCGGTCCGCGCGTTGAAAGAAAACCGTTCGTATGTGCGCGTCAACTCTTTCGTCATGCCGTGGTATGGCGTTATCTCTGGGAATAATTCGGGGATCAGGGGCGGTTCGATGTTTTTCTCCGTGCCGATCGATGACGAAAATATCTGGTACTACCAGCTCACGTATCGCACGGACGGTAAGCTGGTCTTGAATCCGACGCTCGTATTCGACGACGCCGATTCGTGGCCCCCGCTGCCTCTGGGACCGGCTGAGGACAACTGGGGTCAAGATCGTGAGGCCATGAAGAACGGTCACTTTACGGGCTTCACGCAGATGCTGGGAACCGAGGATTTCGCGGTCATCATGAGCATGGGACCGATTTCCGACCGGACGAAGGAATATCTGGGTGCCGGTGACGGTGCTGTCCTGGCGGTTCGTCGTTGCCTCATGAATTCCCTCAAGGAGTTCATGAACGGCGATACCCCGAAGCTCGCACGTCACGCAGAGATCGACTACAAGAGCGCAGCCCCGGCGTCGGGTACGTTCGAAGACGAAGCCGGATGGCGTGCGCTGCTCTGAAATAGATTCGAAATTTACGTACATAAAGCTCGGTGATGAAAATTGCCGGGTACTTTTGTCATGTGCTGTTCAAGACTCACCTTTTTGGCTATGACGACTGATCTGAAAGACGCCCCGTTTCGCCATGTCCCGTTTTTGCCTCGTGACATTAACCTCGAGCAGCGCAAAGACGGGACATTGATTCTCAGGAGCAGTATTGAACTCAAATCAGCGGTGCCGCATGTCCCGTTCCTGTTGCATCGGAGCGCCGATCGTCGTCCTGATCATCCGTGGCTGGTTCAACGACGCGGACCTGATAACGAATGGCAAGCACTGACCTACGGTCAAGGGCGATCGCAGATTCAGGCCGCGACTCAATTTTTGCTCGATCTGAACAAGCACGGTCAGACCGTGATGGTACTAAGCGAGAATTCGCCGGAGCATGGCGTTATCGAAATCGCGGCGATGCAAGCGCATATGTCATATTCGCCGATCACGACTGCATATTCCTTGCTGAGTGGCGATCACGAGAAGCTGAAGGCGATGGCCGCACTTCTCGAACCGGCTGTGATTTTCGTCCAGAGCGGCAAGCGTTATGAGCGGGCCGTCAAGGCAATCGATGATCAAGCACTCGTAATCTGCGTCGAAGATCCGATCGATGCACCTAATGTCGTGACCTGGGATCAGGTGATCGCGACCGAAGCAACGGATCAGGTACGCATTTCGATTGATTCGATCAAGCCGGATACGATTGCCAAGTATCAATTCACGTCAGGATCGACCGGGACTCCGAAGGCCGTGATTGTGACGCAGCGTATGCTCACGGTCTCGCTGATGATGACGGAACAGATGTTCGCGTGGGAGCCGGGCGCAATGCCGGAAACGGTGCTGCTCGAATGGCTTCCATGGTCGCACGTTGCCGGCGGTCACTCGATCTTCAACTGCGTGCTTGAGGAATGCGGCACGATGTACCTCGATGATGGCCGGCCGACACCGGCCGAATTCGCGAAGACGTTGCGCAATCTGCGCGAGGTCTCGCCGTCACGTTTCAGTGGCGTTCCTGTCGCATATGCGATGCTTGTCGATGCATTGCAAAAGGACCCGGAACTTGGATCCGCAATGTTCAGCAATATGCAGCGTATGACGTATTCGGGCTCCCGTCTGCCGGACGCGACGTATGAGGCTATGCAACGCGAAGCCATCAAGTACTCGGGCCGCAAGATTCCGTTCGTTTCGGCTTACGGTTCGACCGAGACCTCAGCCGCTGTGACGTACGTGCATTGGGCAACCGATCGCACGGGTATGATCGGACTTCCCCATCCGGGCGTCGAAATCAAGCTCGTACCGCTCGAGGATGGGACCCGCTATGAAATCCGGGTCCGTAGTGAAGCCGTGACACCCGGCTATTTGAAAAACCCGGAGCTGACGGCGCAGGCATTCGATGATGAAGGCTTTTTTATCATGGGCGACGCGGCGACATTTGTCGATCCAGAGCATCCCGAAGAAGGGATGGTATTTGCGGGTCGGGTGGCAGAAGAATTCAAACTTATGTCCGGTATTTTCGTTCGCGTTTCGTGTCTCAAAGCTGATTGTGTCAGCGCGTGTGCCCCTCTCGTGCGCGACATGGTGATCACGGGCGCCGATCGTCCCTATGTAGGGGCACTCGCGTGGCTGAACATCGAAGCCTGCAATATGTATCTGAAACAGAGTGGCCTCGGGTTTTCCGATCTGGTAAAGAATCCGGATATCAGGCGCGCGCTCCGTTCCGCACTCCAGGCGCATAATGAGCGCAACCCCGGGTCCAGCATGAAGATGAAGCGCCTGTGGCTGCTGGAGGAGCCGGCGTCCATGGATCGGGGGGAGACTAACGATAAGGGTTACATCAATCAGCGGAAGGTCCTGGAATCGAGGGCAACTGAAGTCCAAGCGCTTTACGATGTTGTCGAGGCCCCGAATCTGATAGTGATAGAGGCTTAAGCATCGGTAAAGGCCTCTTGGTTGATCATACAAGAGGCCTTTATCGATAGACCTCGCCAGCGTTTTCTCCCCGGTGTCTGCATTTCGCACACTACTCGACGTGCTGTTCGAACTCGATCCGCGTAGCCTCGCTCGATACGCCCAGGTTGCATTCGTCAACAACAAGGGCATCAACAATCTCGGCCTGAACATAAGCGACGGTGCGACCACGCTGTTTGCTCCGTCTGTCACGACGGTCGGCGTGAACACCGGCATTCGCACGCTGTTCTGATCGCGCGTCGTAACTGATCTAGGTTGAAGCAGTAACGAAGCCAGACTTATCTCACGATAAGTCTGGCTTTCTTATTACTCGATGCGCTGCGTAGGTGAACACCCCTACTCATCGATTGAATTTCGACTGATAGTATTCATAAGGTTACTTGTTTGTCTCGGATTACCCGACGCTTCCGCAACGTCGCATCAAGATAAGTGGAATCGGCTCTGTAACCGAGACTCGGGCGAAACCTTATTATCAGGCACGGTGATGAAATACGAAGGAAAGCGATCGATTGAAGTTCCGGGCGTGACTCATGGGCAGACGCCCATTCCGATGGGTGCCAGAAAGGGTAACTTCATCTTTTCGTCAGGCATCGCGGGTAAAGATCCGCAGACGGATACGCTGCCTGAAGATGCGCAATCGCAGGCTAAATTCGCGTTCCAGAATATGCGGACGCTCGTCGAAGCAGGTGGCGGTACCGTCAACGATATTGTGCGTGTCACGGTATTTCTCAAAGACGGATCGCTTCGTCCGATCGTCAACCCACCTTGGCTTGAAATGTTTCCTGATCCTGAAGATCGTCCGGCGCGTCACGCCCAGATCGTGGATCTGCCGGGCGGCATGCAGATCCAGCTCGAAGTGATCGCAGTGCTCGGTGATTAGGTATTCAGAATTCAGTTCCAAGGAGGTGTGCTATGACTAAAGACGAGAACGAATTGTTGACCAGGGTCTCGGGCGACGCTCCGATGGGTCAAATGATTCGCCAGAACTGGTGGATTCCGGCGCTGCGTTCGGCGTCGCTCGTCGCTAGCGGAAGACCTGAGCGTGTGCGACTCTTCGGTCAGAATTTCGTAGCTTTCCGTGGTGATAATGGCAAGGTCGGCTTCTTTGACGAAGCTTGCCCGCACCGTGGTGCTTCGCTGGCACTCGCCCGCAACGAAGACAACGCGCTGCGTTGTATCTTCCACGGCTGGAAATTCAATTCCGAAGGCGTGACTGTCGCGGTGCCGACGCAGCCAAATAATGAAGCTGAGTATTGCAAACACGTGCCGCTCAGGCACTATCCGACTCAGGAAGCGGGTGGCATCGCGTGGGTATATCTCGGACAGGGCGAACCCCCGAAATTCGCTGATTTGCCGTTCGTGGGCTTGCCCGCCGATCAGGTGGTGGTGCATCGTCAGCGCCTCGAATGCAACTGGCTGCAAGCGGTCGAGACCACGATGGACTCGGCGCACGTCGGTGTTCTCCACCAGTCGTGGCTCGAATACGAAATGACCAATGCCTCGGTCAACCAGGCTCCAGTCTACAAAATCAGGCAGAAGGAATACGGCTTCCGTTACGCGGCTGTACGCGCACTCGGAGATGGCAGGTCATATGTGCGCACCAATTCGTTCGTCATGCCATGGTACGGCATGATTTCACCGCGTAAGGCCGGTGACACCACGCGCTCGCAGATGTTCTTCTCTGTGCCTATTGATGACGAGAACACGTGGTATTGGCACATGACGTTCATCCTGGACAAGCCAGTTCCGCACGAAGATTACATCTTTCCCGCCGATCGCGACAACTGGCCTCCGGTTTCGTCGCGTTCGGCCGACGATCTCTGGGGCCAGGATCGCGAAGCGATGAAGAACGGTCACTTTTCTGGCTTCCCGCAAACGCTTGGTACCGAAGATTTCGCAATCCTTCTCAGTATGGGTAGGCTCCAGGATCGCACCAAAGAATATCTCGGTGCCGGTGATGGTGCGGTGATGCAGGTCCGTCGCTGCCTGATGAATTCGTTAACCGAATTTTCGGCAGGTTCAGTGCCGAAACTCGCACAGCACGAAAAGATCGACTATAGGTCGGTCATGCCGCTGGGCGGCGTCTACGAGAACGACCAGCAATGGCAAACAACCTTGTAATTTGAAATCTTTTCCCTACGAGTCATATCCAAAATGTCACTTATCATCGATTCGCATGCTCACGTCGTGATTCCAGGCGAAAGCTATAAATTCATGGCCGAACTCGCGTCTCACCGCGCTAATCCGCACGTCGGTGTGCCCAGGTTGAGCGATGACGCGGTGCGCAAAGCCGGTCAGACGATCATCGAGATCATGGATCGTGTCGGTACGGACATTCAGTTCCTGTCGCCGCGTCCGTACATGCAGATGCATTCGATCAAGCCCGCGAAGGTGACGGCGCTATGGACGAAGCACATGAACGATCTGGTTCACCGGACCGCCGAAATGTGGCCCACGCGTTTTCGCAAGGTAGCAGGTTTGCCGCAGTACCGTAATGAAAGCCCGGTCAACTGCCTCGCAGAACTCGAATTCCGCGTAAAGGAGCAGGGTTTTATCGGTTGTCTGCTGAATCCGGATCCGACCGAAGGCGATGACACGCCGCCCCCAGGACTGGGGGATTCGTTTTGGTTCCCGCTGTATGAAAAGCTGTGCGAACTCGATATTCCTGCGCTGATCCACTCAGCCGGCAGTTGTCAGCCGCGCGAGTCGTACACCCTGAAATTTATCAACGAAGAAAGTATCGCCATTCTGTCGCTGATGGAATCGGACGTGTTCGATCGTTTCCCGAACCTGAAGCTGATCGTCCCGCACGCCGGCGGCGCAATTCCGTACCAGATCGGCCGCTTCCGTGCCTGGAACATCCGTCGCGGTGTGATGCCGTTCGAGCAAAAGCTGCGTCAACTCCACTACGACACCACCAATTACGACAAGGATTCGCTCGAACTCCTGATCAAAAAGGTGGGTGCGGATCGGGTACTGTTCGCCACTGAAAAGCCAGGCACCGGCAGCGCCGTCGACCCGGAAACGGGTCTGGACCTCGACGATCTGAAGCCGGTTATCGAATCGATGGCCATGCTCTCGCAAGAGGACAAGAACAACATCTTCCGCTGCAACTGCATGAAGCTGTACTCGCGTTTTCGTACCGGCGAATAGTAATCGATCGGCAGAGAAACGCAGCGCGGGACATCTGTCCCGCGCTTTGTCGTAAGCAAATTCGGAATTGATTAAACATCATGGCCAAAATCGTTGCTGGCGTCGCGACTTCTCATACGCCCCTTCTGACGCTCGGTGCTGCACAATGGATTCATCGGGCAAATGTCGATTATGAAAACCCGGAGCTCAACACGTCCGATGGACGGTTGATGACGTATTCGCAGTTGCTGACTGAAGTAGGTCCGCGCTACGAGAACGAAGTGGATGTTCCGACGCTGGCCAAAAAGGAGCAGCAATGCAATGACGCGCTAGACAAGCTCGCGGCATTCGTTGCTCAAGTCAAGCCCGATGTCGCGATCATCGTCGGCGACGATCAGGCAGAACTTTTCAACAGCGCCAACCAACCGGCGTTCGCGATCTACCACGGACAGACCGCATACACGATCGACAAGCTCCAGGAGCCGACGACGCCTGATTGGCTACGTACGGTGCGCAAAGGCTATATGCTCGATCAGGTCCACGGATTGCCTTGTGATCCCCAGATGGCGCTCACGTTGATCAAAGGACTGATCGATGAAGAGGTGGATGTCGCGGCTTCGGACCACGTGGAGGACCCACTGGACAAGGGTTTTGGTCATGCCTATGGCTTCGTGGTCAAACGTCTGTTTGCCGGTCTCCCGATTCCGATCGTACCGGTGCTGTTGAATACCTATTTCAGTCCGAACGTCCCATCCTCGCGTCGTTGCTACAACGTGGGCCGTGCAATTCGTCGTGTGGTCGAAGCGATCCCGGGTGACCAGCGCGTAATGGTCATCGCGAGCGGCGGTCTGAGCCACTTCGTGGTCGATGAACCGCTCGACCGTCAGATCATTGCGGCCTTCGAGAACAAGGACGCCGATTTTCTCCAGAGCATCCCGCGAGGTGCACTCAATTCCGGTTCCTCGGAAATTCTGAACTGGGTAACGGTGGCGGGCGCGCTCGAGCACCTGAATGTGCAGAGTGCCGAGTATTTCCCGCTTAGGCGAACTCCCGCAGGTACCGGCGTCGGCGCAGGGTTTGTTACCTGGGCGTAAAGGGCAGCAAATAAAAGAATGAATTAATCGATATAAATGCTCAGATTCTGAGCGTAACAGGAGACTGAAGATGTCCACCGCAGAAGCAACCCGGATTTCGACCCGGAGTCGAGGTTACGAGCGATGGTTGTTGTTTTTGCTCGTTCTAATCTATGCATCCAGTATGACGGATCGCATTCTGGTCGCAATCGTCGGTCCGGTGCTCAAACGTGAAATGGGGCTTTCCGATTTCCAGCTTGGTTTGCTCAGCGGTCTCGCGTTCTCGATTTTCTACGCGACGCTCGGTATTCCAATTGGGCGACTGGCTGAACGTTATAACCGCAAGTTGATGATCTCGGTTTCGATTGTTGCCTGGTCGCTGATGACGATGCTTTGCGGTACCGCAGGTAGCTTCGCTTCGATGATGGTCTACCGTCTTGGCGTCGGTATCGGTGAAGCGGGCTCGACCCCGACTTCGCACTCGCTGCTTTCGGATCAGTTTCCACCGTCCAAGCGTGCAACCGTTTACGGTATCTACGCACTGGGACCGGCAGTTGGCGTTTTCATTGGCGCATTCGGCGGTGGTACGATTGCCCACCTTTATGGTTGGCGCATGGCGTTCTACGCATTCGGTTTCCCGGGTATCATCCTGGGCCTGATTGCTTATTTCACGCTGCGTGAACCGAAGCGTGGCAACTTCGACTCCATCGAGTCCAGGCATGTTCCGGCGCTCAAGGAAGTCCTTGCCGCGTTCGTGCGTGAAAAGCCGTTCTGGCAAATGTCTCTCGGTATCGTGACGACCTCGATTTCGATTTACGGAACGTTCATGTTCCAATCGATCTATATGGGTCGCACGTTTGGCCTGAATATGCAACAGGCGGGATTGACGCTTGCGATCGTCAATGGCGTTGGCGCATTCGTCGGCGGCTTGATCGGTGGCTATGGTTCGGACTGGATGGCGAAACGTGACCGTCGTTGGTACGGCTGGATTCCGGCGGTCGGATCGCTTTTGGGTATTCCGTTCACGATCATTTCATTTACGTCGATGAACTTCGCGGTCTCCACCGTCGCAATGTTCTTGATGGCGACTTCGCTGAACGTGTGGAACGGTCCTTCGTTTTCGGTGATTCACAGCCGACTCGAACCGCGTATGCGCGCCACGGCTTCGGCACTCGTGTTCCTGCTGATGAACCTTGTCGGCCAAGGTCTGGGACCGGCATGGGTGGGCTGGATGAGCGACAGGTTCGCATCGAACATCTTTACCGGTAGCGGTGATTATGCGGCGGCCTGCAAGGCTCCGATCGCTGACGCAGTGGCAGCATCGTGCCACGTGGCGGGTACACAAGGTCTGCGGTATGCAATGATTGCCCCGATCATCATGGTCGCGATCGCAACGTGGTCGTTCTTTGCCGCGGCGAGGAGTATCGGGCGCTCGAAGTGATTTGAATCCGGGTAACAAGAACCCCCGCTTCGGCGCCAATGCCGTTCAGTTAATGTTCTTTCTACTGTACCGTACTGACTAACGCGAAGGGCGGGATTTGACGACCCGGTCGCATGCGCGCCCGGGTCGTTTTTCGTGTTTTCCACAAGATCCAGCAGACCGAGCTTGTAACGCAAGTACCAGCGGACACACACGATGATCACATCGGGGTCGAAGTGACGACCTGCGAACAATTCCTCCGGGCTTTTCGGCTTGCTCATGGTCGGCTCTCTATTTGTTCAGTCCGACACGCTAACCGATTAGCCGGAGCGAGAGGAGAACAAAGGATGACGAAGGAGAACATTCAGGCCATCGCCGCGCGTCTGCGCGAAGCGGAACGTAACCGCGAAGCGATCGATCCGGTGCGCCGCGAGGTCGCACTGGGCGGCAATCCGCTGGGCGGCATACCGCTGGACGACATGGCGACCGCCTACGCGGTACAGCAGGCCAACGTCGATGCACGCGTGGAAGCAGGCGAGCGCATCGTCGGCCGCAAGATCGGCCTGACCTCGCTGCCGGTGCAGAAACAGCTCGGCGTGGACCAGCCCGATTTCGGCGCGCTGTTTGCCAGCATGGCCTACGGCGACCAGCAGCCGATTCAACTGGCCGGTCTGATCCAGCCGAAGGTCGAAGCCGAGATCGCACTCGTGCTCAGGCGGGACCTGACGTGCGACAAGCACACCTATGCAGACCTGATCAACGCCACCGATTACGCGCTGGCCGCGATCGAAGTGGTGGACAGCCGCATCCGTGGCTGGGATATCCGGTTCGTCGATACCGTGGCCGATAACGCCTCGAGCGCGGCCTTCGTGGTCGGCAGCCGCCCGGTACCGCTCGCGGATCTCGATCTGTTCAAGGCCGCCATGACGCTCGAACGCGACGGCGAAGTGCTGTCGCAGGGAAGCGGCGCGGCCTGCCTTGGCAATCCGCTCAATGCCGCGATCTGGCTGGCCGACCGCATGGTTCGGCTCGGTACGCCGCTGCGCGCCGGCGATGTGGTGCTGACGGGCGCGCTGGGACCGATGGTCGCGGTCACGCAGCCCGGTACCTATACGGCGCAGATCGAAGGCCTCGGCAGCGTGCGCACGACCTTCGCATAACAGGTCATTGCTCAGGTCTCGTCAACCAATTCTTCAGGATTCTGGAAAACACATGGCTTCGGCAAGACTCAAGGCCGCGATCATCGGGTCCGGCAATATCGGCACCGATCTCATGATCAAGATCATGCGGCACGGCAAGCATCTGGAAATGGGCGCGATGGTCGGCATCGACCAGAACTCGGACGGCCTCGCACGCGCCGCGCGTCTGAACGTGGCGACCACGTACGAGGGCGTGCGGGGTCTGGTGAACCTGCCGATGTTCAAGGACATCGACGTGCTGTTCGACGCCACCTCGGCAGGAGCGCACGTGAAAAACGACGCCTTCCTGCGCCAGCACAAGCCCGGCATCCGCGTGATCGACTTGACGCCGGCGGCCGTCGGCCCGTATTGCGTGCCGGTGGTGAACCTCGAAGCGCACCTGGCAGCGCCGAACGTCAACATGGTGACCTGCGGCGGCCAGGCCACGATCCCGATGGTGGCGGCCGTATCGCGCGTGGCCAAGGTGCACTACGCCGAGATCGTCGCCTCGATCAGCAGCAAGTCGGCCGGCCCGGGTACGCGCGCCAATATCGACGAATTTACCGAAACGACCTCGAAGGCCATCGAAGTGGTCGGCGGTGCCACCAAGGGCAAGGCCATCATCATCCTGAACCCGGCCGAGCCGCCGCTGATGATGCGCGACACGGTGTATGTGCTGTCCGAAGCGATCAGTCAGGCCGAAGTCGAAGCCTCGGTCGAGCAGATGGCCAAAGCCGTCAATGCCTATGTGCCTGGCTACCGCCTCAAGCAGAAGGTGCAGTTCGACGTGATCCCCGAGAGCGCGCCGCTCACTATCCCGGGCCTCGGCAAATTCAGCGGTCTCAAGACCTCGATCTTTCTCGAAGTGGAAGGCGCGGCGCACTACCTGCCAGCCTATGCCGGCAACCTCGACATCATGACCTCGGCGGCGCTGGCAACGGCGGAGCGCATTGCGGCTTCGGTAGCGGCGGCATAAGGGACTATTTACCATGAGCAAGAAACTCTATATCTCCGACGTGACGCTGCGCGACGGCAGCCATGCGATCCGCCACCAGTACTCGATCCAGAACGTGCAGGACATCGCCCGCGCGCTGGACAAAGCCCGGGTCGATTCGATCGAAGTCGCGCACGGCGACGGCCTGCAGGGCTCGAGCTTCAACTACGGCTTCGGCGCGCACAGCGACCTCGAATGGATCGAGGCGGTGGCCGACGTCGTGACGCACTCGCGGATCGCCACGCTGCTTCTGCCGGGTATCGGCACCATCCGTGACCTGAAGGCGGCATACAACGCCGGTGCGCGCATCGTGCGCGTGGCCACGCACTGTACCGAGGCCGACATCTCGAAGCAGCATATCGAGTATGCGCGCGAACTCGGCATGGATACCGTGGGCTTCCTGATGATGAGCCATATGACCTCGCCGGAGAATCTGGCGCAGGAAGCGAAGAAGATGGAAAGCTACGGCGCGACCACGATCTACGTGGTGGATTCGGGCGGCGCGCTGAGCATGAACGATGTGCGCAGCCGTTTCCGCGCGCTGAAGGCGGTGCTGAAGCCGGAAACCAGCACCGGTATTCATGCGCACCACAACCTTAGCCTGGGCGTGGCGAACTCGATTGTCGCGGTCGAGGAGGGCTGCGACCGTATCGATGCATCGCTGGCAGGGATGGGCGCCGGCGCCGGCAATGCGCCGCTGGAAGTGTTCATCGCCGCGGCAGAGCGCATGAGCTGGAACCATGGCACCGATCTATACACGCTGATGGATGCGGCCGACGATATCGTGCGGCCGCTGCAGGACCGCCCGGTGCGCGTGGACCGCGAGACGCTCGCGCTCGGCTATGCCGGAGTGTATTCGAGCTTCCTGCGTCACTCGGAAGTCGCCGCGAAGAAATACGACCTGCGCACTGTCGACATCCTGGTCGAACTGGGCAAACGCCGCATGGTCGGCGGGCAGGAAGACATGATCGTCGACGTCGCGCTCGATCTGCTCAAGCAGCAGAGCGCAGCAAAACCATCAGGCACGCAGAGGACACGTTCACGACCCGAAACAAACTGAAGTACACCGACGCCGACACCAGCCGTCTCGGGAGACCAACAAACAGGTTAAGTTGCGCGAACGCTGTCGACGTTGTGTCGATACAAAACAACAAAAAACAAAAAACCCTGACAGATTTCGATCTGTCAGGGCTCATCAGGCACAGCAGGCGGTGCGAATCAGTCGCGCAGGAAGTCGATGATCAGACGGTTGAACTCTTCCGCGTGTTCCCATTGTGCCCAGTGGCCGCATTTCGGGAATACGTGCAGGCGTGCATCCTGCATCGTGTTGATCATGCGCAGACCGTGATCGATAGGGACGAAACGATCGTCACGGCCCCACGTGATGAGCGTCTTGTGCTTGATCTCGGGGAAACGTGCTGACAGGTCCATCGATGTCGAGGGCATGATCTTGCCGCCTTCTGCCCAGTTTTTCAGGTGGTTCAGGTTCGACTGGATATTGTTCCAGCGGCCTTGACGCAGTTCCTCAGTAATACCAGCCGGGTTGTAGACGAAGACTTCGAGCATGGCCTCGAAGTTCTCGTACGAAGGCTGCGCGTAAAGACGCGACATACGCTTGATGCCTTCTGCTGGCTGCGGCTGGAAAAGGCTCGGACCTTGCGCACCCGGCCCCATCAGAATCATCTTGTCCAGGCGATCAGCGAAGTCGAGAGCGAATGCGATGGCCGTCGCACCGCCCATCGAGTTGCCGACCAGATTCGCCTTGTCGAGACCGAGGGCATCCATCACGCCCTTGATTGCACGTGCGTTCAGCACATTGCGCGGCGTGTCCGTCATTTTCAGTTCATCGGATTTGTTGAAGCCAGGCTGATCGAGCAGGATGACGCGGAAACCCGCTGCCGCCAGTGCTTCGATATTGCGGTAGTAATTGCTCCAGCCGCTCGCACCCGGACCGCCGCCGTGGAGCATGATGACCGCGGGGCCAGCGCCCATGTCGTTGTAGTGGAGCTTGAAATTCTCGAGGCGCGGTTCGTTGATCGTCACGAACTGGCTGGTACCTGCTTCGGTAAAGGACATTTGGTGTGCTCCAGAAATATCCGATTTAGAAATTTATGCCGGACGATTAGCGGGAATATTGCAACGGCGGGAGTGCCTCACCGAGCAGGAAACCGCCGAGCGTCCCTGCGTTATCGTCCGCGTTCTGCGTGATGTGATTTGCGGCCGCCATCACGTCGCGCATGATGCGCTGGATCGGCTGGTCGTTAAAAAGCCCTTTCGCCGCAGTTGCCGTGAACAGCAATTGCACCGCTTCCTGACAGTCACGACCGACCGATGCGACATCGAGCCTGTACAGCACCTGGTCTTCAATCGGGATCAGTTCACGACGTTGCACAATCTTTGTCGTTTCGATCATCATTTGAAGCAGACGGGCGCGCGCCGAGCGCACGAGCAGCACTGCGTTGGCCAGCCTGTCCTTGACGTAGGGGCTCGAGCTGACGGGCTTGCCGGTCGTGCCATTCCGCCGCGACTTCATCTGCTCGATGTAGTGATCGATTGCGCCCTGAGCCATACCGACTGTGACCGCCGATACCGAACCCGCAAAAATCTGCACGAACGGGAACAGGAACGCGGAGCCGCGAGGGTCCATCGAGTAATCGGAAATACTGTGTGTCCGATGTTCGGGAACGAAGACCTTCTCGACAAGCAGACTCTTGCTGCCGGTGCCGCAAAGACCCATGACATGCCAGTCATCGATGACCTGGTAGTCGGATCGTGGAAGCAGTAAGCTGAGTTTGTCGATGGGCTTGCCTTCATCGTCGCGCTCGAACGCGCCGAGAATCACCCATTCACCGTGATCGGTACCGCTCGAAGTCGGCCACTTACCGTCGATGATGTAGCCGCCCTCGACCTTTTTGACCGAACCGACCGGCGCATAGGATGACGCGACAATCACGTCATCCTTGGCCGACCATACGTCGTCACCGGCCTGCTGCGGAAAGAGCCCGAATTCCCACGGATGGACGCCCAGAATCATCATGTTCCAGGCGCTGGAGCAGCAGCCGCGGCCGAGTTCCATCAGCACCTTGAAGAACACAGCCGGATTCATCTCGTAGCCACCCCAGCGACGCGGCTGAAGGATACGGAAAAAACCTGCTTCAACGAATTTTTCGATGATGTCGGCGGGGACCGATCGTGCGGCCTCGACTTCGGCAGCACGCTCGCGCAGCCACGGAATCATGACGCGAGCACGCGCCACCAGTTCATCTTCTGTCGGAATCTGCGTCGCGACTTCTCTACTGTTCATAATATTTCCTTTTTTTATGCAGTCATTCGATCAGCCGAATTTATGACCCCAGTCGCTCAACCGCGGGTGCGTGGACACCTTCCAGGTTGCGTCGTCCACGACGATCCCGCCATGGCCGTATTCGACGGCGAATCCTGAAGGCGATTTGACATAGAACGAGAACGTGAGATCGTTAGGATGACGGCCCAGATGCATGAGCATCGGCAGACCGGCAGCGATGCAGCGATCGTATGCGAGCCCAACGTCGTTCATGTCCTGAACCTGGAGCATCAGGTGACCGAGACGTTTGTTGCCCGGCATCGTGCCTGTGGCCAGCGAATGATGACGCCCACCAGTCGTGTGCATGAATGTCACATCGACTTTGACGCCGGGCGCAAGTTCTGCGCGGATATAGTCGCTGAGCTTGAGGCCCAGGACCTTGCGATAGAAATCGACAGATTGATCGAGGTCTTTTGACCGGATCACGATGTGGCCGATTCCGAGCCTGCCGGTCTCGAAACGACCGCGCATGACCTTCGAATGCCAGGCGTCGGTCATCGGAGCGATATGAGGCCCGGTGTAGAACGCGTGACGGAAGCCCGAAGGATCGTCGCAGTGGTAGAGCATCTCGACCTGGCGTTCTCCGCACAGTGCCGGACCTCCTCGCTCGACGGCCTGACCGATACTCCGAAGACGTTCGACGTAGGCTTCGAGTTTCTCCGGAGTCTCGAACTCCCAGCCCGCTTCGAAGATGTCTTCGTCGTCGCTTTTCTGAACGAGAATCCGCTGCACGTACTCGTCCATACGCAGCGTCAACGAATTACCGTCCGGCGCGGCCTTCACCTGGAGCCCGAGGATGTCGCTCGCAAACCTGGACCACGCTTCGAGGTCCTGTGCACCGACTACCACGTAGCCCAGATTCGATATTTCGGCACCCGCGTCGCTCATGTTGTGTTCTCCGGTGTTCCGAATTGCATGGCCGGTCCCCGACCAGGTTTCCGGCCAGGGTCTCGACCAGGGTCACAACAGATAATATCAACGTCATGTAGTATTGCGACCAAGTACTTTCCCTTAAACATGGGGATTTAGCTGCGCATTGGCACGTATATCGTAAGGTAACATTAGCGTTACATGGGGGCGCGACTGCGGCTACAATGACAGTCCACGAACGTTCTCCTATTACGATCGAGGCGCAATCTTTTTCAAGGCCCGAAAAATGAGCACATCCATTCGAATTTTCTTCCTGATTCAACAATTAAACCGGCTGGTCGTCAGTCGCATCGACGAGACACTGAACGCCGAGAACATTACGGCCCGCCAATTCCTTCTTCTCGATCTGCTGTCCAACCATGAACCATGCTCCAGTGCAGAACTGGCGCGCCGTGCTCACATGACAGCCCAGGCTATGGGCGAGTCGGTGAAAGCGCTGGAACAACGTGGGCTTCTGGAAAAAATGGCAAGCGAGAACGACGCGCGAGCACTCCGCATTCAACGCACACCACTCGGATGGGAGACGTTCATGCGTTGCAGCGAAGCCGTGAACAAAGCTGAAGAAGAATTCTTTTCGTGCCTGGCGTCGTCCGAAGTGGCGCGTCTGCGCGGGAGTCTCGCATTAGTGCGCGAAATCGCGATTGACGCCCTCAGGAGCGCGGAAAATTGAACGACCATAGTTCGTCGTAAAAGCTGTATGGTCCACAAAGGAAAATCGACGACAACGAAAGGTGAAATTGTCCATCGCCTTCGGTCGCGACCGGCATGCGCCTCGATGACGCTCGCGCCCAGTTCAAGTATCACCGGTTACAGACGCGTCGCATCGGAGACCAGGTATGAGCGAGCCCCGTTTCAATCCGAAGACGACCACCAGGCTCGATATCAGGCGTCCGAGCCCGGATCTTCTGGCGCAGGCTTCTGCTCTTCCTGCCGCGACGCTCCACGAAGCAGCTGGCAAGATCGGGGTCATGCCCCCCGCGATCAAACCCGTGGCTCCCGGATTCAGGATCTGCGGACCTGCGCTCATTGTTCACGCACCGGGCGGCGACAACCTGTGGCTGCATCGTGCGATCTATGCAGCCGACCCGGGAGACGTTCTGGTTGTGTCCGTCGGGGACGCCTATGAGTATGGCTACTGGGGGGAGGTCATGTCCACTGCGGCTCTTGCGCGCGGTCTCGGCGGCCTCGTGATCAATGGCTGTGTACGCGACCAGCGGTTGCTCGCAGAAATGGGTTTCCCGGTCTATGCGCGTGGCCTGTGCATCCGGAGTACGGGCAAGGGCTTCGGGGCCCGTGGCTGGATCAATGCGCCGACCCGCTTCGACGATGTGACGGTTAAAGCCGGTGATCTTATCGTCGCTGATGAAGACGGTGTGGTCGCGATTCCGGTAGCCCGTGTTGCTGAAGTGATTGCCGCTGCGCAAGCTCGTGAGGCCAAGGAAGCAGTTCAGATGCGTCGCATCCGGGAAGGGGAATCCACGCTCGCCATTTTCGGCTGGGATGAGTGATCCCGTAACTGGAAAAAGAAAACCCGCCAAAACGGTAATGCCGTTCAGTTAAGCGACTGGTTTCATTGCTCCGGAACAGGTTTTATTTGCAAAGAACCAAGAGCTATTTGCCCGCCGAAGCGCAATACCGGCCTATGCGCGGCCTGCATGAATTGATTTTTTTAATGAATTTGCGCAGACGGCCGGAACACGGTCGAATGTAGGGTTTCTCGCGGCCGGCGTATAACGCTGCGCCGCCTGTTTGAATTCATCAAAAAAAGCCGATAAGGAGCAACAATGAAAGCCATCTTGGCCACCCTGACGATTGCACTGCTGGCCGCATCGTCCGGGAGCGCAATCGCCAAGGATTGGTCGACCGTGCGGTTCGGGGTCGACGCGAGCTATCCGCCGTTCGAATCGAAAGGCGCCGACGGCAAGCTAGTCGGCTTCGATATCGATCTCGGCAATGAGATTTGCCGCCGGCTCAACGCGAAATGCGTGTGGATCGAGAATTCGTTCGACGGCATGATTGCCGCGCTGAAAGGCCGCAAATTCGACGGCGTGCTGTCGACGATGTCGATGACGCCCGCGCGTCAGGCGCAGATCGGGTTCTCGTCGAAGGTGTTCCGCATTCCGACGCGTCTCGTCGCGAAGAAGGGCTCGCCGATCGAGCCGACGCCGCAAGCGCTGAAGGGCAAGCGCATCGGCGTCGAGCAGGGCTCGATTCAGGAAACCTACGCGAAGACGTATTGGGAGCCGGCCGGCGCGGTGATCGTGCCGTATCAGGATCAGGATCTGGTGTATTCGGATCTGCTTGCCGGCCGTATCGACGCGTCATTGCAGAACGCGGTGCAAGCCGATATCGGCTTTTTGCGCACCTCGCGCGGCAAGGACTTCGGATTTGCCGGCAATCCGCTCTACGACGCGAAAACGCTCGGCAGCGGCACGGCGATCGGTTTGCGTAAAGAAGATACCGATCTGCAGGAAAAGATCGACAAAGCCATTGCCGATATCCGCGCCGACGGCACTTACGACCGCATTGCGAAAAAGTATTTCGATTTCGACGTGTACGGTCAGTGAGCCGGGACCGCGCGGCACGTGGCCAGCTTCGACCTGGCACTCGCGCGGCCCGACATCTAAACTGTGGTCATGACCTTCCTGAGCCGTGATGTGGCGAGCCGGTATGCCGAATCGGCTGCAACCGGCGCTTCCCCGGCCCGACCCGCATTGGGGAGGCACTGACATGCAAGGCTTTCAGATCACGTTCTTCACCCAGCAGGGGCGCAGCCATCATGGCAAGCCGCTTGCCGACTGGCTCGTGCGTCTCGCGAGCGAACTCGGCCTGCGCGGCGCGACCGTGATTCCAGCTTGCGAAGGCATCGGCCATCATCACCGCATTCACTCCGCGCACTTCTTCGAGCTTGCCGATCAACCGTTGTCCGTCGTGATGGCGGTGACGAGCGACGAAGCCGATCGGCTGTTCGATCGTCTGAGCGCTGAGGGTTTACATCTGTTCTACGTGA
Source organism: Paraburkholderia sp. BR10923 (assembly GCF_040948765.1). Taxonomy (NCBI): domain Bacteria; kingdom Pseudomonadati; phylum Pseudomonadota; class Betaproteobacteria; order Burkholderiales; family Burkholderiaceae; genus Paraburkholderia; species Paraburkholderia sp. BR10923. The sequence goes on along the minus strand of NZ_JBFPKO010000012.1, from coordinate 54,945 downwards.
AAACGACGGCCGAGTTCGGCGTCGTCGGAGAAGACGACGGGGCCTGAAGGCCCCGCTCTCGATGGCAAGTCCCAAACCTCGTTTTCTCGACCTGGTCCGTGTACGCGCGCGGGTATCCAGCCGCACAGGGCTGCGATGGGCATGTCGAATGCTTCGCTACTGGAGCCGAGTCATCCCAGGGAGAGCGAATCATGCGAGAAGTTGCGACAAACATGCTGATCGCGCTATCGGCCATTGCGTTGATGGCGGGCGCATCCGGCTGCAAGCGGTCGGCCGAGAACGGCCGCATCTCGACGGGCCAGATGAGCAGCGGCGTGATGAGCAATTCGGCGAGCCCGCGTGGCACACCCGGCGATAGCGACGCGGCGAAGCGTGCGAACGACGAGGCGGGCGCGGCAGCGAGCGCATCGCCCGCCGCGAGCCACGCCGCGGCGGTCCACAGCACGCCGGCGAGCGGGGCGTCCGCGACGCAGTAGGCGTCGCTCAGGCCCGGCGCATGGCAGAACTATTCGTCCAACGGATCGGGGGCGCCCAATGCGGAGTCGATCGCGCGTTGGGCATTGTCGACGGCCTCGCCGATCGCGGGCTTGCCGCGCAGCGCGGAGCGCGCATGCCGCGGAGCGGTCCAGGCTTCGAGGTCGCGAGCGTCGGTACCAGTGCGATCGATTCGCGTGGTGATCGACGAACCGCCGGCCGGGTCGTCCTCGACGAGCACGGTGATGGTGAAGCCGCGGTGGAGATGAACTTCCTGCATCGACGGTTCTCCTGGCTGGTTCGCTTTCGGGGTAGCATGCGCCGTTCCGCGCGCTCGGGGGCTCCTGCTCTTATCTATTTCGTCCCGGTTTCGCCCGAATGGAACGGGACGCGGAACCGCGCGCAGCAGGTGACTCAACGAAGGCCCGCTCCAAAGGCTATGCCGCGGGCTCCTCGTGCCGCACGTTGACCATCCACGGCACGCCGAAGCGGTCGATCAACGTACCGAAGCCGCTGGTCCAGAAGGTCTGCTGAAACGGCATCGTGACCTGTCCGCCATCCGCCAGCGCGTTGAAATATTTCTCGCCGGACGCCTGGTCGTCGGCGGTGACCGACAGGCTGAAGCCCGCATGCACGGTATCGCCGCCGCGGCAATCGCCATCCGACATCAGCACGTGCGTGTTACCGATGACGAGCGTCGCGTGCATGATCTTGTCGGCGTGTTCGGGCGCGACCGGGCGAGCGGGATCGGGCGGCGCGTCTTTCGCTCGCAGCTTCAGCAACTCCTGCGCGCCGAGCGCCGAACGATAGAACGCAATGGCTTCCTCACAACGGCCATTGAAGTACAGATAGGGTTGGATTTCCATGCTGGTTTCCTGAGACGGGCGAGGGTAGGCAGACGATTCTATCAGCGCGATTTCGCGGACGGACGGCTATCGAGCCTGCGATCAAGCGATGCCTGCCGCGCTTCAGCGTGCCCCCGCTTCATGCCTTCCCGGCATGACTGCCGCCATTGGCTGGATAAGCCTCCTGCAACGCGATCGAGCCGGTTTCCAGCAGCGATTTGAGGTTGGACATGATCTTCGGCCAGCCGCCCGACACCGCCTCGATGAACTTCGACTGATCGCGCTCGATCGTATGCGTGAGCGTCAGCTTGACCGCCGTTCCGCTCGGTTCGAGCTCCATCGTGCAGCGCGAATCGCCTTCGGCCTGCAGCTCGGGCCGTTTTTGATGCCGCCAGCGAATCACGAGGCGCCGCGGCGGCACAGCCTCGATGATCTCGCCCGCGTCGAAAGTCTCCCCCGCGCTCGACACGAGTTTCCACGACGAGCCCGCCGTCCATTCGCTATCGCAGTGCATGCCGAACCAGTACTGCTTGATGAACTCCGCGTCGGTGAGCGCCGACCACAACTGTTCGGGCGTGGTGCGGATATAGGTCACGTAGACGAATGTCGATCTAGTCATTGCCTTTCTCCAGGCGTCGTTTCAGGGAAGAGAGCGCCTTCAGGCGCGGTTTTTCGAACTTGGCAATCCAGCGCTCGTAGATCTGCTGAAGCGGCACTGGATTGAGGAAGTGCAATTTCTCGCGCCCGCTGCGCACCGTCACGACGAGGTTCGCCGCTTCCAGCAGGCCCAGATGCTGCGTCACGCCTTGCCGTGTCATGTCGAGGTGCTCGCACAGGTCGTTCAGGGTCTGGCCGTCGTGCGCATGCAGCACGTCCAGCAGCTTGCGCCGGCTCGGATCGGCGAGGGCTTTGAATAGCAGGTCCGTGTCGTCGGGGAGCTCGGCCATGAACGGCTATAGGCAAGTGATCTGTTGCATTTACTATAGGCAACAGATTGCTTGCATGTCAAGGAGAGTGAGGAAGCCTCGTAGGTCTCATATTGGGAAACATCAAAGTGTGCGGGAAGGCAAAAATTGCGTTTCCGAGACAACAAAGTGTGCGGGAACCGCGAAATTTGGCGTGCGGTGCACAATTTTTCCCTAGCAGGCGAACTCGCAAGTGCGCTTGCTATCGTCCTGGCGTATCTACCGCTGCGCGGTCAGCATCACGACCATCACCTCCGCTCTTAGCCACGTCATGGACTAACATTTGTGCCTCAATGACAGACTTCAAGCGTTCAAAGAACGGCCGAAAACCAGAAAGGTCGGGGTTAGCGAAAGGCTCGGTTTGCTCGCTGACATATAGCGCGAACTGCTTTTTAGAAAGGGCGATGCTTTCGCCTCTTTTCTCGCCAGATGTCACCACAACGTCGGTGTCCACAATTAGCGTGGTTTTGATATAGCGGTTTAGAAAGTCTTCGTTCTTGTGGAAACCATCGGGCTTGAATTCGTCTTTGGAAAACAGTCTGCGTCCCATCGTGTCCTCCTGGTAGAGGAATTCATCGGTGTAGAGATGTTCAATACACATTGGCGCTGTGCTAGCCCGGTGGGCCGGCACCGGCAGGCACATAGAAATTACCCCATTGCCTCGGAGTTTAGGTTCGCCGTTGTTTTCGGCCTTGTTAACCGTTTCCTGAACGTCTCGGTCAAAAACGTACACATTCAGACGGTCTTGCTTTACGCCAGTCGCGGTGTCTTCACACATCTGGAGCAGCCGCCTGTCGCCCGTTTGCTCGCGCTTTGAGTGGTCGTCCCACCCGACCAGCAAGTCCGTAAACTCGCCGTTGCTCTGGAATTTCTTGAGCGCGTTGTGCAAATGAAGGTAGTCAGTGGCGCCCTCAGTGTGAATGTACACACGCGGCTTGACCTGCATCTCTGGCACGCGGAAGTTAGGAACAAGTATCTTCAGCCGCGACGCTAGCGCCAGGAAGGCTCCGCTCGAGTAACCTTTGATGCGTCCGACGTACATCACCCGTCCTTTGATGATGTCGGCGAATTCAGGGGTTCGCTTTTCAGGAGGGACGTTCTTCGGGTAATGAGAGGCAAAGAAGCGTTCCGCGGCCGCTTCGACTCCGACCTTTGAGCAGGCGTACAGTACGGCGCGGAGGTCTTTCACGTACTTGCGGTCGAGATTGACCTTCTCGTTGACGGTCAGACCGGTGACTTGCTGCCGTTCTGTGCGTCCATAGAGGCGCGTCTTGGGCTCGTTGACAGCGAGACCCTCGTCGCGAATCTCCTTCAGGAGCGCCTCACCGGGACGAACGGCCGGAGCGTCAGAATCCGGGTTCTGCACATAGCAGATGCCCGAACTCATGCGGCGGATATTCGTCGAGAAGACGAGGTCATCTGCGTAACGGGTGAAGATGCAACGATGGTCGCGCGCCATCCGACGCAGGCGTGCATCGAGTCGCCACACGAGCATGTTCGAGATCACTGGCGACGTCGGCGCCCCCTGCGGAAGCTCGTCCGCGTCTACACACAGCTGCGCGAGGACGGTCGCAAGCGAGTCGGGGAAGAAGAAGGGCTTCGCGCGGAACATCCCTCTGACGCGACCGAAGTTGAACGAGCCGAAGAAGTTCTCCAGGTCGACACGCGCGACCCAGCGCTGTCCAACATGCTTTTCGGCTTTGTCTACGATATCCTTTTCTTTAACGTAACCGTAGACGTTTAACGGTGTTTTGTAGATATCGAGCAAATCCTTGGCAAGACGCTGCTGGATTTGTTTGAGCGGCTTTATCGGGCTCTTGATTGTCCGCGTGGAACTCGATTTTCGCTTTTTGAGCTGGAAAGTTCGATAGCGCTGCGCAGGCGACAAAACATAGAGGAGGAAGCTCAGGCGCTTCTTCGAAACACCCAGGTGCAGGCAGAGCCCTTCGACACTACGTAGCAAGAGGAAGGGGGAGACTAGAGTCGGCTGCTCAGGCGCCTGGTTCAGCGATTCAAGATTCAAGGTGCCCATCCGGTTCTTCCTATCTGCGCCGCAAGTGATACCGGCTGCTCGCTGCATACCGGCCATCGGAAAGACAAAGTAAAAAGGCCACTAACCATGACGATTACATCATGGAAAAACAACCGGATGGACGCTCAAATCTTATCAGATGTAAAGCTCATTAGCCACCGAGGCACTTATGCTGCACATCCTATGAATTGATTCAAGCGGAATTGGTGGCCTGTTTGAATAGAGTCGACGAGGGAGCGCAAAGGTTTGCTCAACGGGCGCCAGCACGATTCTTAGTGCAGACGCGTACGTGGCTGATTTTCCCTATTGCTCAGCAGGTGTTGTTCGCTGGGCCTGGACTCGCATCGTCACAATGTCATATTCGGTAGTTTGACCCTCGATGAGTTTTCGTTCCAGTGAGACCTGCTCGTTGAAATGTGGTTGAGTGCCTTTTCGGTCGTATCGGTCGAGGACAAGCAGAAAGCCGAAGGGCACAGAAGTTGTGAGGTATGACGCTGCCTGGCCGCCGAATTTTTTGAGGAGTTCGGCATGCGTGAAATTGCCGTCCGACTTTTTCACTTCGGTGACCGTGATGAGCTTCTTGTGTTCGAAGTGCACGTCGGCGCGTCCGCCGGCAACGTCGGGAATCTCAATCTTAGTAGAGCCACCGAGAGCAGTAGACGATAGATAGCGATGATAGTCCGAGTGCAGGTCACCCTCGACGGGGAGCTTCTGCGGTTTCCGCTTAAACAGGTAAGCTGCGGTCGCGTCATTCTTGCGAGTCATGTTATGGCGGAGCTGCATAAAGCTTAGCGAGTAGTGCAGAACCGCATCGAATAGGACTTGTGCCTTGCGGTCTTCCCGATAATACTCGTTCCGCGCTCTGAGGTCCGCCCGAATCTTCGCCTCAATTCGCTCGAAGATTGGATTCTCTTCGAGTTCTATCATCCAACGCAATTTCTCGATGTGCTCATAGACACCATCTCGAGACGCAGTTGGTACGCGACCGGTGTCTAATAGAGCGGCAATCTCCCGGTCATGGACGGCCGCGGTATCGGAGAAATGTAAGACATTTCCTTCGTATGCTGTTGAGACTGCAGCCCGCATTGCTTCTGCATCGGGAAGATTTTCTGAACCCTCGTTCTCTTCAATCCACTGCTCAATTTCTTCCAGATGCCGTCGATGGGTCACCAGTGCGGACGATATCTTGGGCCGCAGAATTTGCTCTATCGCGCCGTCATTGTTGCGCAGGAAGATAGATCTGCTACATCGATAGATAGCCAACAGTTCCTTCTCAAGGACTGCGCCGACATTGGTCCATAGCTTCTTATTGAAGCTCTCATCTAACACGCCTAAGCGGAAGCCGAGGAGTGTCCAGTGAGTTTGTTCGGTAGTAGACGAACCGAGCCACGATGGGTTCGAAGTATCCCGTTGTGCCGTGGCGAGGTATGTGGCGTATTCCGCCGCAGCATCCCCCAGCTCCGCGACCTGCGTCGCGAGAGAGCCATCAAATCCACGAGCATGCACCGTCAGCAGGAGTTCACAGCACTTGGCAAAAATCCGTGCATCGCTACGCTTTTCACTGGTCGCCAATGCACGAGAAAACCATGTGAGGGCGCTCTTAAACGACGAGGCGGCCGACTCGGGCGTTTGGGCCTCGAGTCCGCACCGCAAGGCGTCAAAGCCTAGCTCCATCGCCGCTTCTTCCTCGGCTTCGGGCACGCTCAGCAATTCTTTGAGCTTCTGGCGGAATTCATCGTCGGTATCGTGCGCCAAGACTGCGCCAACTACTTTGGCAACGTGCCGGAGGAACAAAGGGTCGTCGTCCGAGCCTACGTCCAGGAGAATGCCCTGAAAGCGACGAAGCAGCGCGGGCCGCTGTTGACTGAGCAGCAATGCAGCGTGGAGGGCTTGGCTTCTGACGCCATAGTGCGCTTCTCCGTCTTCAGCCCGCCCGGTGCAGGTTGCCCATATCGCACGCGCGGCCGCATCACCGAGATGCTGGTCCGTACCAAGCATCTCAACCAGATCCGCTAGGGCGATAGGGTCGCGAGTCCTGCCAACGAGCCGTGTAAGCGCTCGCAGGGCCACATCGGTGCCGCATTGAGGGAGTAGCCACGAGAGCAGGTCACTGGAGCACGGACCTTCTGCATGCGCATCGACGCAAGCAGAAAGAATATCCTCGTCGATGTTCTCGACATCGACGTCCTGGTTCTCGAGAATTGAGGCGAGCAACGACTCACAAGTTTGTGCAGTTTTAGAAGAGGTAGCCACCATTTTCTGCTCTTCGTCTATTCGACATGGGAATGACGCCTTCAAGCTCATTCCGATAGACGGTGCCAATGATTACCTGGACGCCGCCCATGTCCTTTGTCACGTTAGAGACGCTGAGAAGCATCTCCTGGAAATCTTCGCTTGCGACTTCTTCTTTGCCGGGGGAGTCGAGCATCAACAAACCAGGATGCCGGCCCAGCCCTCGATTGCGAGATACCTCCACGGCCGCAAGGGCTGCCGCAATCTTCACGCGCAGGCGCTCACCTTCGGTAAGGTCAGAGAAGTATATGTCGGCGTCACCTTGTATGATTTTCAGGCGTCCAGCCCCGTCCAAGGACATCTTGGCCAGATTCTGAACACCAAATTTAGCCGCGAGGTCCTTAATTGCAACGGACAAGTCATGGAGGATGCTAGTCTGAAGCTCCTCGAACATCGGTTTGGTGATTTTCACCGCAGCGTCGAGAATCTTCTTGTCGGGATGCACTGCGACTGCAGGTTCCTCGGGTGACTCACTCAGCAACCCGCGCAGCTCACGAGCGCTTGCTTCCAGCTCTAAGAGCTTTAGCGCCGGGTCACTCGCGGGGGCGTCCAGCTCTGGCACGAGGGCGGCAATCTGCGCTTCGATGCTGCTTTTCTTGCTTTCCGCATTCTCAAGGGCTTCTTTGGCGCGATTGGAGTTCTTTAGAGCCGACTTCAGAGCCTGCGCGGCGTCGTCGTGGTTCGATTGAGCGACGCGAACCCGTTCCCCGATGGGGTCTTGACTCACGGGAAGCTCAATCTTGCACAATGGGCATCCAGTTTCGTCTTCATTCTTCTGTTGCCGCGTGGTGACTGGCGTTTCGCACGACGGGCAGCAAACCGGACGAAGCTTGCGGAAGACGTAGCCTGCATCTTGCTCGTCTTTAAGCTGCTGGAGCAATTGCGCGGCATCTTGTGCTATCTCTGCGATCTCTGTCGCGCGGCGGGCCAGCACATCAGCCTCATTGCGATAGGAGACAATAGAACGATGAGCTTCCGCGAGACTTTGGTCGAGCGCGGCGATATCTTCTCTCACCTTCCTGCGTTGGTCGCCGGTATCGGCATCGGCGCGCACCTTCGCAATCTCGTCTTCCAGTTTTCTAAGACGAGCTCGAGCACCGGCGAAATGGTCCGGTGTCGATTCTTTGCGTTTCGTTTCAAGGTCGATGAGCTTGACGGCCGTCGCTGCCGCGGTCATCGTCGAAATCCACGGCAAGCCGATGAACAGCTGTAGAAGCCGAAGGGGGAGACCATCCATTAAAATCTCCCCGAAGAGGGCTTTGCCATTTGATGCGCTTGTTATGGAAAGGGCAGAGGCAATCGCTGCCCAGCTATGTGCAAACGTGGTCCCGTTTTGGTTTGCACCGTGAATCTTGGTGAAGCCGAGTTCTTCGAGGAAAAGGTTTTCGGTTTGAGCTTGCAAGTCAGCCCCAGCCGACCCTGCATAGAGGTCCACCCAGGTGTCGCCGTGCTTTCTCGACAAAAGCGCTTCGATTTTTGCGGTGTCCTCGACGCCAGCAGCCTTCTTAAGGAGTGTTCGATAGTCAGTGTTCTCGATGCGAAATTCCACTTGCAAGGTATCGAGCCACTTCCAGACATCTGCCTTAATTTTGCCGGGAAACTCTCCGCGCAAAGTGGCAGAAAGAATGTTCATGACTGACGACTTGCCTCGATGATTCCGGTCGGACATGACCGCCCAGAGTCCGGGACCGAGTTCGTTCCAGTCAAAGGTAAACGGCCCGTCGAAGTCGGTGCCTTTCCTTACACCAGAGAACGAGAGGGAGGAAAACGCCACCTTCTTCGCCCTGGGCGGAGTCGACTGGGCGCGGATTCCATGTTTCGCGAGCACCAATGCGACGTCCTCTGGCGTATTGTGAACAGCTTTGGCAATCGAGCCAATCCATTCGCTCTCGGAACCAACTACGACGACCTTATTCACCATGATTCAGTCCAGCAAGAATTGTATTCAGACGCTGTGAGACGGACTCCTTGATTGACGGTATGACCGTGCCATGTGCCGTTTCACTATATGCATTGTGTTGATATTGCCAATCCTTAAGCTTCGAGCCGCTCTGAGCGTTCGCCACGCGCATTGCGAGCGTCACGCGGTCGCGATACCAGGCCAATGCCGGCACTTGCTCAACGGACGCTTTGAGAAATTCGAAGGCGCTCGGGAAGACATAGAATTCGTATTGGCGTGCGCCACCCTCTGAGGTGAACGTCATCGGGCGAACGAACCCGATCGCACTTAGAAGCGAAAGTGATGTTTCGATGCTTTGATAAGCTCCGAAATTCCATCGGACCATCTTTACGAGGCGCAGCGATGGCTCATTATTGTCAAAAATCTGTCTCGCGGCCGATAAAAGGGATTCGTCGCCTTCAGCCTCGTATCGGTCAAGAAGGGCGTCAGCGAGGTAGTCTGGGTAGCGAATGAGGAAGTCAATTGCCATCACTCGCTTTTCGCTGCGGAACACATGTGTGGCGCCTCCAGCGCTGGCCGGCGGCGCATCGCTCGGCACGCCGCCGAGCGCGAGAATGAACATCAGCCGTAGGGCATCACGATGCCGATAGCCGTATTGGGCGGATGGTGCGGCCGTGGGCGGTCCGCCCGTTGGGCTCGCATCGTGAGACAGAGAACCGTTATGCACTTTTTCCCCGAACGTGCTAGGTTATGCTGCTATTTCGAATCATGTCTTCTCAGTCGCGCGGCGCCCCTGCACGGTGAGTCTTGCTGACTTATGCGCGCTAGCGAATGGCTTCGCGATGTTTTTCACGTTTATCTACATAGTTCAGCGGCGCGAATTGCGGCGAAGAGACTAACGTGGGCGATACCGGGCGTGACGGAGACCTTCAAGTCTATCAGATGTGTTCGCGGGAGCCATCGTTCGTTTGCATGCGCAACGGATGAAAATTCGTATGCGTTTTGCATACTTAATACCGGCAATTCAATGCTTCGCTCAATCACGACTTGTTCGCTGAACAATAGCCACCCAGCGATGCGGTGCTGGTTGCGGGGCAGTTCACTGCCGTGCGCACTTGCATTGTGTCAGGCGAATCGTTCTGTCCTGAGAAATCGCCCGATATTCGTTGAGCTTGAATGGAAGGACTCGGATGTCTTTGAACATTGGAACGGAATTATCTTGCTCAAGGGCGCGCATCGTAAAAAGCAGTGGGAGGCCGGTCTGATGGTCTGCGCTTTTGCTTCGCAAATATCGACGGTCCTGACCGAGATTCCCGAACGAGTTACGCCCGAAGAGTTGACTACCGATTCATCCGTGCCGGAAAGCGAAGTTGAAGACGTCCGATGCGAGTCGAGCGTCGTCGCTGTAGCGACGTGAGTGGCCTCTGATGGGCGGGCAAATGATGCCGGGTGGCCGATAACGATTGCCTCGAATGTCCAAGCTAGTTTAGTCGTCGGAGAGAGGCCACCGGCCCGGCACCTGAAGCTGCGCGGCGCGACTGATTGCGTGTCGCTGACGGGCAACAATTTATGTCGCCGTCGCGCGCATTAGTGTCCGAACATCAGCGCCGCACTGATTGCTCTCGGAGCTCTTCGCGCAATCGGTCCACAACCGTCGTTTAGCGGTTGCGGAGCACGGCGAGGGCCGCATCTAACGCAGTGACCGATTCCACAACTGTGCGTACGGTAGCGCGGTCGAACTCATGGTCACGCTGCGCGTCGTGTACGCCACTGTTGAGGTAGCCCCACTCGATGCTCCCGGGGGCGACGCCGAGCAATTGGGTTAGGGCCGCGGCAGCTTCCGGTGCACCAGCGTGCTGGGCGGCGATGCGTTCCACGGCCGACTTCAACTTGGCGCATTTGTTGTTGAGTTCCCAGGGGGCGCGAGGGCCGCCGAGTTTGATGTCGATGCGGCCGTCGCCACGGCGGCCCAGCCAGGTCCAGAGGCGGTCGGTCAGACTCTCCAGCGCTGGTCGAGCCTGGCGGAGCGCCTCCCGCTTCTCGTCGTTTGCCATTGCCTGCTGGGCCAGCAGAACGTAGTTTTTCACCGGCGGGTCACTGTCAACACGAAGCTCATGTTCGCCGTCGTGCGGCAGGAACTTGTAGCGCCTGATGTCCGCGGCGCGCCGTGCTCCCAGTTCCTGCTGGATGCGATGCAGAAATTCCTCGGCGTGGGAGGTTAGGATGACCTGCTTGCCGTCCAGGTTGCCATCTTCGAAGAAGGTGCGCCAGATGCCGTCGCGGTGCTCATCATCGATTGCATTGACGACGTCGTCGAAAATGACAACAGGGCAGCCCTGTGCGATGTTCTTTGCAAGCAGAATCGCCAAGCCCAAGCACTTGATGTGCCCTTCGCTGAAGACGATCAAGGCGTCGTAGCGCACATCAGGTTTGCCGGCAAACTCGACTTCGATTTTTCCGTTCTCCGCGACGGGCAGCCAAAGCCTATGCAGCAAGTCGCCGGGGGGATCGGCTCGATTGAATGCGTTGTAGAGAACACGGGCTTCTTCGCCCAATCCCTGGAGCAGTATCGCGGGCAGCGCGGCAAGATAGGCTTGTATCTCGGGAAGGAAGCCGTCATAGGCGGCTTTGACCCGCAAATTGTGCGCGACGACAGGTACTTCTGCCGCGACCGCGTCAATGAGTTCGCGGTTCACTACGTCGAATTGAGCTACGGTTTGGCGCGCAGTGGCCAGTTCCTGGTCTGCCGTCGCTCGCATCGTCCGTAGGCGTTCAACCTCGAGGTTATGCTGGTTCAGTCTATCGCGCTCCTGCGCCAACGCGCCGCGCTGCGTATGCACCGCTCGAGCCTGCGCATCGAGGCGCTCGATGATTCCGACTATCTGCAGCAGGACGTTCCACGGGCGCCTTTCACCGTCGACCCACACGCTTAGCCATTCGCCCTCATGGCCGACGGGAAGCTGTGGAAGGGCGGCGGCCTGTAGGTCTGCAGCGCACACGTTTGCAGTGACCGTGACTGTGCGACGCATTTCGTCCCACAGTGCTCGCATGGCGTCGCTCAAGTCTGTCCGAAGGGCTGCGTCGCGATGTTGAAGGGCAGCCAACTGCGCAAGCTGTTCCAGTTCCTCACGGGCTCTAGCAAACGGGTTCTGGGTAACAGCGGCCAGACTAGTACCGCACGCCGGACAGGCTGTTGCCCCGTTCGCAAGCGCAAGTACCGCCTCGTAGAGCTTGGCGTATGAGACTTCGTTTGCGCGCGCCGCGAGCTGTCTCGATGTCTCCTGCCAGAGGTGATGTATCCGATAGGCATTGGTCAGCAACGCTTCCAGGCGCGCTTTCGTCACACCGTGGATTGCTGGAGGCACGGCATCGAGTTGGCCTTGCACGTACGGCAGCCGACCCTGCTGTTGCGGCGTGCCAAGGAGCCAGTCCACACAAGCCTGATATGCCGCGTTTGGCAACATACGTTGAGCCTGCTCTCGCTCACGATTCTCCAGTGTTGCGATTTTTTGCGGGTACGCTGCAATCGTCTGCTCGGAGTTAGCTAGTTGCAGACGACGCTGTGCGAGCTGAGCCGCCTGCGCGCCAACGAGCATCAAATCCTGGTCAAGCGACTGGTTGAAGCCTCGCACGAAGTCGCTGAACTCATCCACGCCGAACAGCGTCGCGATGAGCTGTCGCTGGTCGCCTGGCGTTCGTGCCGCGATGCGAGCGAAGTCGTCGAGTCGGTTCTTTTCGATGAAGCAGAAGCGGTACTCGGATTCGTCTGGCTTCACGACGTGTAGTTGGTCGCCGGTCCTCGCGGAAAGAACTGGCGCGGTATGACGACGAAGGCGGGCGTTGTTGCAATAGACTCGCTGCTCCAGCCGCTTGACTTGTGCTTCACTGATGGAGCCGAGCATCGCCACTTCCAGTGCCTCGAAGAAGCTGCTCTTGCCGGTCCCGTTGGCGCCGTAGACGAGCGTGATGTCACGGCTTAGGTCGAACGTCTCCTGCCGCATGAAGCCGCGAAAGGGGCCTACCTCGAGCTGCTGCAGGCGCCCGAGTGCCGGCGCCGCTTCCTGCGCGCCCGCGTCTCCGTCGAACGCGGCCTCCGTTTGCGCCAGATGTGCGACAGCAAGTCGTGCCAGGCGGGTGGAACGGCCGCGGCGCGCAGCTCCGACTTCGGCAAGTGGCTCTAGGTGGGCTAAGACAAGATTCGAGAGTCGGCGTACGTCATCATGCACTTGTCGCTGAGTTAGGTACGCGAGAAAGCGGTGGTACTCCGAGTGAATACTGGCCATGTAGCCCCTCTATGAAGATATACACTTTCGGCCGCGACCGCGGCAGTAAGAGGCGGTGAGCTTGTATCTCGCCACAAGGTCGCTGCGAACTTCAATTGTCGTTTGGAACTTGAGAAGCGGGTAATAAAAAACATTGGTGGGCCGCCTGGCAGTCGCGCTCGCCGGCTAAATACTACGACTCTACGACCGAAACTAACAGGTCGGGCATCGGGAAAAGTATGCGCAGTGGGACATAGAATTGGAACGTGATGAACGAAGTGGGGCGTGCACAACATCACGGTAAATACTTTCGCGCCCGGATACTTCCCGAGCAAGATGACAAAGGCGTCGTTCGAGAGGCTGGGTATGGACGTCATTTACCAAACATGTCGCTGCGGCGCATCGGGGACGACGAGGTCGTCAAGCGCGCTACGATGTTGTTTGTGAGTGACGCGGGCAAGCATAATACTGGTCAGACGTTGGCCGTCGACGGCGGCATCAGCATCGTAGTGTAAAGACCGTCGAGATCCGGCGATACGTGGAAGTCCACGCGTCTCCCGTCGCACATGGTCTCCAATGTCGGAGGCGCGCGTCCAGCGTTCGGCTACAGAGTCTAACGAGCTTCATGCATAATTCAGTCATACGCGTCATGACAAACGCAAACAGCACCTCCTTCATATGGGCCATTCAATCATTGAGCGGATTGACGGCACCGTGCGGCAGTATAGGGCGCCGCCTGTTGCAGGAGTTGTAGAGAATCGGGCGCATCAAGTTGGAGCGCTGGCGACAAGAATTTTGCGAAAAAAATGTCGGGATCGATGAGGTCGTGGCCTTAGATATTAGGCGCATCATGCGGTCGCGCCGGGTCGATTTGTCTATCGGGTCGAGCGACGGCCCAGACCACGGCCGGAGCAGATGATGCCTCAAAGCGGGATCTGCGGGTGCGTGGCATCTGACGTATGGTTATTGACACGAGGCGAGTCGGAGCCTGAAATGAACCAACCCCGAGCGGCGAAGGAGCCACACAGCCCGTTCGCTGGCCTGCTTAGCGCTATCAAGTTGAGGATAGCGGCGCATGCCGACCTGCGGCCTGAAGAAGCGATCGATGACGCCATCTCCAAGCTCGCGGACATAACCTCAATGCGGACACACGACCTCGTGGTCCAGGGGCTTCCGGTCGCTCTGGCGCGCGACGCCACGGCCACTTATGAGATCGTCAGTCGGAACGAGGTGCTCCAGACCATCGGGGTGAGCGAGCGAACGCTGCAGCGTGGCAAGCGTTCTGACTTGGCGCTCGACAGTAACGCGAGTGACCGGCTCATCCGGCTCGTAGTCGTGACCGAGCAGGCAATCGACGTTTTTGGCTCGAAAGATGCAGCCGAGCGGTGGCTTGCCACGGCGGCGACCGGACTCGATGGCCGAAAGCCGCTAAACCTGCTTCAAACCTCCGAAGGCACCAAACTCGTCAAGTCGTTCCTGACGCGCATCGACCACGGAGTCTATTCTTGACGCCGTTGCCCATAGCGTTGATGGGCGATGCCCACAGCTGGCCGTCGAGCGCTTCGAGCGTACCGTATGGCGATGCCGACAAGCTCTAACACCCGGATCAGGCACTAGCGCTCCTCGCCCGAATGCGAGGCATCCCGGGGAGAACGGTGGATGGCGGATGCACCCGTTTCGGTCATCTATGGCACGGCACCTTGACGACCGTTCTTCGGGGTCCATCGGTCGTTCGCTTGCGCGTGCCCGGCAACATCCAAGCCGACGTTTCGCTTACCCGATCCGCTTTTCCGGGACCAGCCTGGGACGTCATTAAACCCATCCCATTCGATCATCGAGATCCGGTTCACAGCAGTGCTCATCGCACATTCGGCCTTCGTGGCCGCTCCTTCCTTCGCACACGTTAGGCAGCGATTCTATTTTCGCGCGGCTACTCTGGCTGCAGCGTAATGGTAGCCATGCGACTTCCGTGAGAGGCGAATCAAATCTTTAGGCCATGTTGCGATATAATCGCAAGCGATATATCGCAACAGCGAGTCATCGACCATCGTTCGAAGAGGATATAAATGAAACCTACTGAACTGCCAGAATCGGCGCCCGTGCCGCTTGCGGACTATCTTTGCTTTGCTGTGTACTCCACGAATCTGGCGTTCGGCAAGGCTTACAAGCCCGTCCTCGATGTACTTGGCCTCACGTATCCTCAGTTCATTGCAATCATAGCGCTCTGGGAGCAAGACAACCAGACAGTGAGCGGGTTGGGAGAGAAGTTGTTCCTGGAGTCGAACACGCTTACACCACTGCTGAAGAAGCTCGAAGTGATGGGCTACGTCGAGCGCAAGCGTGATCCCGCGGATGAGCGCCAGGTTCGCGTCAGCTTGACGAAAAGCGGCCGGCGGTTGCGCGAGAAGGGTCTGAAAATCGCAGACCTTACCGATGCAACTGGACTCAGCCCGGACGAATTCCAGAAATTGCAGAAGGCGATCGTGACGTTGCGAGGTAATTTGATCAGCTCACTCTGACGCGCTTTTCTCTGGAAGCAGTGTAGCCGACACGGATCATTTTTCCCTCAGAACGATATCACCTTTGGCGCGAGGGACAACATCAGTTCTCGCTCTTACTTGTCCATCAGTCGGGGTGCGCTCAGCTAACGGGCGAACTCGGCGTGTCATGTGTCGTCCAGCGCTGGTTGAGCGCAAACTTTCGACGACGCGCCGCCCGAAGTCTGCGTGGCCCTCGGAAGAGAGTTTGAGCTGATCCCGGCCCGTGGCGACTGGCTCAGGAAGCGGCGCTAACTTGGAATGCGGTACAACCCGCATATTTTGTTGCCATCCGGATCGCGTAGGTAAGCGAGATACAGCTGGCCACCAGGTGCTTCGCGCACACCCGGGGGCGCTTCAATCGACGTACCGTGGTTAGCAAGACCAGCCGCGTGCCAGAGATCCACCTGCGCGGCCGACGAGCACTCGAAGCCGACCGTTCCGCCGTTGGCGTACGTGGCCGGTCGCCGATCGAGCGGCTCGGTAATGATGAACATTCCCGTGTGGTTGCGATACACGTAGCGACGACGGTGGACGTTGTCGTCGTTGATACCTTCGTCATGGCCGAGTGCGCCCAGTACGGCATCGTAAAATCGCTTGGCCTTTTCGAGGTCGTTCGTACCTACCGCAATGTGACTGAACATTACTGGCAATCTCCTGTTCGAATGGTGACTAGATCTGAGTGTGCCTGCCGCGGACTGGCTTTTGCTGATATTGAGCAGTTGTCAGCCGCGCCGTGTTTAGTCTGACGCGACATATGTGGAAAGCGCGAAGAGATTCCGTCCCTCATGCCTGACGTCAGTTGTCGAGGGCGCTCAAGGTTGGTCCGCAGCTTCGAAATCACCTCCTGTATATGCAGAACCTCGCCAAGCCCCAGCCCCATCTTCCTGGCGGGATCGGCGCTCAGTGCTTTCTCGCGAAGCTGCCGACCGTTTTCTGTGAGGCTGATCAATACGCGACGTTTATTCTTTGGATCGCGCTGTCTATCCAGATAGCCCATGAGTTGCAGCCGTTCTAATATTGGCGTTAGCGCGTTGTTCTTTAAAATCAGCTTCGCTCCTAGCTCGCCGACGGCCTGAGGTGAACGCTCCCAGAGCGCAATGATTGTGACGTATTGCGGATAGGTGAGCCCCAGTTCGTCGAGGATCGGACGATAGGCTTTGACGAAGGCAAGGTTTGCTGAGTAGATCGCGAAACAGAGCGATTCAGAAAGCTTTACGGATGCCACGAACGGGTGGTCTTTAGAACTCGTCTGCATCATCTTGAAAAACGTAGGAATCCAATGAGACTCTCGTATGGTGACGTGGAAAACTCGGGATCACGAACGACTGCTACCTGCATGCGCCTCCAGGCTGCTGTGGAGCAGATAAAACACGACGTAGCGCCAGGCGACAGGACGGCTGGCTCTGTCGAGCTTGTTGAAGTGGAGCAATTCGGGACACTCTCGTTCCGCCGAACTCCGCGGAGTCTGATGGAGTTCATACGGCAACCGGGATCGTGGCACCATTGGGAATCAAAGCTAGTCGTTGTAGTCTCGAGTAATATCAGCAACGTCTTGGCGAGTTGGATGCCTTGTGGCGCGTGGATCTTGCAACCCGATACGTAAGCATTTGCAGCCATGTTGGCGGTCCGGCTCGGCTCACGGCTCGGCTCACCTATCTACCTTCCATTCCTGCCGAACGAAATGGCAGGTGTATCCGTCGGGATTGCGTTCCAGATATCCTTGATGCTCCGGCTCCGCTTCCCAGAATTCCCGCGCTGGCGCAATCTCGGTGACAACCCTACCAGGCCAGAGGTCGGACGCATCGATTTCGGCCACCGTGTCACCGGCTACCGCTTTTTGCTCTTCGCTGAGGTAGAAGATTGCTGACCGGTAACTAGGTCCGATATCATTGCCTTGTCGGTCAACAGTCGTCGAATCATGTATCTGGAAGAAGAACGCCAGGAGCTGGCGATAACTTATCGTTCGCTTGTCGAATACGACCTCAACGGCTTCTGCGTGTGTGCCATGATCGAGGTAGGTGGCGTTAGGCGTGGAGCCACCGGTGTAGCCTACGCGCGTTGAGATTACGCCGGGAAAGCGACGCAATAGCGCTTCCATTCCCCAGAAGCACCCACCAGCCAAAATGGCAGTTTCGGTTTCCGTCGTCATTTCATTCCTTTTTCATAGTCAATGGATGCCTGGCTGGCATCCAATCGAAGTTCTGCTTGACTCATGATCGTCAGGCGGAATGCAAACTGCCTGACATGACAGTGGCAAAGCAATTACCGAGGCGTTCTGATGCCAAGCCGGTTGTTCACAGAGCTCACGCCCTCTACTTTCCCGGCCGCATTGCCAGCAAGGGTGATCTGATCGTCGCTGATGCAACTGCCGGTTAACGTGACCATGCCGTCGACGGCGTTGACGTAGATATTCGCGGGACTCAATCCCTTGGTGCGCGAGAGCACATGACGAACCTTCTTCGCGAGCGCGCGGTTTGCGGCCTTTGCAGTTTTGGGTGACGTCGGCACCGCAGCATTTGTCTGAGCCGGTGGTGACGTTGCGTCTTGCGCATGTGCACCAAGGCCAAGCGTCAACGCGAAAGCAGTGACAGCGGATTTGACGGCGCGAGTGACTCGCAATTTGGTATTCGTTGTGTGGATGAGCATGACATTCACGACAAGATCTCCTCGGTACATGGCCCAGTCATTCCGGGCCGGGTTTATAGTTCGTATGCGATGTAGTCGCGTGCGTGTAAGGATGCGACAAAGAGTCGCCAATGTCAATACCATGCTATCTAATCGCATACGATTTGTGCGAAGCTGGTGAAAGCGTGGCCCTCTTGGAGAGGCCTCGAGGACGGCCCCGTTTCACATGCCGCGTGAACTTGTCAGTGGGTCAATTGGTCACGGGTCGAACCATATAATCTTAGCGAACCTAAGCACCAGCGGCCGCAAAAGCAGCGACCGTGATCGTCTATCTGTCGCCGTAGCAACGACCTCAAAGTGACGCGGTTTGGATAGGGCGACTTCTACCTCATGACGGAGCAGACGAGTAGCTCCGGTGTCAACGCCGAGCGATGAATTGGACATTTGCAGCGCCGGGTAGTCCGTGTAACGGGTTTCCGCTTCGGCGTAGTAAGTGTTTGGATTGGGCGGGTTCAACAAAGCGTCGAGATTGAAGCGACGCGGCGGGTGGGCTTAGCTATAAAGAGCTGCCCCACGCGATGGCATCCGCTTCGAGCGCCTGCTGAGCCGATGCCCGCATTAACTTCTCGTTCGCCATGTACGGTCCGCCGACTGCGGCTTTCAGTTTTGGACCAAGAGGGTTCTCGCCGAGCAATTCCCGGGCGGCGATGAACGCGATCCTGCGCTTGCCGAGCTCGTGACCGACCTTAGCCGAATGCAGCCGCTGGGTCGGAATCACCCATCATACCCACGTCGCCTCGCGGCGCGAGGTACACGCCAACACGGTTACCGCCCCATACGTCGATGCAGGCGTCGGTTACTTCGAGAAGGAGGCGGGCGCGATTTTCGATTGAACCGCCATACGCGTCCGTACGATGGGTTGTGCGTCCTGCAGGAACTGGTCGAGCAGACAGCCGTTCGCACTGTGCACTTCGATGCTATCAAACCCGCGGCCTTGGCATTCCTGGCGCCCGCACGTGGTGCGATTGCGCTTGGCGCAACCGCCAGATCACCGTTCAGGAAGATTGGATCCCGACAGACATGCCAAAGTTGCAGAAACATCCTGCCGCCAGCGGCGTGGACGGCTTCGGTAACGAGCTTCCACCGTGGGACCTCTTCCTGCGACCAGATGCCCGGCGTCCCGGCGTAGCCGACACCTTGCGGCGTGACGGACGTGGCTTCCATGATGATCAGTCCGGCAGACGCGCGCTCAGCGTAATACTTAGCCATCAGTGAGTTAAGCACGCATTCATCACCAGCGGGCTCGCGGGTTAGCCGGGCCATGATGATGCGATTAGGCAACGTGAGGTCGCCAACCTGGAGAGGATCAAAAAGAGTCGGCATGACAGTTTGCTTTTCCTGACCGACATATCGTCCGCGACGATGAAACCAGCGCGATGCGCGAGCTGAAAAAGGTCCGACTTTCCTGCCAGCATCTGTTCACGAAAGGTGTTGACGCGCATCGACGAAACCTAGACGTGAGGGTCCCGGGCGTCACGCCACGGGACCGTTTCGGCGTTAGCGTTGCGCCGCGTCTTTCAAGTAGATGCCCTCAGACAGCCCGGCCTTTATTTGCCGACTGACGGCGTCTGTCGACACTTCCTCCGCGCCGGCCTCGATAGCTTCGTACGCCTGGCGCACGACGTCGGCCGGGGTTGCTTTCGGAACTTCCAGTCCGCGCACCAGATCCGTATCGATAAAGCCAGCATGCAGCCCGACAACCTGCGTGCGCTGTTCCCGCAGCGATTGGCGCAGGCCGTTAGTCAACGCCCACGCGGCCGACTTCGACACGCCGTAGGCAGAAAGAATTGGCCGGTTCACCCAGCTCGCGACCGATAGCACGTTCAGAATTGCGCCACCGCCGTTGGCGGCAAGGTTCCCTGCAAACGCTCGCGACGTCGCGAGCATCCCGACCACATTGGTCTCGAAGTGATCGCGCAGCGCCTCGATTGCGCTGTCGTCGGTCAGGCTCCCGAGTCGCGCGATACCCGCGTTGTTGATGAGTAAAGTGACATCTCGCGCTGCGTCCGCGGCCGCGGCTACGGCTGCCGGATCGGTCACGTCGAGCTTGACGGGAATGACTCCCGGTAACGTCACGCTGCCCGGATCGCGTGCAGCTGCATATACCTTCCACGCGCCTCTTTCTAGCGCCTGTTTTGCGAACTCGAGGCCAAGCCCGCGGTTCGCGCCCGTTACAAAAACGACAGCATCTTCGATCTTCATAGTCATTCCTTTCGCATGTTGAATCGCATGCGCGTCGGCTCGCCGTGCGCGTGGGATCTGTTGTAAACAAGGCTGCATTCGCTTACCGAAACGTTGCGCCGTGACTTCCCGCGCAGCAGCTAATCACGGCGCGCAGCCGGCGCCGGCTTGCTTTCGTCGGACGATTTGTGACCTTTCACGCACCGCTGACGACGATGGCGAAGGATATAACTATGAAAATCATATCGTCAAGTGCGCCGTGAGTTTCCCGGACGATTTCCTGTGGAGCCGGCAAGTGCCGTGGCAATGCAGTTCACCTCATCGCGAACGTGCCCGATAGGCGGCGCAATCGTCCTGGCATCCCCGTAACAGTGGTTGCCTCGTTCGTAACGTGCTGCGCGCCGTCGGCGCCTGACAGGGGCACCGGTTAGACGGCTGCACACCTACTCTTGACAGGCGCCGCAATGCACATCATTCGCCGGCGCCCAGGTCGGCCAAGCGGTGGTTGTTTGCTTACACATTGAAACATTCGGCGCCACCCTACTGGCCAACAGGGGGATCGGTACTCAAGCTATCGAACAAGCGAATTCGATTAAAAAATTTGCGATTGACATCGGCCGCGTCTTTCTCCATTATTCGACGCAAGCGATTACATCGCATGCGATCTAAAAGCTTACCCCCTTACTTACACAGGAACCCATCATGACCAAGATCGATCAAGTCCTCTTCTCAGGCAACTCCAACGCCACGGTCAACCACGACCCCGATGTCCAGCGTGGTGAGCACGGCGTGCTCGACCTCAAGCTTTCGGCACTTAACGGCGAAGGCCGCGACTTCATCGCCACCGAACTGCACCCGCGCGCCGAACAGCTGTTCTCTGGTGCCTGGTCGGCTTGCTACATCAGCGCGTTCGAAATTGCTGCTTCGCTGAAGAAGGTCACGCTGCCGACCGACTATTCCGTGGACATCAAGGTCAGTATCGGAACGGTCGGTAACGGATTCTGTCTTGGCGCCGAGTTCACCATCCGTGCACCGGGTCTGGCAACCGAAGTTATCGAGGCAATCGCGAAGCGCGCCCATGAAATCTGCCCGTACTCGAAGGCCGTTCACGGCAACATCGAAGTCGGTCTGAACGTCGTCGCTGCGTGACCAATATATCGCAAACGATCAAATCGTACACGTCTAGAAAAGTCTTATTACCTTATACACAGGAATCCATCATGGAAAAGATCGAACAAGTCCTCGCTGCAGGCAACTCCCACGCCACGGTTAACCGTGACCCCAACACCCATCGCGGCGAGTTCGGCGCCTACGACCTGAAGCTGACCGCGCCTTTCATCGAAGACGTCGAGTACATCGGCACGGAGCCGCACCCGCGCGCCGAGCAGCTGTTTGCTGGTGCCTGGTCGGCCTGTTACACCACCGTGTTCGGAATGGCTGCCCAGTCGAAGAAGGTCACGCTGCCGGCTGACTATTCCGTGGACATCAAGGTGAACATCGGCCAGACCGGTGCCGCTTGGTTCCTCGGCGCCGAGTTCAACATCAGCGTGCCGGGTGTGGAAAAAGAAGTCGTCGAGAAGATCGCGCACCTGGCCCATCAGATCTGCCCGTACTCGAAGGCTGTGCGCGGCAACATCGAAGTCAGCACGAACATCGTCGCGGCGTAATCCGCCTGGGCACGCGCTTCTTTGGGACACGTGCCCTCCACTGAACACCTTTACGGAATCTCATCATGAAGACCAAGCTAATCGTTGCACTGCTCGTCGCAGTTTCCGCGTCCGTCACCGCACCCGCGTTCGCCAGCGGCTATGGACCGGCTCCTTTCTACAAGCCCTCAGTCGGCGCGCCGGCATCTCAAAGCGGTCAGAGCCTGCGAACCGTCGCCGCGGAACGCGAGGACGCAGCCAGCACCGAGAATTCGTACGGCGGCGTAGTTTCCGGTGTATCACAAGCGGGGAGCCAGGTCGCGGCAACGCCGCGCGATAACTTCCTGTCGCATCACTAAATCGTGCATTCCGATCGCTGAGCCGTCGCGCATCTTCGTTATTCCTGCGCGCCGGCCACAGCATCGGGCGGTCCATAACCTATTCACCGGAATTGAAGCAAGCAATGTTCAGTCATGTAACGGTCGGCACCAACGACCTGGAAAAAGCAAAGCGGTTTTACGATAGCGTGCTGAGTGTTCTCCACTATGGCGGCGGTCTTAACGACGACAACGAACTGCGTCGGCGTTATGTCTACCCCGCAGATACGGGTTTTTTCTTTATCACCCAGCCGCTCAATGGCCAACCGGCGACCAGCGCGAATGGTGGGACCGTGGGATTTAACTGCCAGTCGATCGAACAGGTCGACCGATGGCATGCCGCCGGTGTTGCCAACGATGGAGAATCAGTTGAGGCGCCGCCCGGCGTGCGTGAGTCCAGGGTCGGTCGCCTCTACCTCGCCTATATGCGCGATCCGGACGGCAACAAGCTCTGCGCCGTGTACCGGATGCCGGTATGAGGCGTGCTCGGGAAGCGGAGACAATCGCCGCAGGGCGGGACGGCGCCGCGCAACCTCCAGGATGTGCGACAGGCGGCCCAGCAAATAACGAGGAGTTGTACTCCCTACGGCAGGGATGCGGCGCATGGTATGTTGCGATACAATCGCATGCGATATATATTTTGTGATACGTCAGGCTCCTGCCAAGGAGGATACACATGAAATCCAGGGATCAACTGGCACCCGAAAACCTGATGCTTTCCGACTACCTGTGCTTTGCGGTCTACTCCGCGAACCTGGCTTTTGGCAAGGCGTACAAGCCCATCCTCGAGGAACTCGGACTTACCTACCCGCAATTCATAGCGATCATTGCGCTGTGGGAGGAAGACAACCAGACGGTCAGCGGTCTGGGCGCGAAGCTCTTTCTCGAATCCAACACGCTTACTCCGATGCTGAAGAAGCTCGAGGCGATGGGCTATCTGGAAAGGCAACGCGATCCCGGTGATGAACGCCAGGTGCGGATCAGTCTCACAAAGACTGGCCGGCGACTGCGCGAAAAAGCGCTGAAGATGGACCTTGTCGAGACGGGCCTCGCGCCAGATGAGTTCGCAAAAGTTCAAACGGCGGTCGTGACGTTGCGAAGCAACCTTATCAAGTCAGTCCAGGACGGCGAATAAACGCTTACCGGCGGTATTGCGGCGGCATCCTTCGACGGACATTCAACCGGCGCGTTGGCTCTGCATGCAAAGTGATCCGACCAGGCGAGCTACTTTCAGAGAAAAGCGTCCGAAGCTAATTGGACTTCTGCGAAGAGACACGTTGGGAGCAGCCGTGCGGGCGCGACGATGGGACGGCCGACATCTGGGCGCCATGGCGTAGTCGACCGTCGCGTGCCGAATACGCCATCGGTCCGTATATCGGGAGACGTACGTCTCATTTCATGTTTTGTATTGCCGCAGATTCCCGGTTGATGGGAATGGTGCGGTGACTCATGCGTGGCGCCAGCCGCTATACGACTTCGTCACGGTCGGCTTGCAATGCTGCATCGCCGGGCTCAGGCAGATGTCTGCACGAAAGTGCCGCCGGATCTAGAGGCCGACAATTCTGCGACGTTGGCGGCGAACGTTTGTAGAAACGTCTGCAGCGATGTACCGTTGTTTGTGCCAGATGAGCCAAACAGGGTGTTGAAATCCTGCTGCAGCTTCGATACAACGCCGTTCAATGACGTCGTCGAACCCGTCTCACTGTTTTCGCTGTCTTCTCCGGTCTGGCTCCTTTCCGCACCAACGGCCCGCGCAAGCGATTCAAGCCCTTCAGCGAGGGGATTCGAATAAGCCGTTGCAGACGCGCTGTTACCCTGATTACCAGAGTTGCCCTTTGACGCGGCGGCGGATGCGGTGCCGTATTGAAGGCCCGGGGCGACCTGAAGGATCTGGCCGATAAACTGCTCGAATATCGCATCAATACGTGCACCCGATAGCGACCCCGCATGCGACGCGGAGCCAATGCCTTGGGGCCCTCCGGATGCAGGCGTACCGGTTTGGCCAAATGGGAGAGTGAGTCCCAGTTGAGAAAACGCCTGAACGATCGCTTGCACCAGCGGATTCCCAGGGGGCGACGATGGAGTCTCCGTGTGCTGCGTGTACGGTTGTGCGAGCGACTCGCGCTGTACGCTGATCCGTGGTACTTGTCCCGAATCCAGCAATAGCTGAATACGGAGGTCTTTGTAGTCCTTGCTGTTGAGTTGATGTGCAATCATCAATGGTCCCTTTTCCTTGTTAGATCCGTTGTGGAACAACTTCAATGCTGCGTTCGCCCGTGAACAGCGTTAGTTCGTCACACCGCTGCTACGAGCGGAGAAACGCGTGGCAGACTAGGGGAATGCGACGGGCAGTGCGATGATCCGGTCTGTTTTCGTGGCGCAGACTCCTGGGAAAGTGTTCTGTCGCGTCGAACCCATCAATGTCGTTGTGTATCGTGTACGATCAAGTCGTATACGACACACAACGACAAAGAAATGTTCAGTTCCAAAGCGTGGTGAGCCTGTTTGGTCGACTTTCGGTGCCGCTGGAGGGCCCCGCTGCGCTACAGCTGCCACAGCTATGGCTTCGTCCGAGTCCTCTCTTATTGCGTCGACCTAGCGGTGCGTATGAATCACGCGGACTTAGTGGTCTTCACTGGGTCCTGTCGCGCCGCGCGCTCCTGCGCGTAGGAAGGGCTAAATTCAGCCTTTAGATCTTCCCGTCGCAATGGTTCACCACAGGCCTGGCAGACTGTGCCAATCCCGGCATCGTGGCCACAGGTTAGGTGCGTATAGAGGACTGCGACGTCCTCGTTCGGGGACTTGTGCCATGTCTCCCCCCATTCGCGGAGCGCAAGGATGACCGGATAGAACGCCCGACCCATCTCCGTGAGCGCGTATTCGTAGCGAGTGGGCTTTTTCATGTAACGCTTGCGCTCGATCATGCCGTTTGCTTCAAGTCGTTTGAGGCGGGACGAGAGCATCTGCGGTGTTGCCTGCGACTGCGCCAACAGGCCGTCGAACCTTCGGTTGCCCATGAACAGCTCGCGCAAGATCAAGACAGTCCAGCGGTCGCCGATGACATCCTGAGACCGCGCGACCGGGCACAGCGTATCGCTACTCTTGGACAACGCAGGCATGCAAGACCTCATAAATGAGTATAAGTATGATAATCATATCTATAATATCACGGGTTCGCCGCGCGTGCGTACGCCGCGAACTCGTGACTTCGCAGTCTGTGCGGATTACGCGCTGCTGCCACGCTACTTTCAAGCTGGCGGCCGTTCAGGCCCTGGAGAACTCGCCGTCAGTCAGACGCCAGATGCCGCAGGGGTTGCTATGCCGCAAAGCTTCCGGTAGCAGGTCATCCGGAAATCCCTGGTAGCAGACAGGCCGCAGGAAGCGCTCGATCGCAGTCATGCCGACAGAGGTAAAGCGGCTATCCGAAGTTGCCGGGAAGGGGCCACCGTGGATCGACGCATATGACACCTCTTGTGGATGCGCAAACGCATTGACGACGATCCGTCCCGTACGACGTTCGAGAAGGGGCAGCAGGCGGGCGGCGAGTGTGTGATCAGCGGGATCGATGTGCATCGTTGCCGAGAGCTGGCCCCGAAACTGCTTGGCGATGGCGGTCAGTTGCTCGAGGTCCCTCACCCGCACCAGTAGTGCAGCGGGTCCGAAAACCTCTTCCGACAAAGCCGGATTCTCCAGCATCCGGGCGCCGTCGATTTCGAAGAGAATCGATTGACCGTCCCACGCACCCTGTGGTTCTCCGCCCGCTGCGATTTGCCTCGCCCCGGCGTTGCCCTGGCGTTCGACGTTCTTCCGATAAGCCGTGAAAATGCCTGGTGTTAACATCGTGCGCGCCTGCATTGCTTCGACGCGGGAGATCGTCGCCGCCTTCAGTTCAAGGTAACCCGGACCGTCAATGGCGAGCAGGATGGCAGGCTTCAGGCATGCCTGACCGACGGTAACGAGCATGCGTTCGGCGAAACCATCGCCAATGACGCCACCCCGGGCAGCGAGCGCAGCTGGCATTACGAAAGTCGGATTCACACTCGTCATTTCGGTAAAGACCGGTATTGGGTCTGGACGCTGCTGGGCGCGCCGGAACAGTGCCATTCCACCGCCTTCCGACCCTGTGAAGGTAACTCCCTTGATGAGCGGATGGTCGACCAGCGCCTCGCCGATTTCGTTCCCGCCGCCGCGGATCAGAGAAAAGACGCCTTCATGGAAGCCCGAATCCTTCACGGCTTGCTGGATCACCCGACCCATCATTTCAGACGCGCCTGGGTGCCCGTTGTGGGCCTTCACGATGACAGTGCAGCCGGCAGCCAGCGCCGACGCAGTGTCCCCGCCCGCGACCGAATAGGAAATCGGGAAATTGCTCGCACCAAAAATCGCGACCGGGCCGAGTCCGATTTTTTGCATCCGATGGTCCATTCGTGCGCGCGGCTGACGTTCCGGTTGAGCACGGTCGATCGTCGCCTGGCGGAAGCGCCCCTGACGGACGACGGTCGAGAACTGACGAAACTGGAGTGCAGACTTCGCGGCCTCTCCTTCGAGTTGCGCGACCGGCAAGCCGGTTTCGAGCGACGCGCGTCGCGCGAGTTCCGGCGTGATGACGTCGAGGCCGTCGGCAATTCGCTCAAGGAATTCGGCGCGATCGATAAGGCTGGTGTGACTGTAGCTATCGAACGCCTCGTCGGCGAGTTGTGATGCGCAATCAACCTCTTCAATTCCGCCGAATGCGAAGGTCGGTTCAATCTCGACATTCAATGTCGGATTAAGTGCCTTCATGCTGCCGGACGTCCCCGCGACTTCCTGCGCACCAATTAGTAGATTACCGGTGAGTTTCATGAGAGTTCCTTTCGCTCAGGCGGGAAGTGCAGCAACCAGCTGTGCAGTCGTCAGGATTTCATGCGCAAATGTGGGGCCGTTCAGTTCGTGTGCGGCACGCATCATTTCCCTGGTGAAAGCGGCTGTAGCGTCTCGCACGAGCGTGACGTGATAACCCAGTTCCATAGCGAAGCGGCTTGTGGACTCGATGCACGTATTCGCCAGCAGTCCGACGACGATTACGTGCGTGATGCCTTGCTGTTTGAGCTGGAAGTCGAGGTCGGTGTTAGCGAAGCCGCTTTGGCCCCAATGTTCATGAACGATGATGTCGCCTTCCTGCGGCACAAAGTCGGGATGCCAATCTCCACCCCACGTGCCCCTGGCGAACGTTTGACGCTTCTGCACGAGGCGTTGAGTCGGGTTCGGATGATCCCAGTTGTTGTAGTCGCCGGGCTGCCAGCGGCGATGCGGGACATAGACGACCTGAACGCCTGCTTTTCGTGCGGTATTGACCGCGGCGCGGAGATTGTCGAGCAGACGGACTTCCGCGGCGATATCGCGAAGCATCGGAAAGAGCTTGCCGCCATCGGAGAGAAAATCGTTGTACGGATCGACCAGCAACAGTCCGGTGCGGTCCGCGTCGTATGCAGGGTTGGACATTTCAATACTCCATTAGGTCAGTGTGCGAACTTAGCATTCGCGTTGCACAGTCGGCGCCGGGTTGCTTTTGTTGGACGATTCACGGCGCCTAACGCATCGAAGACAGTGACCGAAGGATATAACTATGATAATCATATCGTCAAGAGAGACACGGCTTTTCGGACGATTCACCGGAAGCTGGCACTTCTTCGGTACGCTGTCCAGCGAACCGCAGAGCGTGCCGGGTGGGCGCGTCATTGACCCCGGCGACGCGCCAGAATTGACCTGCTCTCCGGTGGCGGACAAGATAGCGCGCGGCCCGTACGAAGCCGCACTAGACAGGCGGCATCGGGCTGGCCAGCAGCGGATCCACATTCATGCTATCGACGAGGCGTATGCGATTAAATCTTTTTCGATTGACATCGGGCTCGTCTTTCTCCATTATTCGACGCAAGCGATTACATCGCATGCGATCTAAGGTGCTTGACACCTTTAACCAAACAGGAACCCATCATGATCAAGATCGACCAAGTCCTCTTCTCAGGCAACTCCCACGCCACGGTCAATCACGACCCCGATGCCCAGCGCGGTGAGCACGGCGTGCTCGACCTCAAGCTGTCGGCGCCCAACGGCGAAAGCCGCGATTTCATCGCCACCGAACTGCATCCGCGAGCCGAGCAGATGTTTGCGGGCGCGTGGTCGGCCTGTTACATCAGCGCGTTCGAGATTGCGGCCTCGATGAGGAAGGTCGCGCTGCCGTCCGACTATTCCGTGGACATCCAGGTCAGTATCGGCACGGTCGGTAACGGGTTTAGTCTCGGCGCCCAGTTCACCATCCGCGCGCCGGGTCTGGCAGCGGAAGTCGTCGAGGCACTTGCGAACCGCGCCCATCAGATCTGCCCGTACTCGAAGGCCGTGCACGGTAACATCGAGGTTGGCCTGAACGTCGTCACGGCTTGATAAGTAAATCGCATACGATTACATCGGACAAGAGATAAACGGTTTTATTACCTTATACACAGGAATCCATCATGGAAAGGATCGAAAAAGTCCTCGCTGCAGGCAACTCCCACGCCACGGTCAATCGCGACCCCGATGCCCAGAGCGGCGAGTATGGCGTCTATGACCTCAAGCTGACAGCACCCGGCGTTGAGGATCTCGATTACATCGGCACCGAGCCGCACCCGCGAGCCGAGCAGCTGTTTGCTGGCGCCTGGTCGGCCTGTTACACCACCGTGTTCGGGATGGCGGCCCAGCTGAGGAAGGTCACGCTGCCGCCCGACTATTCCGTGGGCATCCGGGTGAACATCGGGCAGGCCGGTGCTGCGTGGTTCCTCGGCGCCCAGTTCGACATCCACGTGCCGGGTGTGGAAAAGGAAATCGTCGAGAAGATCGCGCACCTGGCCCATCAGATCTGCCCGTACTCGAAGGCTGTGCGCGGCAACATCGAGATCAGCACGAACATCGTCGCGGCGTGATCCGCATGGGCACGTGTCTCTTTGCGGGGGCGCGTGCCCTTCACTGAACACCTTTTGAGGCTGATTCTTCGAAAGCATGCTGCGATAGCAAACGTCTCATCTTCCGCGCGCTGCCATCGAGAGTCATGAGGCTTTTGACCGTAGCCTGTCGAGGAGCAAGATCTGACGGGTAGGGTCGTGCTGATAGGTTTTCGTAATTGTGCTGACCTACGATAGCACTCAGGCCTGCGACGGCGGGTGTTGCCAGCGCAGGGGGCTTTGCGTGTGCGTCGATGCTGGCGTCAACCGAATGCCAGGCCCGATCGTCGACGGCTAGATGCAGATGTCCAGGCCTGAGGGTCGAGCCGACCGCGCCGGCGCTGAACACCGATTTAAGCGATGATTCGCCGCAGTCGATCCTGCCCAAATTCCATCCAGCCCTCATCGTCGAGAGTTGCTGTCGTCAATCTCAAAGGCCGCGTTGCAGTCCTGGCAATCGGAGGTTCACATGAGCAGCGCTGCAGTCGAGACTCATAACGTGCGCGGTGTAGACATGAAGCTCGAGGTCATCGTCGTTCCTGTTTCGGACGTCGATCGCGCCAAGCAGTTTTATGACGGCTTGGGATGGAGGCTTGACGCCGACTACGCCTCCGACGATGGCAACTTCCGCGTGATCCAGTTCACGCCGCCCGGTTCCGGGTGCTCGGTCATCTTCGGCAAGAACGTCACCGCGGCAACGCCTGGCTCCGCCCAAGGACTGTACTTGATCGTCTCCGACGTCGAGGCGGCTTGCAAGGAACTGCTGGGTCGAGGGGTGGAGACGAGCGAAGTGTTCCACGACGCCGCTGGCGTGTACGCCGGCTCGGATGAGCCCTATCTGTTCGGTCGGATCCGGGTTAGCGGTCCAGACCCTGAGCGTCGGAGCTACCGCTCGTTCGCCTCGTTCAGCGATCCAGACGGCAATGGCTGGCTGCTTCAGGAACTCACTCACCGAGCGGCCGGTCGTGTGGACACAGACGCCATCACCTTCACCTCAACTGCGGATCTCGCGGCGGCGTTCCGACGGGCGGAGGCGGCGCATGGCGAGCACGAGAAGCGGACCGGAGGCCAACGCGATGAGAATTGGCCCGAGTGGTACGCGCAGTACATGGTTAGTGAGCAGGCAGGCAAGGAATTGCCTTTGTGAGCAGGCACCTGCGACGAACGCTTTCGTAACGCGGAGGGGCGAAACCTCGCGGCTGCGATTGCTTGAAAAGGTCCAGGACCTGTCACTACTGCGCATAGCTTCTCAACGGAAGGTCGCCAATGACGAGCGATTTCGACGCAATCATCATCGGGGCCGGGCAGGCCGGTCCATCCCTCGCGGGCCGGCTGACAGATGCCGGAATGACCGTCGCGCTCGTCGAGCGCAAGCTCTTCGGGGGAACCTGCGTGAACACCGGCTGCATGCCGACCAAGACACTCGTGGCCAGTGCCTATGCCGCGCACCTGGCGCGGCGCGGCGCTGAATATGGTGTCGTGCTCGATGGTCCCGTCCGGATCGACATGGCGCGGGTGAAGGCGCGTGCCGACGAAGTCTCGCGCAACGCGCGCACGGGCGTCGAGCGCTGGCTGCGCGGCATGAAGGGGTGTACGGTGCTACAGGGCTCCGCTCGCTTCGAGTCGCCGGACACGGTTGTGGTGGGTGACGAATACCTCCGCGCGCCGCGCATTTACGTCAATGTCGGCGGGCGCGCGATTGTCCCGAATCTTCCGGGCATCGATCAGGTAAGCACTCTGACCAATACGTCAATGCTGGCGCTCGACCGCGTGCCTGAGCATCTGGTCGTAATCGGCGGAAGTTATATCGGACTGGAGTTCGCTCAGATGTACCGCCGGTTCGGCGCAAGGGTGACTGTCGTGGAGCAATCGCCGCGCCCCGTTATGCGTGAAGACGAAGAGGTCTCGGTTGCGATCAGGGAGATTATCGAGTGCGAGGGCATCACCGTGCGGGCCGGTGCCCAATGCATTCGTTTCGCCCCGCACGCGGCAGGCGTTGCCGTCGGGGTCAACTGCACGGACGGCGAACCGGAGATCGTGGGCAGCCACGTCCTCCTGGCCGTGGGGCGTCGGCCCAACACGGACGACCTCGGGCTCGACAAGGCCGGAGTCGCGACCGACGCGCGCGGCTACATCCGCGTCGACGATCAGCTCGCGACCAGCGTGCCCGGTATCTGGGCACTCGGTGATTGCAACGGCCGGGGGGCCTTCACACATACGGCCTACAACGACTTCGAGATCGTTGCGGCGAACGAGCTTGATGGCGAGGCACGCCGGGTGAGCCAGCGGATCCCGGCCTACGCCCTGTTTATCGATCCGCCCCTGGGCCGCGTCGGCATGACCGAGACCCAGGCGCGGGCGAGCGGCCGACCGCTGCTGGTCGGGCACCGGCCTATGACCCGTGTCGGGCGCGCCGTGGAGAAGAGCGAGACAAAGGGTTTCATGAAAGTGGTCGTTGACGCACAGACCTCGAGAATCCTCCGTGCGGCCATCCTGGGTACTGGTGGCGACGAGGCCATCCACGGTCTCCTCGACGTGATAAACGCAGGCCTCCCGTATACGACCCTCCAGCACGCAGTCCCGATACACCCCACCGTATCTGAACTCATCCCGACCGTGCTCGCAGAGATGAGGGCGGTTTCTTGAGCCGGCTTTTCTGTGCAGTAGAGGTTCCCGACGTGTATGCCGCCGCGACCTGAGATTCCCTTGAGCGCAACGCTGGTCTACCCATCCCCGTAGGAGAAGCACCATGCCTGACGCCTCACAGTTCGACATCGACCTCAGCAGTCCGGGCCGGTGGACGATCACCTTCAGCAACCCGCCGATCAACATGTTTGTTCCTGCGACGATCGTCGAATTGGGAACAGTAATGGCCGACCTCGACTCGGACCCGTCCGTGAAGGTCGTTGTCTTCCAGTCGGCGAATCCAGATTTTTTCGTCGCCCATCTTGATGTAGCTAAGGCGGCCGAACGGCCAGATGTGTTGGGTCTTTGGCGCGACTTCGTCCTGCGACTCGCGTCATCGCCAGTGGTAAGCATTGCAAAGATTCGCGGCCGCACGCGCGGCATCGGGAACGAGTTTGTTCTGGCCTGCGATATGCGCTTTGCCAGCAGGCAGAGTGCCATATTTGGCAACCCCGAGGTCGGGGTTGGTCTGGTTCCGGGAGGCGGAGCACTGGAATGGCTCCCGCGCCTGGTCGGTCGGTCGCGGGCACTTGAGTTTGTTCTCAGCGCCGACGACTTCGACGCCGACATAGCCGAACGCTACGGCTGGGTAAACCGCACGTTGGAAGATGACGCTCTCGACGCCTTTGTCGATACGCTGGCCCATCGCCTGGCCTCTTTCGACCGTGAAACACTCGGCGCGGCGAAAGCTCAGATCAATCGTTGGGGAATGCCGGCGGCTAGCGAAATCCAGTCGAGCATTGACATGTTCTTTCCGGCGCTGGCCTCGCCAAGTGGGCAGGCCCGCCGCGCCAAGCTCCGGACCTTGGCCTACGGAGTTCCGAGCGATTTCGAATTGAACTTCGGCAGGTACCTGCCCGCGCTAGGGCAGGCGGGCGACGATGACACGGGCGCGCCGGTCGCCGGCGCGGCAAAGGGCTGAGCCTCCTCCTGCAATTCGCGCGGCGCCCGTCGACGCGGTGCGTCGCAGGTTTTTCCCTAGCCTCAGACTTCGTCTCGGACATCCGAGATGTCGCGACCAGGAGATCACGGCGATGATGAAGCAGAAGGTTTCTTTCGAGAACGATCGGGGTGAATTGCTGGCCGGACTCCTTGAGCTTCCTGACAAATCTGTCGCATATGCGCTGTTCGCGCATTGCTTTACTTGTGGTAAGGACTTGAAGTCCGCGTCGAAGATCGCACGGGCGCTGACTGAGCAGTCGATTGCCGTACTTCGCTTCGACTTTACAGGGCTTGGTAACAGCGACGGCGATTTCTCCAACAGTAACTTTTCCTCCAACATTAGCGACCTGCTGGCGGCAGCGGATTTCCTCAGGAGGGCACATCAGGCACCAACCTTACTGATCGGTCATAGTCTGGGTGGGGCTGCAGTTTTAGCCTCGGCTTCCGACATACCGGAATCAAAAGCGGTCGTTACGATCGGGGCTCCTGGCGACGTGCGGCATATCAAGCACTTGTTCAAGGACAGCATCGAATCAATCGAAAGGCTCGGCACCTTGACGGTACAGCTTGCCGGTAGGGACTTCACAATCAAGCGTCAATTCCTCAAGGACGTTAACGAACACCGGCTGGAAGAGAAAGTCGCGAGGCTGAAGAGGGCATTACTTGTCTTCCATTCTCCTCTGGACGATACCGTTAGCATTGAACAGGCGCAAAAGATTTTCCTTGCGGCGAAACATCCAAAAAGTTTCATATCGCTGGATCGGGCTGACCATCTACTCAGCGGCGGTAAAGATGCAGAGTATGTGGCACGTTGTATCGCCGCGTGGGTGTCGCCATATATCCCTTCACGATAGGCGGTAATAGCTTTAATCCAGCAGTGCAGCAGTTTGGGCGGTGACCAACCAGAATTGGAAACGCATTGCCTGCCCGCAGGCAGCCGTGGGAAGTTGTGTTGTGACTTAGGCTTCGCGAAATCGGTCCCACACCCCAATGTCTTTGGCATTGACGCACTGCGTAAAGGTAGTCACCGCAATCGTCGAAGCAGGCCAACTACGCATTGGCAAAGAAAGTGCGTGCCGCGCTGGATCACGCGAAGGACATCAGGCCGGAAAATATTGTGATTCGCGCTCGCGGTGGCGCGGTAACGCTGGAAGACACCGTTCCGGATTCCGCGCAGGTCGACAAGGCCATTCAGGTCGCTCAAGGCGTTGCCGGCGTGACCTCTGTCAAGAATGCATTGACCATCAAGGAAGTGGGTCAGTAAGGCTGGCCTTTGGCGAAGCAGTCGGAGGATGACGCCGATCTCGACGATGTGCAGATTGCCCTGTCGCGGGTGAACGCGGGCGAGTTCTCGACGATATGCACGCGCCTCGAAGCCATGTCGGGCGTGCGCGAATGTCGACGCGAGAAATAAGGCAGAGAGACGGTCATGACCCGAAGCTACGACTATGAAGGCTTCATGCTCGATATCTCTGTCGAGTCCGATTTCAGCATCGGACCGAACAGGCGCGAGCCAACGCGGCCAGGGTACGTTGCTATCGTCAGGATATTTCAGGCTGCGAGTCACGTAGCCGTGTTTTCATCGTTGCGCTTTGGCGAAGCGCGCGGCCGTCCCTTCGCAACCGAGGCGGACGCGCTCATGGGTGGATACAGCGCCGCGTGCAAACTCGTCGATGATCTGTTCTGCCATGACCGGCACTGATTTGACTCGTCAAGACCCGACCGTTACCTGTTCGATTCCTTCGCACGCAGGCGGACACAGGCGGGCCCGCACAGGGGCGCTACCTGTTAGGCCGCGAGCGCGGCTCACTTCGATTTCGGTGGCCGGCCGGTCTTGACCGGTTCGACCGCCTTGACGGCCGCAAGAAGACGTTTCGTCGGCTCAGATGCCAGCAGAAGTAGCCCTGCACGGACGAGCTCGCTCTTCTTCACGGCCAGGCCCGCATCGAGGCACCGCTGCTTGAGTACCGCGAGCTGCTCGTAGTCCTTCCTCGGCATCGTGAAGGTGTCGCGCACGACCTTTTCCTCTTTGACATGCTCCCTGCGGTCCCGGACAGCGGGCGCAGAAGGCGCTTCAACAGGCATCGCCTTCCGGGACTGTGGCTTGGCCGCAACACGTTGGGTTTGCGCAGTCTGGACTGACTTCCCGCCGGCCGCTGCCTCGTTGGCACTGTCGTCCGGCGATACATGCGCCCGCTTGCCGCTTCTGTTCCAGGTAGCCTTTGGCTTCATGATTTTTTCAGGTTTGACAAACCGTACAAACAGTTTATCGTCATTCTGGCAAGAGGAGGTTTTCTATGCCAGACAAACACATTTCCAGCCAGTTCGATGCCGACCTGGAACACCTATCGTCGAGATTTTTCGAAATGGGTGGGCTGGTTGAGTCCCAATTGGCCAATGCGATGGAGGCGCTCAGCCGCTTCGACATGGGTCTGGTCGAGAAGGTGGTTAGCGAGGAGCGTCGACTCAATGCGATGGAAGTCGAGATCGATGCCGAGTGCAGCAACATCATTGCCCGGCGCCAGCCCATCGCGTCTGATCTGCGTCGACTGTTGGCCTTCTCAAAGGGGATCAGCAATCTCGAGCGCGCAGGCGACGAAGCGCGCAAGATCGCAAAGCGGACGCGCAGAATCGCGGATGACGCTGCGGGCAGGAGCATGAATATCGCGGAAATCCGGTCGTCCGGTCAGATGGCGGGAACCATCTTTCACAACGCGCTCGCTGCATTCGCGCGGCTCGATTCGGTTGAGGCAGCCCGGATCATGAGTGAGGATGAGGCGATCGATGAGCAGTACCGCGCATTCGTGCGCAAGCTGCCAACATTCATGGCGGAGAATCCCCGCATCATCACTTCCGCACTCGACTACGTGTCCATCGCGTCGGCCATCGAGCGGATCGGTGACCATGCAAAGAACCTGGCAGAACTTGTCATCTATGTTGCCAAGGGTAAGGATGTCCGTCACATTTCGCGCGACCGACTTGAGCGCGAGGCCCTCGATGGTTGAGAAGCGCACAGCAGTGGCGCGAAGTCCCGACAGCCGCGTCCGCACGTGCGGCATCCCGTTGTGAGCTTCATGAAGTTCGCGCGGTGGACAGTCAGTGTGTCGGGGAGGTAGTGCTATGAAAATGTCTCACAGAATGAAGTCCGATTCGCCCGGGCCGGTTTGGGGGCTGATTACGGGGATTTTCCTGATGGTGGCTGGGATCGGCATCTGGATCTATGTGTAATCATCGAAACCCGGCAATTCCATTGATGAATCGCTCGCGATGGCTGCAATGCTTGTCGGCGCCTTTTCTGGCTGTCTACGCCGGCCTGGAAATCAGGCACAGACATCGATAGTTCCGCAGTCGGCAGCCGGGGCAGCACACGCCAGGGCTCATCGAGGTAAGCGCGTTAGCGGGTAGCCGGAACGGAAAGCGTGCTGGTCACGACAAGGATGCCGGGCGGTGCGCGATTTCAGGCGACGAGCGCGTTTCCATCTTTTTTCTCCTCGGTAGAACACGATGCCCGATATGCAGGTGTCCGGTCAGGGAGTATTGGGCGCGCCCGTTGCTGCTGCTTTGTGAAGGACGGTTGGTGGCTGGAGCCAGAGTCCTAAACGTCGTTCCAATTCGGCAGAAGAATACCGAAGCTGTACTGAGGCCTGGAAGCATGAAAGAGAGAGCAACCGTCGTGTGCTGGCAGCGAGAAAGAATTCTCCTCGTAGAGCGGGGGCGAACGAGGTGGTCGCTGCCCGGAGGTACGATCCGGCGCGGCGAGTCGCCGGTCGAAGCTGCTCAGCGCGAGCTCATTGAAGAAACGACGCTCGAGGGTCACGAGCTGGGGTACCTGTTCCAATTCGGCGGCCTGAACAAACGACACCACGTGTTTTTTCTGATCTTGCCTGAAGATGCCCGGCCGGAACCGAGCAATGAAATATTGCGGTGCCGCTGGTTTCGCCCCGGAAAAGTGTCCATGCTCATGACCAGCGTGCCGACACGCGAAATCGTCGATCTTCTGTTCAGTCACGAAGCAACCAACGCACTGCGCGATTCTGCGTCGTCGTCAGCTCAGCGGCGCGACCAGACCATCGTGGGCGACGCGGCAGTGCAGACTGTATAGCGGTCAATCGCGAGGACTCGTATCGGGAGGTTGCATAGCGCGATGTCCGGAGTACCGCTGATCCAGCCAGCTGTGCATGGATCCGACATAGGATCGACCGACGTCCGAAGCGATTGCAGTCCTCGCTCGACTGACTGATGCCGAGGGTAAAGGCAGCGTTCGAATGTCCATTCGACGTCTCGGGGGAGCGGCCGAATCCAGAACTTTCTGCAGCCGGACATGCTCTTCCAGAGAGCCAGATAAATGAACTGCGCTTCGAGAACTTCCGTTGACGCTGATTGCAGTGTCGTAACAGCTTGCTGACAATGATGCAGGCGTGCTGTTACGCAAATGTCTCAAAGCGCGGATCACGTTGCGGCCCACAGGTCGGGCTTGCGGT
Organism: Paraburkholderia sp. BR10923; assembly: GCF_040948765.1. Lineage (NCBI taxonomy): Bacteria > Pseudomonadati > Pseudomonadota > Betaproteobacteria > Burkholderiales > Burkholderiaceae > Paraburkholderia > Paraburkholderia sp. BR10923. The sequence continues at coordinate 17,682 of NZ_JBFPKO010000012.1, read as the reverse complement.
CGTCAACCGACACATCGCGACTGCGGCGCCGTTCACGATGGGCGCGGGCTCCATGGATCGGCCGGCAAACTCCGCCTGACCAATGCCTTGCCGGAGGCCGCCACAAACGCTCCCCGATGCCTCATTGATGCAGAATCGGCGCAAAGGCCACAACGACACGACCTGAATACGATGGACGACCCAGAATCACTTTCCCTGGCACTGCCCGACGGCACCAAGGTCTCTGCGCTCCTCCGAGCGCCGGAGGACGCGCGGGCCCTGTATGTCTTCGCGCACGGTGCCGGGGCGGGCATGCAGCACGCCGGCATGTCGTCATTGGCCGACGCGCTTGCGGCGGCCAATGTCGCCACATTGCGCTACCAGTTTCCGTACATGGAGCGGGGCTCCAGGCGGGTGGACTCGCCGGCCGTGGCACATGCTGCCGTGCAGGCAGCCGTCGCAGAGGCCCGCCGGCGACTGCCTGCCCTGCCGCTCTTCGCAGGCGGCAGGTCGTTCGGCGGCCGCATGACGTCCCAGGCCCAAGCCATCTCCCCGCTCGACGGCGTGCGTGGCCTCGCTTTCGTCGCGTTCCCGCTGCACCCGGCGGGCGCGCCCGGCGTGGAGCGGGCACGGCACCTGGCGGACATCACGGTGCCGATTCTCTTCCTGCAGGGCACGCGCGACAAGCTGGCCGAGCTTCACCTGCTGAGGTCGGTCGTCGAGACGCTGGGGCCACGCGCCACGCTGCATGTGGTGGACGACGCAGATCATTCGTTCCACGTGCGCGCGTCCTCCGGCCGGACCGACGCGGAGGTCGTGCTCGAACTGGTACGGACGATGGCGGCGTGGTTCTTCGCCGAAGGAGAGTTCGTGCCTGTTACCTGAGCAAGCGCAGGAATGCTTGTAGCAGAGTCGGGACGGCGAGCCGGCGAATTCGCCGTGCTGCACTCGCCCGCTCAATCCCTTCGCTATCCGCGGATGATCTGTCGGATAGCCACGATGAGCGACGCCTGTAGCGTCAGCGACGTTTTCCCAGTGCCGAGTGAGTGAATTGGTCAGATCCGCTTGCGGTGATCCGCCCCGGAAATCGCGGAGGGCATCTGCTTTGATTTGGCCGACACACCTCCGGTGTCGGCGCCGATCCGTGAGTGACCGATTAGGGACGCGGGCGGAACCAGACAGGCGGAGCGTCGAACGACGCGCATTGCCCGACACGGTCGCCGGAAACCGACCCGTTTCGGCCGTTCAGATCGGCGATATCGTAATGGCCGCTTTCCGACGTTCAGCGGCCTCCGGCCATATTGCTGACTCGCGGAATGCCCAAAATCGGGTAGATGTTACGTTGCAACTTTTCGCCGCCTCAGAAGACTGATTGCGCCTGACCGTCCACGGCAGCTCACACGAGCCCTACGCAGTGGATTTCCTTCGTTGGCGCCCTTGCGTCCGGGGGACCAGCGGTGCTCCGACTGCTGGCGTACACGCTCGCACGATGGTTTCCACGAGCGCCTGCAATTCCTCGTGTTTTTCCGTCGTCGAAACATCGAACAACTCGAACACGCCGACGCCGCGCAACGTCGAGAATACCGACGCGATAAATCCGTTCGGATACGGATGGTGCTGTTCGAGTTCGGGGAACGCTTCGAGGAAACGCGCGAAGAACTTCCTGTCTTCGTTTGCACGCTTCGCATCGATGCGGCTAAAAATCGACGGCGTCGCCTTGCAACCGAAGAACAGGCTCCAGGCCGTCAGATAACTCGTCGCCCCAAAAATGTCTGCCCATGCGCGCTCGACAAAAGTCTGCGCACGCTCGCGCAACGGCAGCGTCGCATCAGGCCAAACGGCACCATGGTCGCTCAACGGCGCCATCGCCTCGTCGACGAGGCGCTCCATCAGTGCATCGCGACTGTCAAAGTGGTGTTGCAGCGCGCCGAGCGAGACCTTGGCGCCGCGTGCGATGGCCTGCAGCGTTGCGCTTTTGAAGCCCTCTTCGCGAAGCAGCCGTTGGGCTGACTCGATGATCTTGCGTTGCGTCGCTTCGACGCGTTCGCTTTGCGGGGTGCGTGTGCGAGTGGGCGCCCGCGGGGAATGGGTTGGCATGGAGGTCGCGTGGTCGGTCATGGCAAAAACAATAATAAATACTTCTGAGTCGCTGACAACCCCCCCCCTTTTCGCGAGTTTTCCGCACGAACGTGCCATCGTTCGGTCTCGGTACAAACACTAACAATAATAAATTATTTTTGTTCTATAGTTGGAGTGCCTGCCGCGAATTCGACGGCGTTTCATCAGATTAATGCGGATTTCTCATGCCCTGTTTCATCGACCGTCTTCCCAAGGACGACAAGACCAACGGCTGGAGCGCGCTGCTGCCGAAGCGCTCGCCGCGGCCTGCGCTCGCCGGCGAGCGCGACTTCGACTGGGTGGTGATCGGCGCCGGCTATGCCGGGCTCGCCGCCGCACGGCGGCTGGCCGAATTGCGGCCGGACGACTCGATCGCGGTGCTGGAAGCCGGCGAAGTCGGAGAAAACGCGTCGGGGCGCAACTCCGGTTTTGCGATTGATTTGCCGCACACGCCGTCTACGTCCGCCGCTTCCGTCGAACAGGGCCGGTGTGCCATTCGTGTAGGCCGCTTCGCGATCGGTGAACTCGAACGGTTGATCGAGCGCCATGGAATTTCCTGTGATTGGGCACGGCGCGGCCGCTATCACGCCGCCGTCACCAGCCAGGTAGCGACTGACGTGCTCACCACCTATGCCGCCAACCTGCGCGCATGGGGCGAGGAGTTCGAACTGCTGTCGCGCGGCGAACTCGAGGCGCGGCTCGGCACGAGCTATTACCACTCGGCGATCTACACGCCGGGAACCAGCCTGATGAATCCCGCCGCTTTGGTGCGTGGCCTCGCCGACAGTCTGCCCGCTGGCATCGAGCTGTTCGAGAACTCGCCGGTGGTTGAAGCCGAGTTCGATGGGCCGTCGCCGTACATCCGTACGTCGTCCGGTGGTCTGATCCGCTTCGGCAAGCTCATTCTCGCGGTCAATGCGTTCTCGCAGTCATTCGGCGTGTTTCGCGACAGACAGGTTCCGGTGCTGCTGTTCGCAAGTCTGACGCGACCGTTGACCCCCGAACAGCAGGCGAAACTCGGCACGGACGACAACTGGGGCATCACGCCAGCGCATGGCGTCGCGGGATCGACGCTGCGTCTGACGACCGACAAGCGGCTCCTGATCCGCCAGGGTTTCGAATACTCGCCGTCGCTCGATACCAACGAGACGCGCCGCCAGGCGGCGCGCGCGCAGCATGCTGAATTGCTCGAACGCCGGTTCCCGCAGCTCGGCTCGTTGGACATCGAGCACTTCTGGATGGGCTGGCTGGCCGTCTCCCACAACCATGCGCCGGCATTCGGTCAGGTCAGCGACAACGTCTATGCGGCCGCGTGCTGTAACGGCGCGGGCATTGTGCGCCACACCGCTGCGGGCATGTTGATCGCGGAACTCGCGCTCGGCCGGCACGGCGAACTGACCGACGACTTTCTCGTGCAGGGCACCGCCAGCTACATCCCGCCGCGCCCGCTGCGCGACATCGGCGTGCAGTGGACGCTGATGCGCGAACGCGCATCGGGCCGCCACGAACGCTAGTCCCAAAGATTGCCGCGCGGACGCGCGCCACTATTCCTATCAATGCAGACAAGGAGACATCGACATGCAGTCCATCCGAATGATCAAAGGCGACTCGATCCGCACCGAGGATCGAGGAGGAGCCGCCGAGGGCATCGCCGAGATTTCATGGGCCATTTCGGATCATGAAGGCGCAAAGCTGCCTTGCGGATTTGGTCGCTGGCACGAAGCGCTGTGCGAACCGAAAACGTTGACGTACGACGAAGTGATCCTCGTGCTGGAAGGCGTGTTCGGCGTGGAGGCGAGCGACGGCACGCATGTCGAAGGCCGTGCAGGCGATGTGATCGAGCTTCGCAAGGGCGCGACGGTTCGGTATTTCGGCACGCACGCGAAGCTGTTTTTCGTGACCAACTGACATGTCCGCGGAGTCGCACATCATGCAAACCAGTTCTTCTTCGGGACACCTCGAGCGCAAGCTCAAGAATCGCCACATCCAGCTGATCGCGCTCGGCGGCACGATCGGCACCGGCCTTTTCCTCGGCTCCGCCGGCGTGCTGGAACTCGCCGGTCCTTCCATGCTGCTCGGTTACGCGATCGGCGGCCTCGTGGCCTTCCTGATCATGCGTTTTCTCGGCGAGATGCTGGTCGAGGAGCCCATCGCCGGTTCGTTCAGCTATTTCGCCAATCGCTACGGCTCGCGCTTCGCGGGGTTTCTGTCGGGCTGGAACTGCGTCGCGCTGTATGTGCTCGTCGGCATGCTGGAACTGACCGCGGTCGGCAATTTCATCCAGTTCTGGTGGCCCGGTATTCCGACGTGGGTCACGGCTCTTGTGTTCTTCGTGCTCATCAACAGCGTGAACTTCATCAACGTGAAGATCTACGGCGAAGTCGAGTTCTGGTTCGCGTTGATCAAGATCGTTGCCGTGCTGGCGATGATCGCGGTCGGGGCTTACCTGCTCACCAGCGCCGATCGTCCGGGCCAATCCATCAGCAACCTGTGGTCGCACGGCGGCTTCTTCCCGCACGGAGTCTCCGGGCTCGTGATGGCGATGGCCTTCATCATGTTCTCGTTCGGCGGCGTCGAAATGCTCGGCTTCACCGCTGCCGAAGCAGACCAGCCGCGTCAGGTCATTCCGAAAGCGATCAATCAGTTGATCTTCCGCGTTCTGCTGTTCTATATCGGCTCGATGGCCGTGCTGCTGTCGCTGTCGCCGTGGACGCAATTGCTGTCGCAGATGAAGTTGGGCGGCGGCACTTACAGCCATAGTCCGTTCGTGCTCGTGTTCTCGGGCCTCGGCGAAACCATGGCTGCGAACGTGCTGAACTTTGTGATCCTCACCGCGACGCTATCCGTCTATAACAGCATGGTGTACTGCAATAGCCGCCTGCTGTATGGCATGGCGAGCGAGGGCAACGCACCGAAATCGCTGATGCAGGTGAACAAACGCGGTGTGCCAGTGCGCGCCATCGTCTATCCGGGCATCTTCACGGGGCTCTGTATCGTGCTGAACTACGTGGCACCGGCGAGCGTGATCGAAATCCTGATGTCACTGATCGTGGCTGCGCTGGTGATCACGTGGGTCACGATCGTCGTCACGCACCTGCGCTTTCGCAAGTTGCGCAAGGCTCGTGATCTCAAGGCGCGCTTTCCCGCTCCGTTCGCGCCCGTCACGAACTATCTCGTTCTCGCGTTCCTTGCCGCCATCGTGACCGTGATGCTGCTCACTCCCGGCATCCGCGCGTCGGCGCTCGTCATCCCTGTCTGGATCGGGGTCGTCTACGTCGCCTATCGCTGTGTGGAACCGCGCCATGCCGCAGCGGCGATCGGTTCCTCCGATCCGACCTCGCAACCGGAGCATAGTCATGTCTGATCTGTTCGAAAATCCGATGGGCCTGATGGGCTTCGAGTTCGTCGAATTCGTTTCGCCCGCGCCCGGTGTACTGGAACCGCTGTTCGAGAAGCTCGGCTTTACCAGGGTGGCGCGTCATCGCAGCAAACAGGTGGAGTTGTATCGCCAGGGCGACATCAACTTCATCGTCAACAACGAACCGCATAGCATCGCGTCGTACTTCGGTGCGGAGCATGGCCCTTCCGCATGCGGGCTCGCGTTTCGCGTGAAGGATGCCCATCATGCGTACGCCCGCGCGCTCGAACTCGGCGCGCAGCCGGTCGATATCCCAACCGGTCCGATGGAGTTGCGTCTTCCCGCCATCAAAGGGATCGGCGGCGCGCCGCTTTACCTGATCGACCGATTCGAGGACGGCAAGAGCATCTACGACATCGACTTCGAGTTTCTGCCCGGCGTGGATCGCCGGCCGGTCGGTCACGGCTTCAAGGTCGTCGATCATCTGACGCACAACGTCTATCGCGGCCGCATGGCGTACTGGGCATCGTTCTATGAGAAGTTCTTCAACTTCCGCGAGATTCGCTACTTCGACATTCAGGGCGAGTACACCGGACTGACTTCAAAGGCGCTAACCGCTCCCGATGGCAAGATCCGCATCCCGCTGAACGAGGAAGCAAAACAGGGCGCCGGACATATCGAGGAATTCCTGATGCAGTTCAACGGGGAAGGAATCCAGCACGTGGCGTTGCTCACCGACGACATCTTCAAAAGCGTCGACGCGTTGCAGATGGCCGGCATCCCGTTGATGACCGGCCCCAACGACATCTACTACGAGATGCTGGGAGAACGCTTGTCGGGGCATGGCGAAAACGTGGGTGAACTGCAAGCTCGCGGTCTGCTCCTCGACGGCACCACGAAGGATGGTTCCAAACGACTGCTGGTGCAGATCTTCTCGCAACCGTTGCTTGGTCCAGTGTTTTTCGAGTTCATTGAACGCAAGGGCGACGACGGCTTCGGAGAAGGCAACTTCAAAGCCCTGTTTCAATCGATGGAACGCGATCAGATTCGACGCGGTGTTCTGCAAACAGGCGAATAAAGGTGATTAGCATGCAACTGATTCTCAAGGGCGTATGCCTCGTAGGATGCTCAGTCTTACTGAATGGTCTTGCGTACGCGGACCAGACTGTCACGATCGGCTTCGGCGGTCCATTGACGGGACAGGTCGCGCATGTGGGCAAGGATGCGGAGAACGGCGTCAGGCTCGCGATCGACGATGCCAATGCCGCAGGCATCAAGATCAAAGGTCAGCTCGTGCATTTCGCGCTGCTGTCCGAGGACGACGCAGCAGACCCCAAGACCGCGGTGGCCGTGGCGCAGAAGTTCGTCGATCAGAAGGTGAATGGCGTGGTGGGCCACATCACGTCGGGCGCGACGATTCCTGCGTCCAAGGTGTACGCGTCGGCTGGCATACCGCAAGTCTCGCCGTCGGCGACCAACCCTGAGCTGACCCGCCAGGGCTTTGCCACCGCGTACCGCGTGATCGGTGACGACAGCGAGGTTGGCCGCGTCATCGCTCAGTACATGGCCAGCAAGGGATACAAGCGTGTTGCGGTGGTGGACGATCGCACGTCTTACGGGCAGGGCCTTGCGGACGTCGTCGTCAAGGAGCTGAAGGCTGCGGGCGTGGATGTGGTGGACCGCGAGTTCGTCACCGACAAGGCGATCGATTTTCGCGGCATCCTCACTTCGATCAAGTCGAAGGACGCACAGGCGATCTTTTATGGCGGCGTCGATGCGCAAGCCGGGCCGCTGCGCAAGCAGATGACGGGACTGGCAATGAGGGTTCCGCTCGTCGGCTCGGCCATCGAAACGGAGAAGTTCGTTCAGCTCGCGGGGCCGGCCGCGGCGGACGGCACCGTGTCGGCTGAATCAGGACAGCCGCTCGAGAAGATGGCCAACGGCAAGGCGTTTGCCGACAAGTTTAAAAAGTACGGCGCGGTCGTGCTCTATGCGCCGTACGCTTATGACGCAACCTGGGCGCTGATCAACTCGATGAAACTGGCCGACTCCACCGCTCCGGCCGATTACCTGCCCGCGATGAAGAAGGTGGCGTTCGACGGCGTCACCGGCAAGATCGCCTTCGACGCCAAAGGTGATCTGCGCGCTGCCGCCGTTACGCTTTACGAGGTCAGGAACGGCAGGTTCGAGCCGACGAGCACGGTGACAGGCTCTACCAGCGCGGTTGCGCGAGCTTCAGGATCTATGTAAGGCTGAAACCGCCCCCGCGTGCATGCCGCCGGCCCTCTGCTGGCACTGGCCGACAAACGATTTACAAGGCAAGAAATGGCTGCTTCCGGTCCGGAAACAGCCATCTCCGTGCGGGGGAAATGAAGCAGGCCGATGTCTCTTTCTGGCCGACGTCTGCCCTAGGCGGCCCTTTCGGCATGACCCCGGCATGCAAGGTTCAGTGGTGGAGGGTTGCTGCACCCTGCACCATAAGCGGGGAAGCCAGAAAAAACAGGAATGTGCGCCTGCCGCCTTCGGACGACAGGTTATCCGGCAGCCCCCCGCGGCTGAGGCGAAAATGCGCACCGAATCTGATAACTCGGTCAGTGTGCAACTACGACTTCGGTTGTTAGGCTCTTAGCTGGCGTAACCGCCCGGCGCTGTCTGCGATGTCGGCTCATGAGCGCAGCCTCCGGGTCGCAAGTTAACGGTCAGTTCACCTTCAAACTGCGGACCCTTGCGTTTGACGATGTCTAGGCTGACGCCGCGTTCGGCTGTGCGGACAAGTGATACGCAGTTCCGCGGGAGATGCATCGGTAGCCATCACGGATGGGGCGAAAGACGAAAAAGGCGAACACCCGGGGACACTTACCAGTTCAACAACACTCTCATGCGAGAGATGAGCCACGTCAATTCTGCGTTCGACACCCAGCCTTTTCGAGCGACCGCGGCGCGCACGCGTTCAAGGGTGAGCTCATTACTGTGCTCCGGATGAGCAGCAGCGTCGCTTTCGGCTTTCGGTATGAGCTGGTGCGCGAGGTCTTCGCAAATGCTCCAGCGTTCTTTGCGATCAAGGTCGGTTTGTCCGGCGACGTATTTTCCCTCGGAAAGAACGACGCAAATCTTAGGTCGCGCGCCGGCGACTACACTAGGTGAGTCGTCGCTCGGAAAGTTGTTGGGAACGTGCTCGGTTTCAGTGTTTGTTGTCATGTTTGGCCTGCCGATGTGGGTGCCGCTTTCCTTTTCAATGAAAGTCCTCGAGATTAGCGGCGGAAATTCTTCGACATCCGCGGTCCCCGGTCTTGGCCCATCATCACTCGAACAACCGAGGGATTCGCGCTGGCGAGATGCTGGTGGTTCATGCTGTAGCCATACAGTTGATGCAGTGCAACGGCGACACCACATGAGCGTGAGTATCCGCCTTCGCAATGGACAACCACCGATGCTATTGCCTCAGGCAATGCTTCGACGAAGGCGCGGACTGCGTTGGCCTGCTCTTTGGTGAAGGCGTGGGCAAGCTTCTCCCGAGCTCTGGTGGACAGGTCTGGATTCAGAAAATCCACGTCGGCGAAGCTCAAGCGCAGCACATGAGCGAACTTACCGATGCTCGCCGACGGACGATAGGGCGCTGTGATTGAAATGACGGCTATAGAGGACAGTTGCGGCAGCTTTTCCGCATTGGTTCTTGACGACGCGAATACCTGACGCGTCCCATCAGTCGGAGGCCGATAAAGCTGCCCGAGAATATCCTGCAGTCGCTGCACCATTTCTTGCGTCTCAAAACTCTTACTATGCCGATTGATATTGGCCCAAAAGGGCCGCTCGGCCGTCTAACCTCGAAGAGGTCTTGCCAACCCGGCAGCTCGCTTTCTGGCACCTGAACATGCTTTTGGTGCTCATGGCGCTATTCCGACAAGCTGATGTCGTACACGAGCTTCGCTAGTTTCGCTAGGGCAGCGCGGATGTCGCAACGCGCTTCGCTAGCGGCAGATTTGTCGTTTTCCAGCTTTTATAGATCGGGGCGTACCCAGAGCGCGAGGCGGGGCCAGGTCAAGGCCTGCGGCGATCATCATTGCGAGCGTCCACGTCAGTCTGTTATCAAGACCCATTTCTCTCTTCGACATGTCGGTCTGAATGAGAGAGCCGGACCATCCACGCGCATTTTGGTTTGGTGCCGGCGCGCGTGGCAGTAACGGAAAGCAGCCGGAGGCCTCAGTCGTTTTCGTGTTCAGGACAGCGCGTTTTGATTCCCCCGTTTCGAATCGTCTTGCCTCGATTGCCGCACACCTCACAAAGCTGCTTGCTCATCGTTTCAGCTAGCTCGATCATGCCCGCCTGGTCGGCATCTGGTCCGTTCGCATAAAAGCAAAGTCCGCCGAGTTTTTCTTTCACTTGAATGGCGACGACCTGCGATGCTCCGCGCTTCGTCGCGTGCTGCAGGTTCAGGCACAGGGCGTTGAGCAGGTCATACCATCCATCGCCGCATTCGAAGCCCCAAGTCGCGAATGCGGACGGCACAGGAGGCCCGTCGAGATCGTAGGGATCGCCAACCGGGTCGACCGTAAAGATCGCGGGATAGTGGGCGCGCAGCTTGGCGTCCAGCTCAGGGCTCAATTGCTTTCTCCGTCGTTCACGTATTCGCGCAAGCCGGCCAGTCTCGTTGATCGCTTTGATCGCGACGTCGAGGCTCCTGCGTTCGCATCTCGACGACGTAACGCTTGAGACAGCCACGAAGCGGCCCGAGTGTGATGGCTACTCATGTCGGGATCCCATGCAGGATCCGCCCCAAGATAGCTTCTACCTGTGCGGCGCCGGCAGGGTCAGCTGCAGCCTCGTACGGTGTCGTGCCGCCGAGTTCGGGATGCGGGCAGCGCATCCAGGCGTCGGCGTCGGCCGCGTCATCCCAGACCAGCGTTGCGAAGCGCAGGAGCCGCGCCGCCAACAGCCCATCGGGAGCATCAAGGCCATTGCCGTCGTCGGTACAGATGGAAGAGTCAGCCTGCGAGGCTGCAATTGGCCCTGCACATTCATCGCAATAGACGTGATGCCAATGGCCTTCCCGATACTGCCCGGGCTTGCCACAGCTCTCGCAGATTTCGCGACTTTTCGCTTTCGCCTTTTCGATGGACCTGCGAATGCGCGTCCAGGAATCAAGTCCACACACAAGTCCGTCCATGACATCGACGATCATTTCGCCCGCGCACTGGCTAATGTTGGTGCACACCGGAACGAGAGGGGAATCGCAGCGACTCAGCAGAAGTGTCTGGTCCAGTAGGGCGAGGGTCAGCGGGAAATCGATTATGTCCTGCCACATTGCACGAAGTTCGCACTCGATCTCGTGCGCCAACTGTTCGACGATTGCGTACCAGCCGAAGCCACACTGAATCCCGAAGTGCGCCATGTTTGATGGATAGGCATCGGGGAGGCTTACGGCGCGAAAAAATAGTGGGTATCTCGACAGCAGTTGCGTCTGCTCGGCAGTTGCCAGCCAGGGGCGGCAATTGCTCTGTGGGTCGGTAACCGTTGGGGCAGGTCCTTTCATCTAACATCACTTGCAAATAGTCTATTTTGGACTATTCCAAAACAGGATGCAACCTTGCGGCTCGTCGCGTTGAGCCGCCAATGGAAAAATCTATCTACTCCCGCCGGTACGCTTTGTTTGTTCAGCTGCTTCGAGCGGCCCGAGAAGAGGCTGGCTTTACACAGGAAGAAGTCGCAGCTCGCCTTGAGACAACCCAGACCTTCATCAGCAAATGCGAGCGCGGGGAACGCCGACTGGACGTTGTCGAACTCTGTAACTGGTGTGAGGCTCTGGGTGTTCCGGCCGCGCAGTTCGTCGCCGAACTTGAGAAGACGCTGTGACTGACCGACCGGGCGCGCTGCCTCATCGGAAAGCCAACCGAACTTGCTCACGATCCGGAGGCCATTGCCGGACGCTGTTCAATGAAGCGGAGATCGTAGCGGCGAGGGGGCCTTACTGACGTGCGGCGGGTCGCCCGAATGCGGTCACGAACTGGCGCGCCCGACGCGCATCGTCGCCGTGCAGATACGTCGAGGTGGTCGAAATCGACGCGTGTCGCAGGTTATCGCGCACCGCGACGAGTTCCACGCCACGGGCCAGCGCATGCGACGCATGCGTATGACGCAGCCAGTGCGGGCTGGCCTTTTGCAGACGCGACGACAGGTCGGGGTTCTCAGCGAGAACGAGCGCAGCGGCCAGCTTAAAGAAAGCATCCATCACCTGGCGCAATCGTGTGCAGGTGATGGGATCCCTGCCGTGGGCTGCCGAGGCAAGCGATGCAACCACCGGCATGGACGGCTCCCATCGCTGGCGCGTCACCGGCAAGCCGCGCTGCCGCAGGTACCGGTCGAGCGCGTCGCGCACGAGGGGCGGCAGCGCCACCTGTCCAGGCTTCGCACCCTTGCCGGCGACGCTCAGCCACCATTCGTCCTTGCCATCGTCGTGAATGTCGTGGAGTTTCGCGCCGACCAGTTCATGGGCCCGCAGCCCCGTTCCGTACAGGAAGTCCAGCAGGAAGCGCAGGCGCTGCGCGGCCGGTGCCTGCCAGCCACACGACCCCTCGAGCCCGTCCGCGAGGCCGCGTACGATGTGCCACTCGCTGCCGGTCAGCGCACGCACCGTATCGAAGGGCGCAGCGTGCTGGCCGCCCCGCACGGTCAGTCCGGCGAACGGGTTGCCGAGCACGTAGCGCTGTTCGATCAGCCAGCGAAACAGCGCGTTCAGCACGGTGAGCGCATACCCCGCCGAGCGGGATGACAGGCCGCGTGCGAACGGCCGCCATTCGGCCGAGCTGCGCGGCTGTGGCGGACCGGTCCAGCGCGCACGCGGCGCCGGATGACGCAGGAAGGCGCGGTAGGCAATCGCATCGTCGGTGGTGAGCGAGGAGAGCGCCTGCTGCCGTTCAACGATGGCCCACAGCATCAGCCGTTCGGCTTCGCGACGGTACGCGCGCACCGTATGCGGCGCTTCGTGCAGCGCGAGCCACGCCAGCACGGCCTCGTAGTCGTTGCGGGCATTCAGCAGGCAGGCGCGGCGCGGGGCCCGGAAGCGGCCGTGTGAGCCGTCCAGTTCGGGCACCGGCCGCCAGCGCTCCCACGGCGCAATGCCGTCCTCCCGTGACGGCTGGGCCCGTTCGACGAGGGCCCGCGCCTGGCCGGTCAGCGCGGGGTGGCTGGCGAACAGCGCTTCGACCTGCTCCGCGCCGGTGCGCCCGAGCCCGGGAATGCCGCGCCACCACAGGTGCCGCCGCGGCACCCGCAGGGTCAGTTCCGCGAGCGTCGCCATGCGGGCTGTGCACAACACCTGCGCGATGCGCGGCGGCAGCCAGGCGCCGACGCTGTCGGTCAGCCGCGGCTGCGGCCCCGGGGTGCAGCGCAGGACGTCGATCGCGTGCACGACGGTCGCGGCGTACCGGGTGCGGCCAGCGGCCGGCAGCGTGAAGAGCGGGATCAGGTCGTCGCGCTGGCGGGCCGTGGCGCACGCGATGAGCTGCCGGCGGATACGGGCAATCACGCCGCGCGAGGACTGGCCATCGCCGCGGAGGTGGGCGAGATAGCGCGTGACGGCCTCGCGCGCCGTCAGGCCTTCGTACCAGGCGCGCAGCGCGGCGAGCGACGCAAGACCAGGTAATGCAGGGGCTAGGGGGGCGGGCGTTCCTTCGGAAAGTCCGCTTCCCAGCCCGCGAGGCGGGACAGGGGCGGTTTTCATGAAAGCAGTTTAGGTCGCGCGGAAGCCACTTGCGATAAGGGTATTTATCGCAATGGCATGGACGTTTCATCCGGCACTTGGGGAGGAGGCGAGCCGGCACGGGCTGCTGCTCGTGCTTCGAACCGGTGCGCTCCGTTCCACGTAACTGTCTTTGCGTCCGGCGGAATAACTTCTGATGGGCAACGCGGAACGCGCTTCGACTCATGCGTGCCGGGCGACTCAATGCAACTGGTTCCAGCAGTCGCAGCCTGGCACGGTCATTTGTGCGAGCCCTCGGACGGCAAGTCGTCGGCCAAAGCCGACTGTCGCGCGTTGACTCCGAAATGCCCGCTGACTGCTGCTCACCGGCCGCTCGCCGGCAATTCGAGGCGAATGACCGCTGCGAGTTCAACGAATGCGTACTAGCGACCCGGAGCCGTCCTTCACGTTAGCACACCAGGAATGGCTGTTGTCTAGCGCATAGCGGCCATCCAAGCCTACTTCGCTACTGCTACTAGCGTGTTCCGCCCTTAAGTGACGTTTTCCATACGGCGGACGACTCGGGGGCATTGGAACGCCAGAAGGTGACCGTCTGACTTCGCGTGTATCGAATCGCCGGTAAGCAGACCCCACAAGCGGTGAGGCTCGCAAGTCTAAAGAACTGGGGGAAATTCAGAGTCCGGCGCCAGCGAATCCAAGCCATGTAGTGTTGCAGTGTCTAGGTCAAACGGCAATACTTGCAAGCGCAACTCGGGTGTGAAATAGAACGGGTTGAGCGCCGCCTCGAACTGCCGCGTGCGCGGATAGATCAAAGTCAATTCGCCAACGCCACCGAGATACTTTTGGCCGTAGGCATAGAGTTGATAGAAATCGGCCTGTTTGAGCCCATAGTTGTTGGTACGGTCCGCTCCGTCAATCAGTTTCCACTTGGCGTCGAGGATCCTGGCAGCATCTGGGCCCTCGATCAAAAAATCCGGTTCGAGTTTGAAGATGCCAGTGCTGTCATGGTTGCAGAGCCAGTGCCGCGAACCTTGTTCCGTCAGTCGGTAGCGCACAGGCAAACGCATACGCAACGCGTGGCCCACGTAACGTTCGAAAAGCTTCTCCATGGGGAACAGCAGACTGATCCCTTGCGTCTCACCGGCTATCGCCAGCGGTATCTGGTCGCCCAACACGATCTGACACCAGGGCCTAGCCTGGACATAATGCGCCATCAGGCGGTCCGTGCGCCACGCCCGGAAATCCGCCGACGCGTTTCGACTGGCAGGGATCTCGTGAAGGATGTGCAGCAGTTCATTGGCGAGGCGCCAGTTGTCGGCATCCCGGGTGCTTTTGCTCACGCGTAGCAACCCGGACTTGAGTAGTCGGTTTTCGGCACGGTCTGGCGAAAACACGTCATGCCGGATGTTCAGCAGATCGGCGCGAGCAGGCGACGCGCGCATTTGCTTTGCGATATTCAGTTGGCCGCGCAAATAGCGCTGCTCTTCCTCGATACGAAGATAGTCGTGTCTCACGCCTCGTTTGATCACATGCTCGAGAGCCTGTAGAAACCGTCGCATCACCCACTCGTTGATGGGGTGATCAAAGCATTGAAGGGCAGCCTCGTCGCCTTCGCGCGGCTTAATTTCCATTGCCGCTTCAAGCATGCGGCGCAGTAATGATCGGGCTTGCTCGACAGTCCCGGCGTCGGCGCGGCTTACATGCTTGGGCAGGACCTCGAGACGCAGGCCGCCAGGCGATTCGAGTACGCCGACATAATTGTCCAGACGTAGCCACCGCCGGCTTTCGACATGCAGGACTTGTGCACCCGTTTGCCCGCGCATACGGGCCGAAATCTCGCATAGCCATTCGAAGTCGGCGTTCGTAACTTGCGCCTGGTCTAGCGACGTGGACACAGCGCCCGTCGTTAAGCGAGCGAATTCACGGACAGTCAGCGTGCGCGCGCTCATGCTTCGGTCGATAGGATGCCCGCATAGCTTTCAACGTTATCGAAGGCTTTTGTGTTTACTTCCCAACGTTTTTCGCGCAGCATGCCGACCTGCTCCGCACCAAAAAGTTGTGCGAGTGGCGCGCCGCGCTGTCGGATGAAGCGCAATTCGTCTGCCTTGCGATGATCGTTCAACACCCAGATGATTCGCTCCCAGTCCTCGAAGAAATATTCCTGAAGCAGCGGAAATACCTGATGCCTGAAGATTCGAGCCAGCGTCTCCAGTGTGTTGCGACCTTCGGCTGCCAGCGGCATGAAGTACGCGTGGCCCAGCATGTGGTCGCGATCAAGTAATAGCTCAATGCGCTCATTGATCACCGCAAGCATCCGGCCGATGTTGACGCCAGCAACGTCTACGTCATCCAGAAAATCTGGCCGGGGCGTCATTTCCCTGAAAGTGAAGCGTCGGCGCAAAGCGATATCCAGGCCCGTTAGGGAACGGTCAGCTGTGTTCATCGTGCCGAGCAGATGGACATTGTCCGGCACGGTGAATGGCGTCTGCGAATACGGCAAGGTAACCGTCAACGCTTCTGGATTGCCGGCCCGCTTGCTAGGCTCGATGAGCGTAATCAGTTCGCCAAAGATGCGCGAAACATTTCCCCGATTGATCTCGTCAATGATCAACACATAAGGCGTCGCGTCGGCTCCAGTCGGTGGCGGCGCCGGTGCCAGCAGGGCGTCGAGTTTCGTCATGTCGATTGAGCCGTCGCGCAGTTCATAGAGCGTCATCTGGCTGAAGCGATTGTTCATCAATTCGCCGAAGGCCAGGGACGGCTCATAGGACCGTAGCCAACGTACAGCACGGCTCTGCCTGTAATCGTCGCCTTCCTCGCGTTCGATATGTTGGTAAGGTCCTGTGATCTCGCCAAGTGCCCGGAACTTCAGATTCCCATCCGTCACGACGAGCAGGTCGCCGGTCTTCATTACGTTTATGAAGGTGTTGACCGCCGTTGCGGCGTAGTCGTTAACGTCGGGTTGATGCCCGTGTTCGCGCATCCGTGCAGAGACGTCCGCTCGTGAAGCACAGCCGGTGTAGTCGAGCGCGTAACCATAGCCCAGCAGCGCCATCCCTTGCCTGATGCAGTCATCGTAGACGTATGCGTCGTCGCCTTCAGCCGCGCCTAAAGACATCTTCCAGATGCGGCGTCCGGAGAGTTTAATGGGCGGCTCAGTCTCGACGGACGTGTTGGTTGCAGCGGACCCCCGTGCGCGATCGCACAGCGCCTTGAACACCCCGTCAACGACTTGATAGCTGATTTGTCCATTGCTGTGGCTAACCGCACGTATTCCCTCCACGAAGTCCTCGTAGCTGAAGCTTTGGTGGAAGGTGACGAAGCGCACGCGCCCGGCCTGAGCCAGTTCGTCGAACCTTGTCTTCAATGCAGAACGCCGATTCAGACTGTCGGCCGCAGCGTTGCCGACAGGCTCCGGATACTGCGCCAGCAACTCGGGATCCAGGATGCGCAATGTCTCGTCAATGGTGGCATACGTCTTGCCGGTTCCCGGGGGGCCGTACAGAATGGTGTTCATCAGGCGGGCATCGGGAGGTATGCCGCGCGGCGTCCGCTCGATTGGATCGGACTCGTCCGGGTCGACGTCAGGAGACGCTGAAGCGCCGTAGTCAGACGGCCGGTAGCCTTGCCCTATCAGGTCGCTCGCATAGGGGGCGACGCGCGGCGCCGACTCGTCGAGCCAACGATTCATGGCGGTCGAGTCAGGATGCGTCACGGGCGACATCCTTGGGCGGTCTGCCAAACCCTTGCAGAGCCATTTGGCAAGCTCACAAGCCGGTCGCCCCGCCCTCAGCCGAATTCGAAAACTGACGCGCCACGCTGAGTGGCCGAGCTTGCGTCGCCCGAATCGCAAGTCGGTGTACTTATAGTTTGGCCCACCTGTCGTCCACTGATCGGCATCGGGGTAACGTTCGCGTATGCACTCAATCACCTGCCAGGCCCACTCCCGATCCGCATCCGACTTGAATGAGGCGAAGAGGTCCTCACCGTCCTTGTTCAGGTAGTTTTTGAGCAATTCCAGTCTCCGGGCAGCGATGGTCGTAATCACGCCGCCAATCATACCGCTTGGCCCAGCGATCGCGCCGCGTCTGTTCGATGACGGCCTGGTTTGGTGGGCGTGGTTGCTTGGAGAACGACGTAAAATTCGCGGGTCTGGCACACCCCCTTAGCCAGATGACCTGTCAGATGCCCATCCTCCAACGAAGGGCCGCTATCAGTGGTGTCGCCGACGTTTAAACGCGCGCGCGATGGGATAGACGAACGTCTCTTCATGGCCGAGAACTCCAGTTCGCCGAATCCCGTAAAGCGGTCGTCGAAATCGTCGATGGCCGCTTCCGGCCGGCATCTGTGAATGAGTACAGTCGGCCATTTGGAGACGTTGCCGACCTTCGGGCCGTAGCCGCTCTAACGGCCGGTTCTCTTCCGGGAAGCGTCATTGACCGGGTGTTGCGCACCGCTGGGAGAGGCAGCGGTCTTCCTATGCTTGTCCTTGCATCACGAACGTTGCCGACGAACGACGTTTCCGTCTGGA